>NZ_JAIUIB010000004.1:0-516976 GCF_020165375.1 Mesorhizobium sp. BR1-1-4 | reverse complement strand
CTCCCCGTCCCCAACGACCGGGTCAAAGGAGCCGGCCCCGTCCCCGGGCCGGCTCCGCCATTTCTGGGAAGACATCAGTACATTGTGGTATAAATTTCCACAGGCGGAAGATCGAGATATTATCAGTCGGCAACTCCGCCTTCTGGACCGCAGCCGATGCAGGAAATTCCGGAAGATCGATGCGAACGCCATCGTCTGTTCAGGGCGATCGACGATGCCTTCAAGGCTGGCGACTTCGTGGCCCTCGGCACCGCCCTGGGTCGTTCGCCCCGCTGGTTTGACGAGCGCATGCCGTTTGAGCTCGGCCTTGGCCATCCGCTCGAATACGCGATCTACTGGAGCCCGCTTGCCTTCGTCGTGGCGCTGCTCGACGCCGGGTCGAGCCCAAACTACGACGATCATGCCGGATTTCCATCGATCATCGCGGCGCTGTCCACCGAGCGCGCGGACAAGCTCGACATCATCCGCATCCTCATCGATCACGGCGCCGATGCGGACATGCGAGGTGTCAACGACTGGACGCCGCTCCATCACGCCGTGGCCATGCGAGACGCCGAGGCGATCCGCCTGCTTCTTGCCGCCGGCGCGGATCCCTCTTTGAGGACTCGCATCGACCACTGCACGACAGCGCTGGAAGAAGCAGAGATTGCAGGGTTCGAGGTGGGCGCGTCGCTGCTGCGGGCAGCCCTTGCGGAGCGCTCAACCGGCAGCCGGGATTAATAGGCGCCGGTGGCCGACGGCATGCCGGCCGAGACCTCAGACCTTCTTCAACCCGAGCTTGAAGCGCCTGGCGTTGGCGACGTAGTGCGCGGCCGAGGCCCGCAGCCGCTCGACCGCCGCGTCGTCCAGCACCCGGATCGCCTTGGCGGGCGAGCCGACGATCAGCGAATTGTCCGGAAATTCCTTGCCTTCGGTGACCAGAGCGCCGGCGCCGACGAGTGAATTCTTGCCGATCCTGGCGCCGTTGAGCACGATGGCGCCCATGCCGATCAGGCTGTTGTCACCAATCGTGCAGCCATGCAGCATGGCGCGATGGCCGATCGTACAGCCCTCGCCGACGGTCAGCGGAAAGCCGGGATCGGTGTGCATGACGGTATGTTCCTGCACATTGGTGTCGGCGCCGATGACGATGGGCTCGTTGTCACCCCTGATGACGGCGCCGAACCAGAAGCCGGCATTGCGGCCGATCCTGATGTCGCCGATCAGCGTCGCATCGGGCGCGATCCAGTTCGAGTCCGCGTCGGCGAAGCTCGGCTCCGTTCCATCGATCGCATAAAGCGGCATTGTCGGTCTCCGATTCGCCTCAGCCTGGAAACCCTAGGAGACCGACAGCCCAGGAAGCAATGGCCAGCACGACGATGCCCAGCGCCAGCGACCAGGCAATAGCGGTGCAGCCGCATGACAGGAGCGCCACTGTCGAGATGCGGTTCGCGCGCCTCGCGTCAAGCGCATCGTTGACCAGCATGAACGGCCCGGCGCCCGCGGTCACAGCCAGCGAGCGCAGCACATGGGCAGGCGATACATAGGGTTCGGTGAAGGCGACCTTGCGACCCGATACCAGCTCCATTGTCGAGCCCGCCAGACCGCAAACCGTCAAACCGACGACAAAAGCGAACAGCAAGAGTTCCATCTGGGCCACATTAACCCTCCATTTACCATGAAATCGCACAGTCGTTTCAGGAAGTCTGCAAGGGCCGTGCCGTGCGAAGTGTGCCGTCAAGGGACACTTGGACCGCGGACACCCGGATGGCCGATTGGCGGTGGAACGAGGACCGAGATGAAGCAGGCAACGATCGCCGACGGTCCGGAACTGACCGTGGTCGATTCCATGCTGATGAAGCGGGTATTCTACGCGTTCGCGGCTCTGGCCTTGCTGTCGATAGCCATCAGCCTCGGCGGCAAATGGTTCGGCCGTTCCATTGCCATGGCCGGCTACACCGACGACGCGACCGTGCGCGAAGTGGTGATCGGCAACAACGTCATCACCGTGCCGGCCAATTTCATCCGGTTCGAGCAGGCCCGGCGCGACGGCGTCGCCACGCGCCTCGACCTTTATATGCGCTATCCCCAGATGGACGGCTACAGCGAGGCGTCGCGCGATGATTTCAATCACGCCGGAGCCAACAGGAACATCATTTTCCTGTCCTTCGAGCAGCAGATGATGTCGCGCGACATGAGCGGCCGGTTCGGGCCGATCTACAGCGCGCTCATCATCCAGCCCGGCATACCAGGCCCCGGCGGCACGACGGTCTACGGGTTCAATGAGAAATCAGGCTACCTGAACGAGGTGCTGGTCGTCGGCAAGCGCGCGGGCACCGACCCTTTCGTGGCCCGCTGCCTCAGCGGGCCGAGCGCCGGCGAATCGCTGGCGCCCTGCGAGCGGGATATCCATGTCGGGGACGATCTCAGCCTTACCTATCGCTTCCCAAGGGAATTCCTTGACGACTGGCAGACGCTAGACGCGGCAATCACGGCCAAGGCGGGGCGAATCCTAAAGACCGGACATTGACAGGCAGAAGAGGCCGGCCGCGCTCGATGCGGCCTGCCGTGGCATTGCGGGCTCAGGCCAGGTCGATGTCCAGGATCGCCATCGAGAAATTGTAGTCGCCGTCGTCCTCGTCCTTGAAGACGATGCCGAGGAATTCGTCACCGACATAGACCTCGGCCGAATCTTCCTTGCGCGGCCGTGCCTTGACCTCAAGCTTGGGGTTCTGGAAGACGCGCTTGAAATAGGCGTCCAGCTTTCTGATTTCGTCCGGCTTCAACAGTCTTCTCCGATCATCGGCTTGCTCGTTTGAACGGCGCTTCTGGCACGTCGACAATGGCGATGTAAAGGCAAGCCGGCCTTATTGCACCGGAAGCGGCAGCGCTGCCGGGCAATCATGCGGGGCAACTGCCGGCAAATCAGATATCGAAACTGATGACATGGTCCATCTTCTGCGACGGCAGAAGCTGGTCCATCTGGCGCGAAGGCTGGTCGCAGCCGGTCTCGCCAACCACGCGGGCCGGCACGCCGGCTACCGTCTTGTTGTGCGGCACAGGCGACAGCACCACCGATCCGGCGGCAATCTTTGAGCAATGGCCGATCTCGATGTTACCGAGAATCTTGGCGCCGGCGCCAATCAGCACGCCGTGGCGGATCTTGGGATGGCGGTCGCCGCCGGCCTTGCCGGTGCCGCCCAGCGTCACGCCATGCAGGATCGACACGTCGTCCTCGATAACCGCCGTCTCGCCGACGACGAGGCCGGTGGCGTGATCGATGAAGATGCCCTTGCCGATGCGCGCGGCCGGATTGATGTCGGTCTGGAAGACCGCGGACGAGCGGCTCTGCAGGTAGAGCGCGAAATCCTTGCGGCCGTGGTTCCACAGCCAATGCGCCAGCCGGTGGGTCTGGATGGCATGAAAGCCCTTGAAATAGAGCACCGGCATGATGAACCGGTCGCAAGCCGGGTCGCGGTCATAATAAGCCTGGATGTCGACGCGTACCGTGGTCGGCCAGTCCTTGTCGTCGGCGAGCATCGACTTGAAGGTCTGGCGGATGAGATCAGAGCCGATATCCTGATGAGCAAGCCGCTCCGCGATCCTATGGATGACAGCCTCTTCCAGACTCTCCTGGTTAAGGATCGTGGAATAGAGGAACGCGGCCAGCAAGGGGTCGCGGTTGACCGCTTCCATCGCTTCGTCGCGGATCGAACGCCAGATCGGATCGACCGGCTGCAACGCGCTTTGGCGGGAAATGCTGATGCTGTTCATCGACGTCTCGTCCTGCGTCCTGCTAGTCTGCCTGCCATCTGGCCGCACATATAAGCCAGTTCATAGCATGATTGAACTCAATTTTCCTTAGTGCTGTGTCAAATGGATTTGGTTCGCGGGAATTCAAGCAGCCATGGAAAACGAACCCTTGATCGACGATGCCCTGAAAACCGAGCTTTCGGTCCTCTACAAGGCCGGCGATCGCCACTATCACAACCTCACCCATATCGAAGCGATGCTGGAGCTGGCCGATGACTATCGAACGCTTCTGGACGACCCCGAGGCCGTCGAAGCGGCGATCTGGTTCCATGACGCCGTGTATGACAGCAGGGCCAAGGACAACGAAGCGCAAAGTGCCGCCCTTGCCGAGCAAAAGCTCGCCGGCCGCATCGATGCCGGGCGCCTGAGCCGCGTCAGCGCAATGATACTCGCCACCGCCACGCACCAGTTGCCGCTGTTCGACGACGTTGCGGCGACGCGCGACGCCAGCTTGTTCCTCGACATGGATCTTTCGATCCTGGGTGCCGCGCCGGATGCATTCGACGCCTATGAACGCGCGGTTCGCCACGAATATGGCTGGGTGGAAGAGCCGATGTGGCGTGCCGGCCGCGGCGCGGTGCTGAAAAGCTTCCTTGCCCGCCCGCATATTTTTCACACGCAGGAGTTCCGGCAGCGGTTCGAGCCGCAGGCAAGGCGGAACATGGCGCGGTCGCTGCAGGCCTTGACCTGATTTAGATCATTTCGCGACCCGAGATGCTCGTCCCCAAACTCCGGAGCCTCAGAGCGGATTTTCGGCGTAAAACTCCAGCACGCGCTGCTTGAAGGTCTTGTCCCCGACGGCCAGCATATGGTCCCTGCCCTCGATGTGGAAGGCCCTGGCGTTCGGCATCAGCGCCGCAAGCTCGTCCGGCGATCCGCCAATGTCGTCGGTGGTACCGACCGCGATCAGCGTCGGCTGGGCGATGCGGGCAATATCCTGCTCATCAAGCAGTTCCCGTGAGGTGACGATGCAGGCGGCAAGCGCCCGGCGGTCGCTGCGGGTCTGGTCGGCGAAGGCGCGAAAAGAGCGACCGCGCGGATGGGTGGTCGCGGCCGGATCCTCGGCCAGAAGGGCGGCCGCGATCGGATCCCAATCGCCTACTCCATCGATCATGCCGATGCCGAGGCCACCAAAAACCAGCGTCGCCACCTTGTCCGGGTCGGACAGTGCCAGGAAGGCCGCGATGCGCGCGCCCATCGAATAACCCATGACATGGGCGCGCTCGATGCCGAGATGACCGAGCAGGGCTGCCGCGTCCGAAGCCATTTTCGCCGGTGTATAGTCGGCCTCCTCATAGCTCTTGGATGACGAGCCGTGGCCGCGATTGTCGAAGGCAATGGCGCGGTAGCCGGCATCGTTGAGCGTCTTGAACCAGCCGGGCGACACCCAGTTGACATAATGGCTCGATGCAAAGCCGTGGATCATGAGCACCGGATCGCCCTCGCCAGATGCCGGCTGGCGGTCGAGGAAGGCTAGATCGAACCCGTCATGAGAGAAAAACTGCATCGGCTACACCACCATCGGCATTCAGCCGCCGCCACTTGGCGCATCGCCCTTGTCCGCCGGCGGCGAGCTCGGACCGGAGACCGTGCCGATGGCCGGATGGCTCAACAGATTGCCATATTCGATGCCGTTCCTGGCGGCCGTGCCGGCCTTGAGTTCAAGTACGAAACGCACGGGTATGCCAGGTGAAATGACGGCCTCGGACTGCGGTACGCCCTGTTTGACAGCCCGGATCTTGCCGTCCTGACCAATAAAGATCAGGTCAAGCGGCATCGGCGTGTTCTTCATCCAGAAGCCGACCTGTTGCTGGATCGGAAAAACGAACAGCATGCCATGGTCGTCCGCCATCTCCTGGCGATACATCAGCCCGGCCTCCCGCTCCGCGTCGGTGTCGGCGACTTCAATGGAAAACGAGCGATCTCCGCTTTTCGTCGCCACAACCAGCGGCGCGGGATCGACGGGAAGGATCATGGCCCGGCCATCGGCCGCGCTGGGTACCTGGAAATAGAAGAATGCGGCGGCGGCGACCATGACGGCAGCCACAGCGCACATCACGCCCGCCGTCAGCCCGTTCCTGTGTGTCATATGAAATCCTCGGCCGGATCGCCCTAATGCGAGACCGGCAAGGTGCCCATATCGGGGTGAATTTCGGCGGCCATAAGGCCTTTGTCACCGCGGCCGAAACGGACAAGCACGACCTGCCCCGGCCGAAGTTCGGTGATGCCGTAGCGCCGCAAGGTTTCCATATGGACGAAAATGTCCTCGGTGCCCTCGCCGCGCGTCAGAAAACCAAACCCCTTGGTTCGGTTGAACCATTTGACCAAAGCGCGTTCGAGCCCGCTCTCCGGAGTCACGGAGACGTGGGTGCGCTGTTCCTGCATTTCCGCGGGATGGACGGCGGTGGTGACATCCATGGAAAGCACACGGAACGCCTGCAGCCCGCGCTCACCCTGCTTGACCAGGCAGACCACGCGCGCGCCTTCCAGGGCAGTCTGGAAGCCGTCCCGTCGAAGGCAAGTCACATGGAGGAGGATATCGCCCGAAACACCGTCATCGGGAAGGATAAAGCCATAGCCCTTGGCCACATCGAACCATTTGATGGCGCCGGCAATCTCGGCCAGGTCGGCATCGCCGCCTTCATCGTGAGACAAAGCGTCGCCAAGGGTATTGGCCCGCCCCGTCAAAGAGGCCTTTTCCCCCATAAGAATGCCCCCTTTATTCAAGAACACCGCAACTGATTCTTGACACCAGATTAACACCGCGGCTTCCGGTGTGTGCAAGACCTGACGTGCCTTTTTTCACGGTTCATTGCGGGAATACCGGATTTGTTCTTTGCCGGCACCGCTTGCCGCCTCACGATTGCCCTTTGACCGGGCCGACCCTATGTTGCGCCGCAACCCAACAGATCGAGGAAAACACATGCGCTATCTGCACACCATGGTCCGCGTCGCCGATGTCGATGCCTCACTCGATTTCTACTGCAACAAGCTCGGCCTGAAGGAAGTTCGCCGCTATGAAAACGAGCAGGGCCGCTTCACGCTGATCTTCCTGGCCGCTTCGGAAGACGAGCAGAGCGGCATCAACGAGAAGGCGCCGCTGGTCGAACTCACCTACAATTGGGATCCGGAAGACTACAAGGGCGGGCGCAATTTCGGTCACCTCGCCTATGAGGTCGACGATATCTACGCCACTTGCCAGCATCTGATGGACAATGGCGTCACCATCAACCGGCCGCCGCGCGACGGCAACATGGCTTTCATCAAGTCGCCTGACGGCATCTCCATCGAGCTTCTGCAAAAAGGCCCAGCGAAGGCCAAGGCCGAGCCGTGGGCATCGATGGCGAATACCGGAAGCTGGTAATCGATCACCTTTTCGAGTGGCCGGCGGCCACTCGATGGTGTTTGGCGAGGTTGTGCCTATCTATGCAGCCATGGCGCCTGCCCGGAAGAGCGGCGCCTCGTATGAGATTGAGCTTCGGAGAACCTTCATGCCGACAAGCCATGCCAATGTCGCCACGGCCCATGCAAGCCGCTATCTGCAACAGCTGTGCAAGCATTGGGCGCACAAGTTTCCCGTCGAGTTCGACCCCAACCACGGCATCATCGACCTTTCACTCGGCCGTACGGTCATGGACGCCGACGGGGCAGCGCTGCACATCACGGTATCGACCGACGAGCCCGCTTCGATCGAGCGCCTCGAAAGCGTCGTTGCCGACCACATCAAGCGCTTTGCGTTCCGCGAAGAACTGGCCTTCGACTGGAAACGCGCCGAGGCGGCATAGTTCGTTCATGCGTGTCGCCGCCGCGCATTTCCGGCGAGACGCATGGATCAATCGCTGCCGGACTTGCCCGCCATCTCCAGCAGCGCCAGCACCGAACGCCAATTGCGTGCCGTGCCCGGCACTTTCAACGTGCGCGGAATGAGGTTGGCGAACACCGATTTGCCGAGCCCGTCCGGCGCGCTGAGGTAGAGCACGTCGCCCTTGACCTCGAAACGCTCGGGACCAGTGCACTTTTCCGCCAACCGCGCCACCTCGTCGGCGGTCGGCTCACGCTCCAGTGCATAGGCGTGGAGCTTTGTGTGGTCGGCGGCCGCTTCCGGATATGGATTTTCGCGCACCAGCCTTTCGAACCATTTGAAATCGCGCACCATGATGCGCGAATGGAAACCCCATTTTGTCTCGAAGGCCGCCTCGATCCGTTTGGTCAGCGCGGCCGCATCACCCTTGTCGGCCCGGAACACGACATTGCCGCTCTGCACATAGGTGGCGACATCGGAAAAGCCGAGATCCTCGAAGAAGGCCCGCAACTCCGCCATCTTGACGATGCGGTTGCCGCCGACATTGATGCCGGAAAACAGGGCGATGAAGATCTTTCCGCTCATATGATGAACCCGGCCAATGTCTCGTTTTCGGTGATGTCCTGATACTGGACGCCCTCGGCCTCGAAATTTGCCTCGAGGAGATCGAAATTGCGCCGATCCTTGGTTTCGATGCCGATCAGCACCGAGCCGAAATTGCGCGCCGACTTCTTCAGATATTCGAAGCGGGCGATGTCGTCGTCGGGACCCAGCATGTCGAGGAAGTCGCGCAGCGCGCCCGGCCGCTGCGGAAAACGGATGATGAAGTATTTCTTCAGGCCCTCGAAGCGCAGCGCCCTTTCCTTGACGTCCGGCAGCCGCTCGAAATCGAAATTGCCCCCAGACACCACGGCGACGATGGTCTTGCCCCTGATCTCCTTCCTGGAAAAATCCTTCAGCGCGTCGATCGCCAGCGCGCCGGCGGGCTCCAGGACCACGCCTTCGATGTTGAGCATCTCGATCATGGTCGCGCAGAGCCGGTTTTCCGGGATGAGCCGCACGCTGTCGGCGGCAAACTCCTTGAGATAGCGCAAAGGTTCGCGGCCGATCTCGGCGACCGCCGCGCCGTCGACGAAGTTGTCGACCTTGGCGAGCTTCAGCCGTTTTCCCGCGGCGAGGCTCTCGCGCAGGCTCGGCGCGCCGGCCGGCTCGCAGAAGACGAAACGCGCCTCGCGGCCCTGATCGGCGAAATAGTGCGTCACCCCGGCGGCGAGCCCGCCGCCACCCACCGGCAGCATGACGATGTCGGGCATGCGCCCGCCCGGCATCTGGTCCGCGATCTCGTAGGCGACCGTCGCCTGACCCTCGATGATATCCTTGTGATCGAAGGGCGGCACCATGTGGGCACCGGATCTTTCGGTGAATTCGAAGGCGGCGCGGTAGCAGTCGTCGAAGAAATCGCCGACCAGCCTGATCTCGACGAAATCGCCGCCAAACAGCCTGGTCTTGTCGATCTTCTGCTGCGGCGTCGTCACCGGCATGAACACCACGCCCTTCTTGCCGAAATGGCGGCAGACGAAGGCGAAGCCCTGCGCGTGGTTGCCGGCGGACGCACAGACAAACAGCTCGGCCTGGTTGCCTTCGTCAAGCGCCTTGCGGAAGAAGTTGAAGGCGCCACGGATCTTGTAGGAGCGCACGGGGCTCAAATCCTCGCGCTTCAGCAGCACCCGCGCGCCGGTCTTTTTCGACAGATAGTCATTTTCCTGCAGCGGCGTTTCCGGGAAGATCTGGCGGATCGCGGAGGCGGCGGTGGCGACGCGCGAGGAAAAGCTGGTCATGGCAAGATCATCCCGGGATCGCCCGCGGGCGAGTTAGAGGACAACCCTATTACACATCCGGCCCGGCAAGACCATTGCCCCGTGGAGCCCGAGCCTGCAACGGCGCCTTCCCGAAATGCCAGCAAGCACTTGGGGGCGTTTGTTCATGCTTCTTCGTCGCGCCGAGCCGCGCATTGACGGACGCGGAAGTTCGACATCCGGCCAGTTGCAGGTGCCTGACTTGTGCGACGTTGCGGCCTTGCCGCCCGCTTTGGCTTTCGCGCAACACTGCGCCCGCGGTCGCGAGGCGCCGACCGCATTTTGGCTGGACACGACTTACTTCCGCCGCACTTCGCCTGCTGGGGAGATATCGCGGAGGGTGGATTGGCCCTTTTTGGGCTCGAGTGGATTTTTGACGTGCATTTGAAGACGATTTGCATTCTTGCGCTTGCGCTGCTGGTGGCGGGCTGCGGCGGCCGCAAAACCGAGGAACTGCTCGGCAGCGCGGTCATGTCCGCGCCGGTAACGGAAATCGCGGGCAACCACTCGATCTTCATTGCCACGACCCGCAAGCCCTCCGACGATCCAAACAAGGTTTTCGACGGCGAACGCTCGGCGACGCTGAACTACGCCCGCGTCAACGTCACCGTTCCCGGTCTCCACCAGACCGGGCAGATCGAGCGGCGCTCGCGCGGCAAATCGAACGATCCCGCCAAGTATTTCATGGCTTCCGAAGTCGTCGGCTACGACACGCAGCCGAAATTCGCCAGCGCGCTCAGCGCCGACATAGCGGCACGCGGCGGCCGCGTCATGGTCTTCGTCCACGGCTACAACACCGGCTTCGACGACGCCGTCTACCGCTTGACCCAGATCGTCCACGATTCCGGCTATCCGGGAACGCCGGTGCTGTTCTCGTGGGCCTCGGGAGCCAAGACCACCGACTATGTCTATGACAAGGAAAGTGCCAGTGCCGCCCGCGACCAGCTCGAAGTGACGTTGCGCATGCTGGCGCAGAGCGGCGCGCGGCGCATCGACATCGTCGCCCATTCGATGGGAACCTGGGTGACGATGGAGACACTGCGCCAGCTCGCCATCACCGGTGACCGCGACCTCGGCGGCAAGCTCGGCGATGTGGTGCTCGCCTCTCCCGACATCGACGTCGATGTGTTCAAGAGCCAGATGCGCCGCTATGGCAAGCCCGACAAGCCGTTCATCCTGCTGTTGTCTGATGACGATCGCGCGCTGAGATTGTCCGGCCTGATCGCCGGCTCGCGCCCACGCGTCGGCGACTACAAGGATGCCGCGGACCTTGCCTCCTATGGCGTGACGGTCGTCGATCTCTCCAAGGTCAAGGGCAGCGACAGCTTCAACCACACGAAATTCGCCGACAATCCGGCACTGGTGAAGATGATCGGCCAGCGGCTGCGCGAGGACGATGGTTTCGCCAGCGACCGGGACGTGACCGACCGCATCAGCCTGCTTGGGCAGTAGATGCGGCGCAGCGGATTTCGCCGTGCCTGTTCAGCATCGCCGAACGATCGGCTCACTTTGAACTGGACCGCGCCCGCCTGTGGCCTTATCGGAGTATCGAGCGACGTCATGCGTTTGACGTCCCCCTATGCGGGAGCCGACGCGTGGCCTTGCGCTTGAAGAGTTTCGGTGTCGTCGCGTTCGCGCTGCTGGTCGCTGGCTGCGCCGGAAATACGCATGATCTGCTCAACAAGACGACGGTCACCGTACCAGCATCCGATATTGCGGCCAACCATGAGATATTTGTCGCCACCACCCGCCAGAAAGCGGTGAAGGACCCGCGACAGGTCTTCGACGGCGACCGTTCCCTGACCACCAGTTTCGCGCGGGTCGATGTCACGGTTCCGAAGAGCCATCAGGTCGGCAACATCGAGCGCACCAAGGGTTCCGCCAACAGCAATCCGGCCAAGGATTTTGCGGCCACGGACGTCACCTTCTACGAAGGCGCGCCGCAATTCGCCAAGGCGGTCGGCGCCGACATCGCCATGCGCGGCGACCGGGCGCTGGTTTTCGTGCATGGCTTCAACAATGGTTTCGACGACGGCATCTACCGGCTGACGCAGATCGCCCACGACACCAAATATCCGGGCACTCCGGTGCTGTTCTCATGGGCGTCGAGCGCCAAGACGACGGGATACATCTACGACAAGGACAGTTCCACCGCCGCCCGGGACGATCTCGAGGCAACGCTCAGGATGCTCGCCAAGACGCGCGTCAAGAGCATCGACATCATCGCCCATTCGATGGGAACCTGGCTGACGATGGAGGCGCTGCGCCAACTGGCCATCACCGGCGACCGCGATCTCGGCGGCAAACTGGGTTATGTCATCCTTGCCTCACCGGACATTGATGTCGACGTGTTCAAGAAGCAGATGATCCGTTATGGCAAACCCAACAAGCCGTTCGCCGTGCTGCTTTCGGGCGACGACCGGGCGCTCAAATTGTCCTCGTTCATCTCCGGCGACAAACCGCGCGTCGGCGACTATGGCGATGCCGCCGATCTCGCCTCATATGGCGTGTCGGTGGTCGATCTGACCAAAACGAAAGGCGGTGACGGCGGCCTCAACCACGCGAAATTCGCGGACAACCCGTTCCTGGTGCAATTGCTGGGCGACCGGCTGCGCACGCCGGCCGGGCTCGCCGCGGACGAGAGCCCGGCACAGCTCGCCAATATCGGTCAGGGCCTGGGAAAGGTCGTCGGCTCCGCCGCCGAAGTCATCATCACGACGCCGTTCAAGGTGCTGACCATCGCCACCGGCGGCTGAGCAGCCACGAGCGGACGGCTGGTCTCAGACGAACAGATCGACCCTCTGGAACGTCGTCACGTCGATCAGGCCGACGTCGGAAATCCTGAGCTCGGGAATGACCACCAGCGCCAGCAGCGAGTGCTGCATGTAGGCGTTGTTCAGGGAACAACCCATCTTGCGCATCGCCTCGGTCAGTTTCTCGGCCTTGGCGGCGACGATCTCGGCCCGCTCGTCCGACATCAGTCCGGCGATCGGCATTTCGACCAGCGCCAGTTCCTTGCCCCTGGAGAACAGCACGACCCCGCCGCCGACTTCGCCCAGTCGGTTCACGGCCAGCGCCATGTCCTGCTTGTTGGTGCCAACGCAGATGATGTGATGGGCGTCATGGGCGACGCTTGAGGCCATGGCGCAGTCGGCCATGTAACCGAAACCGGAGACGAAGGCATTGGTGACGCCACCCGTGCCCCTGTGCCGTTCGACCAACGCGATCTGACAGACGTCGTTGCGGCGATCCATCGCGACCAGTCCATCCTCGACCGGCAGATCGGCCTCCAGGGCCCGCGTGGGTGCCTGGTTCTCGATGACGCCGATCACCCGCACCCGCACCTCGTTGGCGCCCTTGGGTGCCGCGATATCGAAATCGCCGGCCTTCAGTTTCTTGCCTAACTTGACGGTGTTCTTCGCCGTCTTCGGATAATCATAGGCCGGGATATCGATGTCCAGCTTGCCGCCCTTGGCCAGCCTGACGCCGCGCGCATAGACCTCGTCGATGCTCATTGCGGCGAGATCGGAGACGACCAGCAGGTCGGCCAACCGCCCCGGCGCGATCGAACCGATCTCGCGTTCCAGTTTGAAATGCTGAGCGGTGTTGAGCGTTGCCATCTGGATCGCGGTCACCGGCTTCAGCCCCTGCTGGATGGCGTGGCGCACCACCCGGTCCATGTGGCCGTCCTGGACAAGAGTGCCGGAGTGGCTGTCGTCGGTGCAGAGGATGAAATTGCGCGGATCAATGCCGCTCTCCGTCACCGCCTTGATCTGAGAGGCAACGTCGTACCATGCCGAGCCCAGCCGCAGCATCGCCTTCATGCCCTGGCGCACGCGCGCGATGGCATCCTCGGCCCGCGTGCCTTCGTGATCGTCCTCTGGGCCGCCGGCGACGTAGCCATGGAACGGCAAGCCAAGGTCACGCGAGGCATAGTGGCCGCCAACCGTCTTGCCAGCCTGAACCGTGGCGGCGATCTCGCCCGACATGACGGGATCGTTGGCGGCGACGCCGGGGAAATTCATCACTTCGCCGAGGCCGATGATGTTTTCCCAGGTCATTGCTTCCGCGACATCGGCGACCGTCAGCTCGGCGCCGGCATGCTCCAGCCCCGGTGCCGACGGCACGCAGGACGGCATCTGCACATGCACGTTGATGGGCATCGCCACCGCCTCGTCATGCATCAGCCGCACGCCTGGCAGGCCCAGCACATTGGCGATCTCATGCGGATCGATGAACATCGAGGTGGTGCCGTGCGGGATGACGGCGCGGCAGAATTCGGTGACTGTGACCATGCTGCTCTCGACATGCATGTGGGCATCACAAAGGCCGGGCACGAGGTAGCGGCCGCCGGCGTCGGCCACCTTGGTGCCCTGCCCGATCGTGTGGCTGGCATTCGGCCCGCAATAGGCGAAGCGGCCGCCCGATATGGCGATGTCGGTGCCGGCGATGATCTCGCCCGAATGGACGTTCACCCAGCGCCCGTTGCGGATGACCAGATCGGCGGGTTTGCGGCCCATCGCGACATCGACCAGATCGGTCGCCATTTCGGTCCACGGTTTGGGTTTTGTCGCGCGGACGGGCGGCTTCCTGATCATCAAAGACTCCTGTTTGTCCGACTGTGCCAAGCCGACGGCGTTTTGGCCAGCGAGGAAGAATGGATTTGCCTGGAGATTGCCGGATTACTCCGGTTTCACGTCAACTTCGACCTTGGCGTCGCCGGCTGAAATCCGCTCGGCGATACGCTCGACCTCGCCGCCCTTGAACGTGCCGCTGACCATGATTTCGCCGCCGCGTATCGGCTCCACGACGCGCGGCGACATCACCACGGCGCCGTCGATGCTGAGATCGACAATCTTGCCGACATTTGCCCCCGTAAACCTGGCAAAGGCTTTGCCGCTGTCGGGAGTGAGCTTCAGGCTGAGCATGGCCTGCCCCGAAACAGAATCGGGAACGGCCACGGCCTTGGCAATGATGAGCGTCAGCGGTTCGGCCACGGCGGCCTGACCGACCAGCACCACCGCCGCGACGGCCGCGACCAAGCGGAACAAGATGCGCATAAAAGATCCTCTCACGATGGCGGTGTTTCGCACGAGGCGCGCGCCACCGCAATCGCGGCAGCACGCTACCCGCCAACTCCTCGAGACCCGCGAGGACGCTAACCGCGTTTGCAGAAATCCGATTCCGTTTTGCCGAAAATCAGGTTAGGCTCCGACCTGGGGTCTATGACTCTTCTCGGGGAGTTCGATGCATCGCCTGATGGTCGCAAGTGCCGGTCTTCTTGCCCTGTCCTTGCCGGCATTTGCTGCCGACGCGACAGTCGATGTGCCGATGACCGCGCCTGGCTTCGACTGGACCGGCTACTATGCGGGCCTGCAGGCAGGATATGGCTGGGGCCGCTCCGAGATCACCACGACGGAAGGCGCGCCGTTTTCCATCACGCCGGACGTCGGCGGTGGGTTCGTCGGCGGCCATGTCGCCGGCCTCTGGCAGTTCGATCAGGCAGTGCTGGGCGCCGAGGCGGACCTCAACTATTCCTCGGTCGACGGCACGGCGCAATCGGGCCTGGGAGATACATTCGGCGCCGACATCAAGTGGTTCGGGTCGGTCAACGCCAAGGCCGGCTTCGCAATGGACCGCCTGCTGGTCTATGGCATCGGCGGCATTGCCGTTGCCGGCATCGAGACGTCGCAGACCTCGGGGCCAGGGTTCGACAACTCGGGCACAAATGTCGGCTGGACCGTGGGCGCAGGCGTCGACTACGCGCTGACAGACAAGTTCGTCGTCGGCGCGCAATATCGCTACTACGACTTCGGCTCAGAGAACCACGAGGCGCCAGCCCCCTTCAACGACCGCGATCAGAGCGTGAAACTGAACACGGTCGGCATCAATCTCAGCTATAAATTCTGAACGCAGTTCCACGGGCAACGTTTTCGGCCCTGGCTTACAACGGCCGCGGCCACTCGCTGGAAAGGGGGCGGCCGGCGCCCCCAAGTGGGCGGGGGGATGGGTTGGCCTGAGAGGCGCCGGCCTAGGCGGATCGGATCCGCCACGCAGATGTTTACCGATGCGCGCGGCGCGCATAATTCCGCGATCGCGCCAGTATCGTTATGCCACCTCCTCTGGGTGCGCGTTCGGCCACCGCAGAACACGACTTGACGGGCTGTGTCTGGCATCTGAAAAGGACGTGCCTGCGGACGTGGCGGAATTGGTAGACGCAAGGGACTTAAAATCCCTCGATCTCTGATCGTACGGGTTCGATTCCCGTCGTCCGCACCAGAAAAAAGTCTTCAGATTTGTTTGGATTTTTCTCTGTTGAACCGCCGCAGCGTCGTTTAGCCGGCGTGCCACTGCTGCGGATCACTGCTTTAACTCGGACAGCGCCCTCTCCATCGGGGCCATTGAAATCTGGATCGGGCCGGAAAAAGCCACGTCCATGTCGAAGATCAGGTAGATCGCCCCGGCAACCAAAGCCGCCGATGCCGCGTAGGTAGAAACGGTGATCGTATTGCGTGGCGCCCTGAAGCCGAAGCTGGCGAAGATCAGCACCAGCCAGGTAACCAGGAGCGTGATCAGAGGCACCGGGATCGTGCCCTCCGACTGCTCGATCAGCACCCAGCGCAACTCCAGCACCTTCTGCAAATGCTGGCGGGCGTCCTGCACAATGAAGCCATGCGCATCGTCGGTCGGCGCCAGCGCACTCAGCCGGGTGCCGATTTCCGCCAGCAACTGCTCAGAGAGCCGGTTGGCGGCGACCAGCGTCTCGCTGGTGGGCGAAGAATCACCCGCCACACGCTGCACATAGACGACCAGCGGCTGGCGTACCGTGTCGGTTTGCGGGCCATATTGGCGCAAGGTCCTGTCGAGAAGGATCAATTCGGTCGCATAGGCGTGCACGTTGCGGTCGATCGATTCGAAGGTGTTCCTGGCCGAGTTGATCATCAGGCCGAGCATCAGCGAGGTCATGACCCCGAACAGGTTCGCGGCGTGCCGAACCACGGTGTTCGTGTCGTCGTCACGATATTTGGCCGGCAATTTTGGCCATATCGCCGTGCTGGCGAGCGCGGCCATCGTCAGGCATAGGAAGATTACCATTGCGATGAAAGCTTCGCGCATGCCGCTCATTCCGATTGGCAATGGCAAGGCGTCAGTTGATGACCGCCATCACTACTCCGGCGCGTCCTTGCGCCCTGCCGAACGCCTGCTGCGGCCCTTGTGGCCGATATTGCGGCCGTCACCGCCCCGGAAGGCAAGCGAAGCCAGACCCCGACGCACCGAGGTCCCCAGAGCCTTCGATCTCGATGACGGGTGTGTCATTCGATGTAAGTCACCGCACCCGTTTGCAAGTCATAGATTGCCGCGACTATCTTCAGCTTCCCCGCCTTGATGAGGCCGGCTAGGACCTTGCTCGAGGCGGCCAGTCGCCTCGCGGTCCTCCGCGCGCTTTCCTTGGCGGTGTTGTCGACGAAATCACCCGCTTCGCTCCGCGCGGCTATCGCCGCGGGCAGGATCGGTTCGATCATCGGACCGATCGCGCCAGGATAGGTCGCGTTCTTGGTCACTACGTCGCACGCCGCCTTGACGGCGCCGCAGTTTGTGTGCGCGAGAACGACGATCAAGGGTGAGCCGAGCACCGCTGCCCCGTATTCGACCGTACCGAGTGTGGCGGTGTCGACGAGGTTGCCAGCATTCCGGGCGACGAACAGTTCTCCAACGCCGTGACCGCCGAAAATCAGTTCAGGCGGAACGCGACTGTCGGCGCAACTGATGATCGTGGCCCAGGGCGCCTGGTGTGCGGCAACAGCATTCCGCTGCGCGGCAAGGTCTATCGAGCAGAGTTCCGGGTGACCGACGTAGCGTTCGTTGCCGGATTTCAGTGCGGCGAGCGCGTCATCGAGGCTCAGCGCGGTCACCGCACCCTGGGCCGCACGCGCCGACCATGTGGCCCCACCAACGCCGAACGCAACGAGCCCCGCGCCGACTTTGAGGAAATCCCTCCGGTCGACCGCTTTGCCATCACAGGTGTAGCACATTCTCAATTCCCCGCCCTGGTCCCCAAGGCATAATATGCGCTTGCTCTAATATATAGCAAGCGATCGGCGACAACGTCAGGATTGATGAGATGGCGGCAGGATGCGAGACGACGAAAGCCACCGGCAACGCAGTGCTGGGTGCCCTCGTATCAACCGGCTTACCGCCTTTAGGTGACCTTCAGCGAGAAATTGCCGTGGATCTGGATGCCCAGTCGCTCGCCCTTTCTCCAGCGCACTTCCGCTCGATAAGTCGCACCGTCCAACGGCACGCGCAGCCGGAAGGTATTTGGCACTTCAACCCCCACAGCGACACGCAACTCGGCGCCATGCTCATGCTGGTTTCTGACGGCGCAGCCTATTTCGCCATCCTGCGTGATTATGAACGCCTCCTTCAAAACCACCTCGCGTAAGTGCGTTCGACGCTCTACTGGAGGTTCAGAAGGTTTATCGGTCATGGCAAGCCGCCTCCGACGAGCGAAATGCTACCAGACCAAGGTCTGCAGCTCAGGACGCAAAGGTCTGACGTTTTCGCTTAATTCGTGTATCTGACCCTTTATACGCTCGGCACATTAGTAAATCGTGAAATATATACTCTATGGTCGTCGCCAAAATTGTCACCTGACGCTGAGACACAGACGGCGAAAATGGCATGGGGAAGCCAGGTATGTTCATCGACTTCTACGAAATGCTGGAAATCAGTCCGAATGCCAATTCGGAAACGATAGAACGCATTTTTCGGCATTTTGCCATGCGCTACCACCCCGACAACCAAGTCACTGGGAACGAGTCACGCTTCAGCGATATTCTTGAGGCTCACAACACGCTCAAGGATCCGGTCAAGCGTGCGCAATACGACATTCAGTACAAGGCGCATTTGAACCACCGGGCCGAGCTGACCGATGAGGCGAGCAACACAAAGGGCTTCGATCGAGATTCCGTCATTCAAGCCAAAGTGCTGTCACTGCTGTATGTAAAACGCCGGCAGGACGTCAATCATCCCGGGATAGGCGATGAAGAACTCGAACGAATGTCAGGCTGTCCGCAAGAGCACCTCGAGTTTCACCTCTGGTATCTGAAAGCAAAGGGCTGGATAGCCAGGACGGAAAACGGCACGTTCGCCATAACCGTCGAAGGCGTCGATCGCGTTAATTCCGAACATCATCGTGACGCGGCCACCACCCGACTGTTGGGTCACGCGGGCTGAATTGAGATCGCTCGGTCTCTGATCAGGCCGTCACCGGATTCAGCTTCAGGTGCTGGATCAGGATGATGGTCTTGGCATCGACAATGCGGCCATCGGCGATGCCGGCCAGCGCTTCGTCGAGCGGCATTTCCAGGACCTCGATGTCCTCGCCCTCCTCCGGAGAGCCGCCGCCGGCCGAGATGCGGTCGGCGGGCGAGTAGCGCGCGACGAAGAACCAGAGCCGCTCGGTGACGCTGCCCGGGCTCATATAAGGCGAAAACAGCCGCTCGATGTCCTTCAACCGGTAACCCAGTTCTTCCTCGGCTTCCTTGCGGATGGCGGTTTCCGGATCGTTTTCGTCCAGCAAGCCGGCGCAGGCCTCGATCAGCGGCTCGCGGTGGCCGGTGACATAGGCGGGATAACGGAACTGGCGCACCAGAAGCACGGTCGAACGCTGGGGGTCATAGGGCAGGATCACCGCGCCGTCGCCGCGATCATAGGTCTGGCGGACCTGCGTCTCCCATTGGCCGTCACGCCGGCGATAGTCGAGCACGGTCTTTTTCAGGACCGCCCAGTCGTCGGAGAGAACCTCTTCCGAGCGGATACGAACGCGGTCTTCCATATGACACCTCGATGCTGGCTGGCGGATGCAGGCGTAGCCGCGAAGCGGAACAGGCGCAATCGGGCCAGCGATTGGTCCAGCGCGCGCTTCACCGTCTCGTGTGTGGTATGGACGGGTGCCGTCGCCTAGATAGCGCATTCCCCTTCCCGGAGTTTTTCCATGACGACATCGCTTTTTCAGCCGATCACTCTCGATGGGCTCACCTTCCCCAACCGCATCGCCGTGGCGCCGATGTGCCAGTATTCCGCCGAGGACGGCTCGGCCAGCGACTGGCATCTTTACCACTGGATGAACCTTGCCATGTCCGGTGCCGGCATGGTCACGGTGGAGATGACCGACGTCGAGCGGCGCGGGCGCATCAGCCATGGCTGTCTCGGCCTCTATTCCGAAGACAATGAAGCCGCCGCGCGGCGCGCGCTGGATGCGGCCAAGCGCGTGGCCGCACCCAGCACTAAGTTCGGCACGCAGCTGGCGCATGCCGGCCGCAAGGCCTCGAACCGCAAGCCTTGGGAAGGCGGCGGCCCGTTGCAGCCAAACGAGGATCCCTGGCAGACCGTCTCGGCCTCGGCCATCGCCTACGACGCCGGCTGGAACGTGCCGCGCGCCCTGGACGACGAGGAAATCCTGCAGCTCGTCGAGCGGTTCGCGGACGCCGCAAGGCGGGCCGACCGTGCCGGCTTCGACTTCATCGAACTGCATGCGGCGCATGGCTACCTCATCTTCCAGTTCCTGTCGCCACTGTCCAACCAGCGCACGGATCGCTGGGGTGGCTCGCTGGAAAACCGGATGCGTCTCGTCGTCGAGATCGCCAGGGCGGTGAAGAAAGCCGCGCCGAAACTGATGCTCGGCGCACGGCTGTCGGTGAAGGACTGGGTCGATGGCGGCTTTGACGTCGCGGACGGGGTCGAGGTGGCGAAAGCGCTGAAGGCCGAAGGCGTCGCCTATCTCTGCTGCTCGAGCGGCGGCAATTCGCCATTGCAGAAATTACCCACCGGCCCCGGCTATCAGGTGCATCTGGCCGAAGCCGTGCGCAAGGGCGCGGGCATCCCGACCCGGGCGGTCGGCCTGATCGACGACCCGAAACAGGCCGAGGCTGTTATCGCCGAGGGTCGCGCCGACATGGTGGCGCTGGCGCGAGCCTTCCTCGCCGATCCGCGCTGGGGATGGCGTGCGGCCGCCACGTTCAGCGAAAAGATTCATCCGGCGCCGCAGCTCGCCCGCTCGGTGACGACGATGGAACATTGGATGAAGGCCGCCGGCTGATCGCCCTTTCTCCCGACGCCGGCGCGCTTGCGCAACGGCGTCGCGACCTTTGGGCGCAGGCCGAAGGCCACTTTTGCAACCAAATTGGCTGCTTTGCGTTGCGGCCATGATGATGGACAACAAACCCTTTGAAACGCCGGTCGTGGTCGAGCTTGGCCATGTCGGCAAATATCGCCATATCCGCTCGACCCAGGAGGCGGCCGAGTGCCTGATGACGGTGTGGCCGCTCAATCGCGGGCCTCGTCATCGTGATGCCCTCGACACTTGCCTCAAAGTGCTGGAAGGTTATCGTTCGACAGCGGAAGCGCGCCGGGCACTGATCGAGGCGGCCAGGGAATCGGAAGTGCTGGTGCCCGACGACAAGCTGCCCGACGACCGGCTGCATTGAGCAGGCGGACCTTTTAACTGGAGGTTTTGATGGCGAAGCTGACTTACAAGATCGTCGAGCATGACGGTGGCTGGGCCTACAAGGTCGGTGCGACCTTCTCGGAGACATTTCCCACCCATCAGGATGCATTGCGTGCCGCCGAGATCGCTTCGGCCGAACAGCAGGTGGCGGGTTCCACCGATGGTATCCAGTATGAGGACGCCGAGGGCAAATGGCACGAGGAACTGGCCGACGGCCGCGATCGGCCCCAGACTGAAATCTCGGATTGATCCAGCCCTGCGCCAGCCGCGGACGCCAGGAGAGACGGCGTCCCGCGGCAGGAAATACGCGGCTGCCTATTTACTTGCCGCAATACTGATCGTTGACGTTGCCCTGAGCGTTCGCATCGGGGCCTGGCGTGCTTGAGGCACAAGGCCCGGCCGGGCCGGGGTTGCCAAGGGTGCTCAATCCAGAGCCGTCGGCGTTGATGCTGCCAGTGGTGCTCTGGTCGATGGCCGAGGAATCCTCATTGCCGAACAGCCACCAATTGTGATGGTTGGAATAGGTAGCGTCCGACGATTGGGCCATCGCCGATGTGGCGAGACCGATCGTCAGGACGGATGCTGCGAAAAGTTTCCTGTACATTGATTTTACTCCGTATCTTGATCTTGGCCGCCTTGGGATGCGACACGGGGTAAACCTGACCGTCAGCCGAATGGTTCCCTGAAATTCTCGTGAAGTGGCGGTGATGTCGGGTGACAAAAGCGCGTGCCGCCATGCGCTCGAAGGCTGTGGCCTGTCGGGCGCGACGGATTGCGGCACCACCTCGGCCCTGGTCGCCCTCCGCGACCGAGGACAATCCGGAAGGGCTTGTTCCCATCCTGGTCAAGCCGCGCTTGGTACTGCAATGCAGGTGTGGTGGACGTGTCAGATCGTTCGCCTTTGGACGGCATTGCCGCCGCCCATCCGCCGCGCTATTTCAGGCGACCCGTCCTGCCGGAGCGTTCCATGCCTGAAATCGTCACTGCCGCCATGCTCGTCATCGGCGATGAGATTCTGTCCGGCCGCACCAAGGACAAGAACATCGGCCATCTCGCCGATATCATGACGGCGATCGGCATCGACCTGAAGGAGGTGCGCATTGTTCCCGACGAGGAAGACGAGATCGTCGCTGCGGTGAATGCCGTGCGCGCACGTTATACCTATGTCTTCACCACCGGCGGCATCGGCCCGACGCATGACGACATCACAGCCGATTCGATCGCCAAGGCGTTCGGCGTGCCTTGCGAATACGATGCCAAGGCCTATGCCCTGCTGGAGGCGAGCTATGCCGCGCGCGGCATCGAATACACCGAGGCACGCAAGCGCATGGCGCGGATGCCGCGCGGCGCCGACCATATCGACAACCCCGTCTCCGTGGCGCCCGGATTCCGCATTGGCAACGTCCATGTCATGGCCGGCGTGCCCTCGATCTTCCAGGCCATGCTCGACAATGTCGTGCCGACCTTGAGAGCCGGCACCAAAATGCTGTCGGCCACGGTGCACTGTCCGTTCGGCGAGGGCCTTGTCGGCGGGCCATTGGGCGAGATCCAGAAAGCCCATCCGGATACGATCATCGGCTCCTACCCCAAGTATGGCGACGGCAAGTTCTGGACCGAACTGGTCGTTCGTGCCCGCAGCGCGGAGGCGCTTGAAGCGGCGCGCGCCGACGTCGAGGCCATGGTGGCAGGCTTCGCGGCTGACGCGAGCTGATCCGCTGCAAACCGGAACCAAGAACGACGCTACGACGTTTCCATGGCGCGGGGCTCGTCGCTCGCACGACTGAGGGGTCATCATGCGTTTCAAGACCATCGTTGCCATTCTGCAGAACGAGCAGGACGCCGAGCGGGTGCTCGACTGCGCCATTCCGCTTGCCAGCCGCTTCGAGAGCCATCTGATCGGCATCCATGCCGAGGCGCTCCCGGTGCCCTACACGTCGGCGACGGGCTTTCCCGATACGGAGTTCCTGCAGGTTTCCGCCGACATGAACCGGGAGCGGGCCGACAAACTCCAGGCTGTCTTCCTGAAGCGGATCGAGGATTCCGGCCTTTCCTTCGAATGGCGCAGCCTGGAGAGCTTCTCCGGCGACAGCGCACTGACCGGCATTTCAAGCGTGCGCGCCGCCGATCTCATCATCGCCGCCCAACGCGAGACCGGCGGCGATCCGAGCGCCGACGTCGATACGCTTGTCTACGACGCCGGCCGGCCGGTGCTGGTGGTGCCGAGTGCGGGTCCGCTGGTCACCACCTTCAAACGCGTGCTGCTTGCCTGGAACGGCAGCAAGGAGGCCGCGCGCGCCGCTTTCGATGCCTTGCCTTTCATCATCGAGGCTGAGAAAACCGACATACTGGTCATCGATCCGCCCGATACGCTCGAAGAGCGCCCGGAGGCAGCGGGCGCCGAAATCGCGTCGGCCCTGTCGCGCCACGGCGCCACCGTTAGCGTCTCGGTGCAGAAATCGGGCGGCACCTCGGTCGACGACATAATCCAGAACAGGATCACCGAGACCGGCGCCGATCTGCTGGTGCTTGGCGCCTACAGCCACTCCTGGCTGCGCCAGCTGCTCTTCGGCGGGGTAACACGCACGGTGCTGCGCTCGGCACAGGTCGCGGCCTTCCTGTCGCGATAAGTCCACAGCGATTGCTGCCGGCCACCCTTGCCAAGTCCGGGGGTTTCCAGTTAATTCCGCGCGCATTCCCCTGTTTCTTGCACGCGGCCGCCGCGTGCCGTGGAGTGCGCGAGACATGTCCCTTCCCGAAAAAGCCTTCCCGGTCTCCTGGGACCAGTTCCATCGCGACGCGCGCGCACTTGCCTGGCGGCTTGCCGGCACCAGCAAAGGTCAGTGGAAGGCTATCGTGTGCATCACGCGTGGTGGCCTGGTCCCGGCGGCGATCATTTCGCGCGAACTCGGCATCCGCGTGATCGAGACGGTCTGTGTCGCCTCCTATCACGACTACACCAGCCAAGGGCAGTTGCAGGTGCTGAAGGAGATCACGCCGGCCTTGCTGGCCGACGATGGCGCCGGCGTGCTGATCGTCGACGACCTCACCGACACCGGCAAGACCGCCGGCATCGTGCGGGCAATGATGCCGAAGGCCCATTTCGCGACAGTCTACGCCAAGCCGAAAGGCCGGCCGCTGGTCGATACGTTCGTCACCGAGGTCAGCCAGGATACCTGGATCTATTTCCCTTGGGACATGGGTTTCACCTATCAGAAGCCGATCGCCGACGATCACGCCGGCTGATTCGCGGCAAGCTGCTTTTTTCCAATCAAGCCAGCGCCGACAGCAATATTTGCTTGCGCGAAGGCATCCGCCGCCAAGATATCCTGTGAAATCGACCCTTGTTGGCGGCAATCAGCCAGCGTGACCGAAGTTTTTACTTTTATTGGTCACAATTAGCCGTAAGATTCATGAGACGGCAAACGATTCTGGAGGCTGGGGCTAGCTTCTCCGATGTTGACACGGCCAACGACGCACAACCACCTTGCTGAAAGGGTCAGGCGACTCTTCGGCACGGCGCCGTGCCGTCTGCAGGTTGCCGCCCTGCCTTGGCGCGATGTCGGGAACGGCGTCGAGGTCATGTTGATCACCAGCCGTGATACTGGCCGCTGGGTGCTTCCAAAGGGCTGGCCGGAAGCCAGGGAGCCGCTCTGCGAAGCGGCCGCCCGCGAGGCCGCCGAGGAAGCCGGTTTGCGCGGAAACATCTCTCATCTCGAAGCCGGCCGCTATTTCTATGCCAAGGTGCTGGCTTCGGGCGAAGAAGTGCCTTGCGAGGTTCTGGTGTTCCCACTGCACGTCGACAAGATCGCGGACCGCTGGAAGGAAAAGCACTCCCGCACCCGCAAATGGGTCAGTTCCAGCGAAGCCGTGCGCATGGTCAATGAACCCGACCTTTGCCAGATCATCGCCTATTTCTGTGCCGACCCACGCAGGTTCTCCTGATCGGCGCCTTTCGCGTGTATCGCGGCGGACGCACAACCTTGTGCCGCAAGGGTTTGCTAATTTTTCTTGGTTAGGATCGATCAGTCCTGGCGTTTGATCGATGGCGAATCCCGCAGACCCACTTCAGCACGACCCCGGCGAGCCGCAGCGCGAGCATCGTCCGCGCGTGCTCAAAGGTGGAACAGTCATCACGGGGATCCAGAATTCCGAAGTCGCCTGTACGGTGCGCAACCAGCATGCGGGCGGCGCCGAACTGAAGTTACCGGCCGAAGCCAGGGTTCCCGATCATTTCCTTCTCTACATACCGCTCGACGGCGTCGCCTATCGCTGCGAGGTCCGCTGGCGCCGCAGCGACCGGATCGGCGTACAGTTCAACGGGACCGAACCCAAGCCGAAGCTACACTACGGCTGAGGCCCGGCTCACCGGCTTGGCTGGCTTTTTTGCGGCATCCCAGCAAATGTTTCGCAGCGCCCGTGCCACTGGCCAACGATCGCACCGGCTTACCGCCGGGCAGATGGCCGACGGCGGGTCGATTCTATCCCCGTTATCCACATGTGTGACACACAAGATGTTGGGGTCACAAAAGCTACGCAAACGAATCCTTGACGGCTCGAAACGAGTCGCCTTTTATAGGCCATGCGCTCCTGTTGAGAGCGCGACCGGAAAGTTCTGAGCCCGGTCTTTTTCCCGGATTATGTGCGTTTTGCCCGCATTTCCGCCTGTTTACGAGGCCGGCGGAAGCGTTGGGATCGTGGGTTGGGTGGGCGACGAAAGGGAGAATTGTCGGACTGGAATAAATTGTCTGTTAATACTATATTTAGTGTTTGCAGCTAAGTTCGACGCTAGATAGTGTGAATTTCCCTCGAGTGAGGGAATCGAAAAATTCAGTTTTGAGGGGCCCGCGGGCCGGTTGGCAGCCTCGGCAGATGCCTGGCAAGGCGTGTTGTCGTGTGCGTGGCTGAGCCTGCGAAGAGGAGATGCCGGCATTGTTCGCAATGCCGGCAAACGGCGGACTGCGCGTTTCGTCTTTTGGGGCAGAAATCCCCTGATGAAAGCGCTATATGTAGACAAAAGGGACCGGACCAATGCGCATCGAGCGTCGTTTCACCAAGCCAGGACATGCAGGCCAAGAAGGGGCCGCTTATGCGGAGATCGAATTCCGCAAGGCGCTTTCCGAGATCAAGAATCCGGATGGCTCGGTGGTGTTCCGCCTGGACAACATCGATGTGCCTGCGCAGTTTTCCCAGGTCGCCGCCGACATCCTGGCTCAGAAATATTTCCGCAAGGCCGGCGTTCCCGCGCGCCTGAAGAAGGTCGAGGAGAACGACGTCCCCTCTTTCCTGTGGCGTTCCGTCGCCGACGAAGCCGAACTCGCCAAGCTTCCCGAGGCCGAGCGCTACGGCTCCGAGATCGATGCCCGCCAGGTCTTCGACCGGCTGGCCGGCACCTGGACCTATTGGGGCTGGAAGGGCGGCTACTTCAAGGCGTCGGAGGAAGACGCGCGCGCCTTCCGTGACGAGCTTGCCTATATGCTGGCGACCCAGCGCGTCGCGCCGAACTCGCCGCAATGGTTCAACACCGGCCTGCACTGGGCCTATGGCATAGACGGTCCGAGCCAGGGTCACTTCTATGTCGATCCGTTCACCGGCAAGCTGACCAAGTCGAAATCCTCCTACGAGCATCCGCAGCCGCATGCCTGCTTCATCCAGGGCGTGCAGGACGACCTCGTCAACGAGGGCGGCATCATGGATCTGTGGGTGCGCGAGGCGCGCCTGTTCAAATATGGCTCCGGCACCGGCTCGAACTTCTCGCTGCTGCGCGGCGAAGGCGAAAAGCTGTCCGGCGGCGGCCGCTCGTCCGGCCTGATGAGCTTCCTCAAGATCGGCGACCGCGCCGCTGGCGCCATCAAGTCGGGCGGCACGACGCGCCGAGCGGCGAAAATGGTCATCGTCGACGCCGACCACCCCGATATCGAGGAATTCATCGACTGGAAGGTCAATGAAGAGCAGAAGGTCGCCTCGCTGGTGACCGGCTCCAAGATCGTCAAGAAGCATCTCGAAGCGATCATGAAGGCCTGCGTGAACTGCGAAGGCCATGACAACGACTGCTTCGATCCGGCCATCAACACGGCGCTGAAGCGCGAAATCAAGTTGGCCAAGAAATCGGCTGTGCCGGAAAACTACATCTACCGCGTCATCCAGTTCGCCAAGCAGGGCTACACCTCGATGTCGTTCAAGACCTACGACACCGACTGGGATTCTGACGCCTACCTCACCGTTTCGGGCCAGAACTCCAACAATTCGGTGTCGCTGAAGGACAATTTCCTGCGCGCCGTTGAAGAGGACGCAGACTGGCACCTGACCGCCCGCAAGGACGGCAAGGTCTTGAAGACACTGAAGGCGCGGGACCTCTGGGAAAAGATCGGCTACGCCGCCTGGGCGTCGGCTGATCCCGGCCTGCACTTCAACACCACGATGAACGACTGGCACACCTGCGCTTCGGCCGGTGCGATCCGGGCCTCCAACCCGTGCTCGGAATACATGTTCCTCGACGACACGGCCTGCAATCTCGCCTCGATCAACCTGCTGCCCTACCGCAACACCGACGGCACCATCGATATCGCAGCCTACGAGCACACCGTGCGGCTGTGGACCATGGTGCTGGAAATTTCGGTCATGATGGCGCAGTTCCCGTCGAAGGAGATCGCCAAGCTCTCCTACGACTACCGCACGCTGGGCCTCGGCTATGCCAATATTGGCGGCCTGCTGATGACGTCGGGCATTCCCTACGATTCCGACGAGGGCCGCGCCATCTGTGCCGCGCTGACCGCCATCATGACCGGCGTCGCCTACTCCACCTCGGCCGAGATGGCCTCCGAACTCGGCGCCTTTCCCGACTATGACCGCAACGCCCAGAACATGCTGCGCGTCATGCGCAATCATCGCCGCGCCGCCTATGGCGACAAGGACGGCTACGAGAAGCTGGCCGTCAATCCTGTGCCTCTCGTCGCATCGGACCTGAAGCAGCAGGATCTGGCCATCCATGCCAAGGCCGCCTGGGACCGCGCCATCGAACTCGGCGAGGAGCATGGCTACCGCAACGCACAGGCAACCGTGATCGCGCCGACCGGCACGATCGGCCTGGTCATGGATTGCGACACCACCGGTATCGAGCCCGATTTCGCCCTGGTGAAGTTCAAGAAGCTCGCCGGCGGCGGCTATTTCAAGATCATCAACCGCGCCGTGCCGGAAGCGCTTCGCACGCTGGGCTATTCCGAGAGCCAGATCGCCGAGATCGAGGCCTATGCCGTCGGCCACGGCAATCTCAACCAGGCGCCGGCCGTCAACCCCGGCTCGCTCAAGGCCAAGGGCTTCACCGACGACAAGATCGCGGCGCTCAACGCGGCGCTGAAGTCGGCCTTCGACATCAAGTTCGTCTTCAACCAGTGGACGCTCGGCGCCGACTGGGTGAAGGAGACCTTCGGTTTCACCGACGAGCAGCTCAACGACTTCTCGTTCGAAATGCTGCCGGCGCTGGGGTTCTCCAGGAAGGACATCGAGGCCGCCAACATCCATGTCTGCGGTGCGATGACGCTGGAGGGCGCGCCCTTCCTTAAGGCCGAACACCTCCCCGTGTTCGACTGCGCCAGCCCCTGCGGCAAGATCGGCAAGCGCTCGCTGTCGATCAACAGCCACATCCAGATGATGGCGGCGGCACAGCCCTTCATTTCCGGCGCCATCTCCAAGACCATCAACATGCCGAACGACGCGACGGTGGAGGATGCCAAGAGCGCCTACATGCTGTCGTGGAAGCTGGCGCTGAAAGCCAACGCGCTCTACCGCGACGGCTCGAAGCTGTCGCAGCCGCTCAATGCGTCGCTGCTCGCCGATGGCGAGGAGGACGAGGACGAGGCGATCGAGCAGCTGATCCAGGCACCGGCGGCGGCGCGCGCCGCGCAGATCACCGAGCGCATCGTCGAACGCATCATCGAACGCGTGTCGCGCGAGCAGGAAAAGCTGCCCGGCCGCCGCAAGGGTTATACGCAGAAGGCCAAGATCGGCGGCAACACCATCTTCCTGCGCACCGGCGAATATGACGATGGGCGTCTCGGCGAGATCTTCATCGACATGAACAAGGAGGGCGCCACCCTGCGTGGCCTTCTCAACAACTTCGCCATCGCGATCTCGCTTGGCCTGCAGTATGGCGTGCCGCTCGACGAATATGTGCACGCCTTCACCTTCACCAAGTTCGAGCCGGCCGGCATGGTCATCGGCAACGATGCCATCAAGAGCGCGACGTCGATCCTCGACTATGTGTTCCGTGAGCTGGCCATTTCGTATCTCGGCCGCAACGATCTCGCCCATGTCGACCAGTCGGATTTCTCCAACACCGCACTCGGCCGTGGCATCAGCGAAGGCAAGACCGACGCAGTCTCCAAGGGCCTGACCCGCGGTTCCCCGGTGAAGCTGGTGTCAAGGGCAGGCGAGCCGAAGGGCTTTGCCGGCTCCGGCACCCCTGCCCGCTCGGCGCCGACAGCCTTCTCCGGCTCCAACGTGCTGGCCTTGAAGCCTGCAACCGACGAGGCGGTCGCCTACAAGCGCGACTATGAGGAGCGGGCTAGGGAATTGGCGGAAGACATCGCCTTCGAGGAAGCGGCCTCCGATGCCTCGACCGATACCACCGCGGCGCTGTTCACCGACACGGCGGCCCATGAAGCGGCCGAAGCGAAGAAACTCGCCGCCGACCGCCGCGCCAAGTCGCTGCTGCAGGGCTACACCGGCAATTCCTGCTCCGAATGCCAGAACTTTACGATGGTGCGGAACGGGACCTGCGAGAAGTGCGATACTTGCGGCGCCACGAGCGGGTGCAGCTGAGGGGTTTGTTCGAGCCCAAAGGTCGTAAATGCAACGACGCCGACAACTCTGGATTTCGGCGTCGTTGAAAGCGGCATACGGGACAACTTGAAAGCCCCAATCGGGAAATCGATCCCGTTTGCGACGTTTGCTATTGGCCCGCCTTTTCGATCTGCCTTGTTTTTCGGCGTATACGGCCCAGAGTGTCCAGAACTCTCAACCGCTTCAACGGGACGCCGCCATACTCTGTGAGTGAACGGCGGCCCTTGCTGTCTACAACGGTCAGCATCGCACGGCGCCATTCTCCTCTGGCATCAAACGCGGCTAGGAAGCTCTGAAAATCAGTCGCTTCGGCGCCGTTTTTCTTGCAGAAGTCGGGGAAGGCTTGCCCGAATGTGATCGCGGCGCTTTCCAACCGTTGCGAAGCGCGACCTCTAACAACACGTCCACGCAGGAAGTCGATCTCGATTACTCCACCTGGGCTGATCGCAGCCTCTTCGAACACCTCGGTTTGGCAGAAGCCGACAACAAAACCCAGCCCACTTGCCATTGAGTCAGCGAAGTTGTGAGCGATTGCGCAAAGGCGGTCATGCTTCATGTTTGGAGAATAGCAAGCTCATCGTCTGCTTTCAATTTCATCTTGGGCCGTTCGGCGTTTATGAACTCACTGCCTAGAGGCAGATCATCACTAATCTTCCGCGAATATAGCCTGCCAGTTGCAGCCACGATCTGTGTGGCTAGGATCTGGCTTGACCGCGGCTCCTCACCCTAGGGCAACACCCGCAGCGTCTGCTCATCAAACAACGGCTCATCCTGGCCCACGCGGACGAACAGCAGCTTGTGCGCCGCACTCGCCGGCACCTCGAAATACTGGATGCCATCCGGCATTTCGCCCCAATCGCCACAGGGCGGTTCGGGTACTTCATCATTGGCCTTCGCCTTCAGTTCCTTCTCATAGGCGGCGTCGGGACTGAATGTGTAGCGTTTGACGCCGGCGGGCACGGTGCCCTCCGTGTAAGGCGTGAGCACGCAGCGGGCGTTGACGGCCTTGTCGGTCTTTTCCAGGAACAGGCGCCGCATGGCAGCCTCCGCGGTTTCGCCAGGCTGGATGTCGAGCACCTCGACAAGCGGATCTGGCGCACCGCCATCGCTGTATTTGATGGCGAGCGCATTGCCGACAAACTCGAAATGGATCTGGCGAAAGCCGAAATCGCAGCGCTGCGCCCATGCGACCAGGCCGATCGTCTTGTCCGTCAGTTTTTCCCAGACGCATTTGTCGATCGGCGGCCGCGATGGTACCGGCTCCTCCGCACGCGCCCCGGCAGATACCGTCACGGACGCGAACAGGGCGCAGGTCCAGACGATCGATCTCATGGCGCTATTCATCGCTGCATCCCGTCAAGGTGAAGGCATCCCATGCCCAGCCATCCGGATTGGCATTGGCGAAATCGGCCCATTCGGTGAAAGCCGCGCCGAAATCCGGCAACAGCAACCCTTTCGGCGCCGGTGTCGCTTCGTGCGAATTCAGCTGCTCGGCGCCGCCTCCGGTCAGGGCATAGACCTGCCCGTCCCATATCCGGCAAAGCCCGCTGTCGTCTTGCAGACCCGCTTCGCGGTCGTCGTCGGTGCAGGGGTGGCGGATGGTACCGAGCGGAAACGAGTTCTTGCCATTGGTCCAGGTGATATCGGCCGGCAGGCTTATGCCGGTATGAGGCACGGCCAGCGAGAACACCTGCGTCGTCAGTGCCGCCGGTTCGTTGCCCAGCGGCCGAAATTGCATGACCGCGCCCGAGCGTGGCTCCTGATAGGTGGCGTGGCTCAGGAGGCATTCCTTGGCGCTCGCCGCTTGCATGAGCCCGAGCGAACCCAGGACAACGAAGGCCAGTTTGCGAATGATCATCGATATCTCGGGCAATGTGTTTGTGAAGCAAGGCCGGCTGCGTGCCGGGCCGCACAGTCGCATCATCGGTACAAAACCATAAACGAAATCCGGAACCGCTGCGTTTATCGTCCCTCGATCGAAAACTTGCCCCACACAAACCCGCAATCTGTATGATCGAACGCAGCGGCCCAGGAGACAAAAGATGCAGCGTTTGGCACTGATCATAGCGACCTCCGCAACTGCGATTGTGCCGGCCGTAGCGGCAGCGCCCTATGTCGGGACGTGGTCCAGGGACAGGTTGAACTGCCATGCGACCGCCGACGTCCAGCGCCAGACTGTCTTCACTGTGGATCAGTCGGCCCTGTCGTTTCCCAACCTCGGCTGCGAGCACGCGATCTTTCGCAAAACCGCCATCGGCTGGGTGGTTCGTGCCAGCCAGTGCTACGGCGCGGACCCATCGCTCGACGAGCCATTTTCTCGCACCATCCATATCAAAATCGACGGCGCGACGGTGCGGTTGAGCTGGCGCGGATTCGACAGCGGACCTCTCGTGCGCTGCTCAAGGCGGTGACACTCAGACCAACCCGACCAGCAAGGCCGCGCCGCCGAGAAAGCCTGCCGAGCATATCCACAGCAGCCATAGCCCACGCACCCGGCATTCGAGCACCGCCGAGGCGGGGTTGGCGGGGTCATAGTGAACGTCGACCTTGCTGCCCTCGACATAGCGCCGCGCCTGACCGCCGACGAGGCCGGGCAGCGAGGCCGTCACCCTGGCGCCGAAAGCGACGCGATCGGCGCTGTAGCGCTGTCCGGCGACACCATAGCTGTAGACGATGCGGGACTTGAACACCGTGCGCCAGGGCCGGTACCCACCGCCCTCAAACCGGTCGCGGGTCTTGATCGCCTGCAGGCCGGACGCATCGATACGGCCGGCGGCGGTCGGCCATGTTGCCGCCTGCCCGGCCATCGATCTTTGGGCAAAGCCCATGCGCAGCACGAAAAGCCCCATGAACAGCAGGAATGCCGCCGCACCGAGGTTCCGCGGCTTGGGCAGATGCGGCCCGATAGCCTCCAGCACGCCACCGACCGAAAACACCAACACCAGCGCACCGACCACGAGCCCCGCCGAAAGCTGGACCATGAACTTGAAGGCGCCGTCCGGCATGGTGCGCTCGATCACGGCCTTGCCCGGGCTGGACGGGTCATAGAACACGGTTACCGCCGCGCCACGCGGAAACCGCGCAAGGGTTTCCGCGACTTCGAAATTTCCGAGGTTCTCCTGCACGCTGTAGTGCGAGCTTTGAAATGTCTTGCCGCCCACCTTGTACTCATAGGTGATGGCCGGAAAATTGCGGATTTCGGTCGAGGTGCTGCTCTCCGAGCCGGTACCCGAGCTTGTCACTTCGCGCGCCTCGACGCGCGACGAGACGATCTTTCCAGGCGTCGGCAACCAGCGGCTGGCCGCCTTGACCTCGAGCCATTTCAGGAAGGTGACGATCGACAGCATGCCGGCGACCGCGCAGGCAAAGCCGACCAACAGAAACTTGAGCTCCAACTCGTCCCCCCGACGACTAGAGTACAGCAGCACGCATATAGACAGCATGGCGAGGGCAATGTCTCGTCTATTCGCAAGATCAGGAAATGACCGCCGGCAAGGTTCAATGCTGTCGCGTGGCCATGGGAGCGGCGACCAGCCGCTATTCGGCATCCTCTATTGCCATGACACGAACATAGCCCTCCAGCTGAAGGGCGCGATCCCGGATGATGTTGGTGGCGTCGGCAGCCTGCATGGGCACGTACATCGTGCCTTGCCTTGTTTCATAGAGAGCGCCTCGTGTCTTCGCCTCGCTGTCGCGGAAGGCCAGCCAGGCGCGTTGTGACAGACGAAGATTTTGCGCTGCCTGGCGCGGTAATTTGCGCAGGAGTGTCGCATAAGCGGCATTCATGCGGCGATCATAGTCGCTTGATGCCGTCGCCTCGCAGTCGGTTTGGCCTGCTGTAGAGCCATTGGCTGGATCATCCAGGCAGCGGTCGAGCGTATCGGCGGTGGGGTCTTTCAGACCCGCGGCCATCGGGCTCGCGGGCAACAGCAATGTCAGCAGGCAGACCAGTGCCCCACCGAGCCGAAGCCTCACACCGATGTTCTCCATCTTGCCTCCGAGGACGTATCCGAAACACGGTGGGAACCGCGCCAGGAACTGGTGGCCAACGCGGCGGGCCATCCGCACGATGACGTGATAAAAGGACGATCGATCCGATCGGACGAAGATCCAGGAGACGACAGCCGGGACGATGCGCATGAGCGAACAAACCGAAGATGACCCCGATATACTGAACCAGCTCGCCTATGTCAGGGCCGATCCGACCCAGCACGACACGTTGACCCTTCTCGCCATGATCGATGCCGCGATCGCCGAGATCATGGGCTTGAGGGCGCGGCTGCGGTTGAGCGAGGAAAAGAACGGCGGGAGCAACCAGTTCCAATAGGTGGACAGGACGAGCGCCGACGCGAAAGCATGGGTTCTAATCCGCGTCGGCCATCATGGCCCGACCTCCGCCGCCGGCCCAGGCGCGCCATTGCCGCTCATCGCCATGGAAGACGTTGAGATCGATGCGGCCGGTCACGCCATGCGACAGGCCGGAGCCGGAATATTGCCAGAACAGCCATTTGCGATCGGGATAGACCTTTGACGGATGCCGGGCCACGGCGCGCAGCCAGAACGGGTAATCCGGGAATGCGCCCTGGAGGTTGTCGCGATAGAAATCGGGCGCCGTGTAGATGATCGGCCGCTGGCCGTAATGGCGCTCCAGCTTGTCCATGAACACCTGCATCTTCTCCAGGACCTTTTCGCGCGACGGGCGCCGCTGGCAGCTGGAGTCGCCGTTCCATTCGACGTCGATCACCGGCGGCAGCGCGCCGTCGACCTTCGGCACGTTGCGGATGAACCAGTCGGCCTGCTCGCCGGCGGTGCGGCACCAGTAGAAGAAATGATAGGCACCGCGCTTCAGGCCCGCCGCGTCGGCATCACGCCAGTTCTTCATAAACAGGGGGTCGAGGTGGTCGCCGCCGTCGGTCGCCTTGATGTAGGCGAAGTTGGCGCCCTGGGCGCGCAGCTTCTCCCAGTTGACGTTGCCTTGCCAGCGCGACACGTCCACCCCGTGCACGGCAAGGTGACGGGGCGACGAGCGGCCGAAATTGATCGGCTTGGCATCGCGGAAGCCATAACGCGTGACCGGGCCGGCCAGCATGGACGGTGCCGCCCGCGACAACAGCTTCGGCGGCGACACCAGGGCGGCCTCCTCGATCGGCGGCTCGACGCTGTCGGGCAGTTCGGGTGCGGGAAACGCCACCGTCTCTTCCTCTGCAAGGCCATAAGGCCGAGCGGTGGTATCCTCTGCCGCAACCTCAATCCGCTTGCGCGCCGCGTTTGCCCTGGCCACCGGAACGGACGCGATCGGCGCGCTTGGACGCACCACCGAACTGGTGACTTCATTGGACGGCTTCTGCATGTCGAGCGCATCCATACCCGATGTCGACGAACAGCCGGCAAGGCACAGCGATGCGATCACGAAACTCACGACGCCTGGTAACCGCATCTGGACCTGTACTCGAACACAACAGACCGAAGGCGACGGCCGACGGACAACCAGACGAGTTATGAACGAGAAATTACCAATAAAGTTTGAATCAAGTTTTTTACCATGGCTGTGGCCGCGTTCCGACAGTCGTCGGCAGCGGCCACAGCCGAGCCTTGACAGAGCCATGATGTGGCTGTTGAGAACGGGTGTGCGGCGCCGCGGCCCTGCCCGCGCCAAGGGCCGCAAGCTGCCGGTCGAGAATTATTACGGCTGGCTCGTCGACGGCAAGCTCGACGAACTCAGGAGCTTGCTCGACAGGGCAGCTGAGGAACACTTTCAACACGGAGCTTGCGTGCAGTCGTTCATCGACCAGAGCGTATGTTTCATCGAGAACCATCAGGCCTGGGCGGGTCTCGTGGTCGGATTGCTGGCCTTCGGCGAATCGCTGGTGCTGGTCGGCATCCTGTTGCCTGGCACCACGGTGCTGATCATCGTCGGCGGGCTGGTGGGCGCCGGTATCGTCCAGCCCCTGCCCGTTCTCCTCGCCGCGATGCTTGGCGCGGCGCTTGGCGACACCATTTCCTATTTTCTCGGCAAATGGCTGGGGCGTGGCGTCGTCCACAAATGGCCGCTCAACCGCTATCGCCGCGAGATCGCCAGGGCGCGCCTGTTCTTCCATCGCTACGGTGTCGCCGCCGTTTTCGTCGGCCGCTTCTTCGGTCCGGTGCGTGCCACCGTGCCGCTGGTCGCCGGCATGATGGGCATGAACAGGCGGCGCTTCCAGGCCGCCAACATCCTGTCGGCGATCATCTGGGCGCCGGTCGTGCTGTCGCCTGGATGGCTGGTGGCGAAAGGAGCCGACAATCTGCCCGAACTCGACGCGACCAGCCTGTTCGGCCTGGCGGTGATCGCGGCCATGGTGGTGGCGATCATCGTCGCCGTGCTTGTCGTCAGACTGCGTGGCAGGCGCAATGCAGGGAGTGCGTCTCGCGATTGAAGGCGCCTTGCATCAGCCGCCGCGCTTCCTGAAGACGCCGATCATCGGCCCTAGATTCCAGTAGTCGTCGTTGCGACCGATGGCCGGAGCGAGCAGGCTCGATATCGTGCCGTCGAGAAAGAGCGCGTTGTCGCAGCCGAGCGCGTCGCGAAACAGGCGGGCGAAGGCATGGAACGTCACCGTGCCGTTCGAGATGGCAAAGACGGCAACACCGTCCTTTCGCACTCCGACGCCGTCGCGGCTCTTGCGCGAGGTGCCGTCGGCCTGGAATTTCGGGTGAAGCTGGCCGTCGATTACCAGCATTGGCCCTGATTGTGTCGCATAGTCGGTGGCTGGCCGCTGCCTGACGAAGTCCTTGGTCGCCCGCACCACGGCCTTGCCGCGGCTGATATAGAAAATGCCATTCGGCTGCAGCGAAAAATTGCCGCTTCCCGATCCCGTTTTCACACCGGCCATTTCCTGGCCGCGTTCGACGTAAAGGCCGACCGGCCTGAGATCGGGGTGGTACATGCCGGCATTGATGGCAAACAGCATGGTCCGGCCCGCCATGCGCTGGGCGTTGTCGAGATTGTGCAGCGACTGAAAAGGCTTGCCTGCCGGGTCTTTCCAGAACAGTTCGATCGAATAGAGCTTCGGATCGACCTCGCAGACGAGGAAGCTCGTAGCCTCGAAGGAGACGTCGCGGCACGGCGGCACCGAAGCGAACCACTGGCCGAATGCCGCTGTCGTGGCGACCGCGTACGGCAACGCGGCCTTGAACAAGCTCAGCAGCAAGGGCGCCGAATAAAGGACGGTCAAAAAATCCATGCGCGTTCCGGATTGCCATTCCAACGAACTGTCGTGGATAGCACCGCTTGCCGGCACGATGAAGGATTTGCTGAAAGAAGTATGGATTATAACCCGGACTTCGGGCAGCGATTATTTGACCGCGCTGACCAGCTTCTCCTCGCCGGCAAGAATGGAGACCCAGCGCCCGGTATTGTCGCTCGCCTGTCTTTTGAGATAGCGATACGGGGTCTGGTTCCAGAGGCGAACCTTGTCGACGAGATTGTCGAGGATGAAGTCGCCCTTGTCGGTGCGCACCGTCAGCACGGCATGACCTTCGCCGTCCGGCTTGCGAACCACCGTCATCAGGAGATTGGCTATGGCGATGCCCAGGCTGTTGAGCTCACGCCGCTTTTCCAGCGCGTAATCCTCGCAATCGCCGAAGCCATTGTCCGGATAGGCCCACCATTCCTCCTTGCCGTAATTGTCCATGTCGCTCATCGGCTTGACGCGCGCGTTGACCGAGAGGTTTACGGCGCTGATCTCCCGCAACAGCTTGCCAGTCATCTGTTCCGGCTCGCTGTCGGATGAACGGATCGAGCACTCGGCGGCATGAATCTTGCAAAAATCATAGTGGCCAATCGGCTGGGACGTCGAGCCGCCGATAGCCATGGAAACGGGAGCCGTGTAAGCGGAATTCGCCGCCGAACAGAAAGCAATCAGGGCAATCGCCAGCCCCAGCCCCTTCGCCTTCCGGCGCCAACCCATCGAGGATGCCATCCGGCCCCGCCCATCTGTTTTGTTAACAGAACGTTAAGGGCGGTTGTATCCCGAAGTCAACCAAACCGGCCGATCACATCTTGGAGGGACGCCGCATGCCCCTTCGAGGGTTGCAGCAGCGCAACACCGAGGTTCGGGCTAGGGAGCTAGACGAGCCATCCCATCGCCACACCCAGCAGCAGGACGACGCCAAGCAGGCCACGGTAGATGACAAAGGGCCAGGCGGAGAAGCGTTCCAGCACACGCATCAGGCCCCAAATGGCGAAGAAGGCCGAAATCGAGGCGACGAGCAGCCCCAGGCCAAGAACCGACCATCCATGGGCATCGAGATGCACCTTGTGCAGTTCCCACAATTCCTTGAGGCCGGCGAGCGCGATGGCCGGCAGCCCGAGCAGGAACGAGAAGCGTGCCGCCTCGGCCCGCTTGAAGCCGAGCCCCAGTGCCGCCGTCAGCGTCGAACCGGAGCGAGAGACGCCCGGGATCAGCGCGCCGACCTGGGCGACACCGACAAGAAGCGCGTCGGCGAGCGACGCTTCGCCGATGGTGCGCTTGTGGCGGGCGAAAATCTCGGCCAGGGCCAGCAGGATAGCCATGCCTATGCAGGCCCAGCCAATCACGCTCAAGCTGCGCAACGGCGAATTGCAGGTGTTGAGAACACCCGAAAGTACCACGCCGGCGATCACAATCGGGATTGTCGCCAGCACGATCCAGGAAGCCAGTTGGAAATGCCGATCGGCGAAATCGCGCCGTGTGAGAGCGTCGATCGAACCGAACAGGAGATCCCTGACATCGCCCCAGAAATAGCTGACCACGGCGGCAAGGGCGGCAAGCTGCATGGCGGCGGAGAAGGCGGAACCCGGATCCTGCCAGCCAAGCACCGCCGGCACGATGCGCATATGGGCGGTCGAGGAAATCGGCAGCAGTTCGGTTATGCCTTGCACCAGGCCGAGGAATGCGACCTTGGCAAATCCAAGGCCGACAAAGCCCGTGTCGACGCCTTGCGTGCAGATATCGGCCATGTCGGGTTCCATCCGGGAGAGATCGGAGTTGCAAAGGCACCATCGGAGGAGATCGGTGCCCGGCAAGGCATACCGTCATGCGGCGGATAATCAATTTACGGATTTGTAAGCTGGCACCGCCGCGTCGGACGCGCACGGTTCAAACCGGCCCGAAGGGCCGGCGATGCTCCCATGGCTGGAGGTTGGCAAGACGATTATGGGCAGAGCCAAAGTTTCTGGCAGGTCCTGGCAATAACATGGGCGGGCGGCACGACAGGCTCCTCCGTGGAGGGCCGGCGAGCCCGCTCGAGCAGCATGCGCACCTGTTCCGGGCGCACACGGTCACGTTCCATCACGAGCAGGACCATAGGATCGCTCAAAAGCTCGTCCAGGGTGCTGATGCTGTCGTTCATCCGTCGTCTCCTCGAATGCCGGGCCCGCGACGCTTAGATAGGGAGACAAAGGTGGCCCGCCAATGACGCTTTGCCGGCTATCACGTGTCTCTTTGGATTAATTTTTGGTCATCCTGGGGCACGTCCTTTCCCTTCACGGGGAAGAAGGAAGCTAGGCCGGCGGAGCGCCTTCAAATTGCGGCAGGCCGTCATCCAGCATCACCCAGGGCTGTTTCGAGACGGTCCAGATGTGCATCTGGGGCCTGAACAGCGACGGGTCGTCAAGCGAACCGGTCGTCACGCCGATGATGCCGGCGGAATCGCGCCGCGAAAACAGGGTCGTGCCGCAGGCCGGACAAAACCCGCGCTTGAGGTCCGGCGAGGTGTTGACCGTGGCCAACGGGCCCTCGACCGTCACATCGTCGATGCGGAAAAGAACACGCGCATTGAACGCCGCGCCGATCGCCTTCTGGCAAAGCCGGCAATGGCAGATGCGCTCGTTGATGGAGGCGGCATCGGTGCGATAGCGCACGGCCCTGCACAGGCATCCGCCCTCGTATTTTGCCATCGCCTGGATCCATTGGTGGAGTGAACAGGCGGCAAAAGTAACGGCGAGGTCGATTGGGTCAATTGAAAAGCTTTGATACAAGGTCATCGATTATCGTGATGCAGCAGGATTGTCATGACACCCGACATCGAAACGATCGGCATCGCGGCCCTGTTCGGGTCGCCCTCGCCCGCGCGCGACCGCGCCGACGCCGGGATCATGGCCGCGGCGGCCGGCATCGGCTTCCTGGCGGTCCGGGATTTTCCCGGCGATGACTGGCTGACGCCCGACAAGCGCGCGCAATTGCTGCGCATCTTCGCGCTTCCTGACGCCGAGAAACAGGAATTGCTGCGCTGGAATTTCGATCACACTAAGAAAAATTTCTACCGCGGCTGGTTTCCGCTGCAGCCGCAAGCCGTTTCCTACAAGGAAGGCATCGACATGGGGCCGGATCTTGCCGATGGGGCGCGAGTCACGGCTTCCGACGATCCCTTGTGCGAGCCGACACCCTTGCCGGTCGAGCATGCCCTGCCTGGTTGGCGCGCTGCCGCAGCCGACTACTATCGCGTGATGGAAACGGTCGGCACCATGCTGATGCGGTCGATCGCCCGCGGGCTTGGCCTGCCTGAGATGACCTTCGATGCCTATTTCGACGGTGGCATCTCGACGCTGCGCCTGATCCGCTATCCCCTGCGCGACGCCAATGCCGGCGTCGACACCAGCGGACCGGAGTATTCGGTGACCCACAAAGGCGAGACGCGCACCATCATCGGCCGCGAACATGCAGATTCAGGCTTCGTCACCTTGCTGGCGCAGGACGGCGTTGAGGGCTTGCAGGCGAAAAACCTCGCCGGCGAATGGATCGACGTGCCTCCAGCCGACGGCACGCTGGCGGTCAATTTCGGCCAGTTGCTGGAACGCTGGACCGGCGGCCGCGTGCGGGCGACACGGCACCGGGTCATTGCGCCAAAAACGGTGCGGTTCTCGATCCCGTTCTTCTACGAGCCACGCGTCGACGCGGAAATCTCGCCTTTGCCGCTGGACGGCGCCGAACCCTTCGCGCCGTTTCTTTACGGCGACTATCTCTGGGAGTCGGCGACGAACTTCGTCGAAATGAGCGGCATCAAGCATCTGAGGCAGCCGCGCCGGGCCAAGGCTTCCTGAACAGCACGCCGGCTGACTCGCAGGAGACGGCCGGCGGAGAAGGCAGGGGTCATTCGGCTTCGCCGACCACCTCGTCCCAGCTCTTCACCCTGGTCTCGCCGTCGAGGAACGGCAATGCGGCGGCCGTCAGTTCCGGAGCGAAGAAGACATCGTAGTGGGTGCGGTTGGGCAGGATGGCCAGCCGGTTCCGCGACAGGTTCTCGCGCATCCAGCCGGCATCCTTCAGGCCGCCGCCGAGCATCTGGTAGAACTTGATCTCGTGCTCGGGCTTGTACATGTCGCTGTCGCCATAGGCGAGCATCACGGGCATCTTCAGCTTGGGAACGTCGGCCGAGAAGTCGTAGTTCTGGCGCATGAAATTGCCGAGCGCGTCGAGCAGTTTCGGGAAGTCCTCCGGATGCGGGGCGACGGCGACGTAGGATTTGTACATCGGCGTGTCTTTCATGTACGTCGCGGCGGCGGCACTCACCTGTGCCTGCTGCGGACGCATCTCTTCGTAGAAGCCGTCGGCGGCATAACCGGTCGAAACAAGGACCAGCCGGCGCACGGCCTCGGGATGCTGGACCGCCATGCGGAAGGCAACGCCGCCGCCCAGCGAATAGCCCATAACGTCGACCTTGTCGTAGCCGAGTGTATTGACGATACCAGCCATGTCGTCGCCGATCGCCTGCAGGCTGAATGGCCGGTCGCCAAGGGCGGTGCGGCCATGCCCCTGCAGGTCGACGCCGATGACGGTGCGGTTTTCGGCAAGCTTGGGCAGGATCGGCGCGAACATGTCGGTGGAGCCGAGGCCGCCATGCAGCAGAAGCAGCGGCTCACCCTTGCCATAGACGGCGTAATAGTAATTCACGCCATTGATCGGCAGCAGGCCGGACTTTTGTGGCTTCGGCAGTGTTTTCGTTTCGGTCGTCATGGCAGGCTTTGTCTCCTCTGCATTGATGGTGCCCGGGCAAGCGAGAAGCGCAGCGGCCGAGGCAAAAATGGCAAAAAACAGAACTTTGGACATATCGAACTCCTCCGGTGTGGCTCTGTCAGAGCGTCCTGGCGAGATCTTCGAGCTGATCGGTGCACTGGCCCCAACCGGCGTGAAAGCCCATGGCCTCGTGCTGCTCGCGGTCGGCGACGCTCCAGTGCCGGACGCGCGCGATGTAGCGGGTCTTGCCCTCGCCCTCGTCCTCGAAGGTCAGTACGACTGTCATGAACGGTTTTTCCGATGGCACCCATGACTGGGTATAAGCATCGGTCAAGACGATCTTCTCGCCGGGAACGACCTCGAGGAAGACGCCGGGGTTGGGGAACTCGTTGCCGTCGGGCCCTGCCATGACGACCAGGCTGTTGCCACCGGTGCGCACATCCATCTCGGCACGCGGCGTCGTCCACGGCTTTGGCGCGAACCATTGCGTGATCAATTTCGGTTCGGTCCAGCAGCGATAGACGTCCCCGCGCGGTGCATCGATGATGCGGGCGAGAACCAGTTCGCGGTCGTCGGCGGGGGCGATGTCGAGCTTGGTGGCCACGGTGGTCTCCTCGGTTTGATCTGGCTTCCGTCCCAAGGACGAGCCGACGCAAAGCAAACCGACATCGCCCGCGAAAAATTCTGGAAACGCAGGTTGAAAACCGTGAGCGGAGCGCGTGTCAGTGCCGCTTGGCTTGCACCAGGTAGGCGTCGATTACGGTCTCGCCCAGCCATTTGGCGGCTTCGAGCCGGTGCAGGCCTTCGACAAGTATGTGCCGCTTGCCATCGTGGCGGACCTGGATCGGCGTCTTCATGCCGTTCTCGAGTATGTCCTCGGCCAGATGCCGGACGGTCTCGGGGTGCAGCGTCTTCTTCCGCGCCGTGGGCACGTAGATGTCGTCGACCTTGACCTGTTGAACCCTGAGCATGCCCTGTCCCCATGGCGGAACTGCCGCCGTCTTCCTGAGATAGTCGGTTTGGCGAAGGCGGCCAAGGGTGCGGCTAACGAATGCTGGCATGATCGTTTCCATTTGACGCCTGGCGGGCGGATCGCCGAAATGGCGCCTCAGATGGGCCAGGGCTTCATGATCAATCCGCCGACCGAATTCCCCGATTTCGGGCTGACAGCCGAGCAGCGCCGCCACGCGGTGCGCGGCCACTATTACGAGTGGCCGGGCATGGATGGCGAGCGCGGCGAAATCTGGTGCTACAGCGACCGGTTTTCCTATCGCGCCGGCGAGACAGTTACGCTGCATGTCAGCTCGACCGCTCCGTCCTTCGGCATGAGGATCATCCGCGATGGCGGCACCGAAACGAGAGTATTCGAGAAATCGGACATTGCGGCGCGCTGGCAGGAGAGTCCGGAGCAATGCTCGGTCGAAGGCTGCGGCTGGGAAGCCTCCTTCGAATTTCGCGTGGAGAGCGACTGGCCCTCCGGCGCCTACCTGATAACGCTGACCGCCGACGGACGTGACGGCAAGCCGATCCAAAGTCACCACATTTTCATCGTCTCTCCCCAGCCCGGCAAGAAACCTGGCCGTGTGCTGCAGGTGGCGGCGACGGGCACCTGGCTTGCCTACAACACCTGGGGCGGCTCCAACCATTATCAGGGCATCACCGGGCCCGACCGCGACCAGTACTCGCCCATCGTGTCAACGCAGCGCCCCTGGTGCCGCGGCTTCGTCGTGTTGCCCGGGGATGCACCGCGCGTGCCGTTGGAGGTGGCGGTGCCGCCGAAGACCGTGCCGCGTTATCCGCACATGGAATGGGCGCTCGCCACCGGCCATTCGAAGAAATATGCCTCGTCCGGCTGGGCCAGCTACGACAGTCATTTTTTTCGCTTCGCCGAACGATCAGGCTACGGCGTCGACCTCGCCAGTCAGCATGACCTTCACTTCTCGCCGGAAATTCTCGACGGATACGACTGCGCGGTCTTCGTCGGTCATGACGAATACTGGACTTGGGAGATGCGAGACGCGGTCGACTTCTATGTCGAACGTGGCGGCCATGCGGCGCGCTTTGCCGGCAATTTCATGTGGCAGACGCGGCTCGAAGATGAGGGCCGCCGGCAGGTCTGCTACAAATACCGCGCCCGCACCGAGGACCCGGCCTATCGCGGCGGCGACGTGACCCGCGCCACCAATTCCTGGGAAGCACCGGAAATCGGCCGGCCGGGTACGGCAACCTTCGGGCTCAACGCGACACGGGGCGTCTATGCCGGCTGGGGTGGCTGCGCGCCACGTGGCGTACGCGGCTTTCCGGTCTATCGGCCGGAGCACTGGGCCTTTGCCGGCACCGGCATCTACTATGGCGACCTGCTGGGCGCCGACAGCCATGTCTATGGCTATGAGGTCGACGGGCTCGATTTCGAGATCCGCGGCGGGCTGCCCTACCCCACGCCGGACAGCGGCGCGCCTGACGGCCTGCAAGTGCTGGCCGTCGGCATGGCCAGCCAGGTCGAGGAAAGCGCCGATATTCCAATCGAGGACCAGTTCCTCACCGACGAGGATGGCCGCTTCACCGCCGAGACCTTGTTTGGCGAGGCAAGCGACGCCAATCTCGAAAAGGTCAAACGCGGCAATGGCATGATCGTCAACTTCCCGCGAGGCAAGGGCGAGGTGTTCCATGCCGGAAGCTGCGAATGGGTCGCCGGCCTGCTAAGACAAGACCCGATGGTCGAACGGGTCACCCAGAATGTCCTCGACCGCTATATCGGAAAGTCCTGACATGTCGAAAGCCCAGACCGCCGTTCAAGACACTGATGCCCGGCGCCAATCGCATTTGTTCTACCTCTCCAGCCTGCGCCGGCCGCTGATCGACCGCGCCGAAGGCATTTACATGTGGACGCAGGACGGCCGCCGTTTCATCGACGGATCGAGCGGCCCAATGGTCGCCAATATCGGCCATTCCAACCGCAATGTGCTCGATGCGATGAAGCGGCAGATGGACCGCGCCACCTTCGCTTATCGGCTGCATTTCGAGAACGAGCCGGCGGAAGAACTGGCGCGCGAACTGGCTGGAAAGTTGCCGGAAGGCATGGACCGCATCTTTTTCGTGTCCGGCGGCTCGGAAGCGACGGAATCCTGCATCAAGCTGGCGCGGCAATGGGCTGTGGCCACCGGCCAGGCCAGCCGCTGGAAGGTGATCACGCGGTTTCCTTCCTACCACGGCGGCACGCTCGGTTCGCTTTCGATCACCGGCGACGACGCGTTGGCCGAAACTTTTACGCCGATGATGCGGGTGATGCCGACCGTGCCGGCACCGACCGCCTGGCGCGACCGCGACAATCTCTCGATGGAGCAGCGTGGCGTCCGCTACGCCGACATGCTGGAGGAGAAGATCCTCGCCGAAGGTCCCGAGAGCGTCGTCGCCTTCATCATGGAGCCGATCGGGGGTGCTGCGACCGCGGCCCTGGTGGCACCCGACAGCTATTATGCGCGCATCCGCGAAATCTGCGATCGCCACGGCATCCTGCTCATCCACGACGAGGTGATGAGCGGTGCCGGCCGCACCGGCAAATTCCTCGGCGGCGACCACTGGAACTGCAAGCCTGATATCGTCGCGCTGTCGAAGGGGCTCGGCTCGGGCTATGCGCCGCTCGGCGCGCTGGCCGCACCGATGCGACTGGTCGAGCCGCTGCTCGCTTCCGGCGGCTTCCAGCATGGCCACACCTATGCCGGCAATCCGCTCGCCTGCGCCGCCGGGCTTGCAGTGCTGGGCGAAATGGACCGGCTCGACCTGATTGCCAATGCGGCTGCCATGGGCGACGTGCTGATGGACGGTTTGAAGGCGCTTGCGAAGCGGTTCCCGTTCATTGCCGATGTGCGTGGTAAGGGGCTGCTTACGGGCGCCGAAATGGTCGCCGATCCCGATACGCTGAAACCGATCGAGCAGAGCAAAAAAACCACGCAGCGCCTGCTCGATCTCGCCTATGAGCGCGGGCTGATCATTTATGGCCGCAGGGTCAAGGGTGGCGTCGACGGCGACAATTTCATGGTCGCGCCGCCGATGATCGTCACCAGCGAGCAGGTCGGCGAGATCATCTCCATTATCGGCGACTCGCTTGAGGTTCTGGCCGCCGAATTCGACCTGCCGGTCGAAGGCCGAGGGTAGCGAAGATGGCGCCGCGAAAAGTCATCATCACCTGCGCCGTTACAGGCTCGGTACACACGCCGTCGATGTCGCCCTATCTGCCGGTGACGCCGGACCAGATCGCCGCGGACGCTATCGCCGCGGCCGAGGCCGGCGCCTCGATCCTGCATCTGCACGCCCGCGATCCCAAAGATGGCCGTCCGACCGCCGACCCCGAAGTGTTCATGCAATTCCTGCCGCGCATCAAGCAGGCGACCGATGCGGTGATCAACATCACGACAGGCGGCTCCTCGCTGATGACGCTGGACCAGCGGCTGGCGGCGCCGCTTCGGGCTCAGCCCGAAATGTGCTCACTCAATATGGGCTCGATGAATTTCGCGCTGTTCCCTATGCTCGACAAGCCAAGGGAATGGCTGCACGAGTGGGAACCGAAGCTGCTCGAAGCCACCCGCGACACTATCTTCAAGAACACCTTCGCCGACATGGAAGGCGTGCTCGAGCGGCTGGGCAAGGGCTGCGGCACCCGCTTCGAGTTCGAGTGCTACGATGTCGGCCACCTTTATTCGCTGGCGCAATTCCGCGACCGGGGGCTGGTTTCGGGGCCGCTGTTCATCCAATTCGTGCTGGGCATCCTGGGCGGCATCGGCGCCGACCCGGACAACCTCATCCATATGAAGCGCATCGCCGACAAATTGTTCGGCGACAGCTACCAGTTTTCGGTGCTGGCCGCCGGCCGCAACCAGATGCCGCTGATCTCGATCGCCGCAGCCATGGGCGGCAATGTCCGGGTCGGACTGGAGGACAGCCTCTATGACGGCCGCCAGCTGGCGAAGTCCAACGCCGACCAGGTGCGGCGCATCCGTGGCATTCTCGATGGACTGTCGCTGGAGGTCGCCACGCCGGCCGAAGCGCGTGACATGCTGGCGCTCAAGGGCGGCGACAGGGTGGCTTTTTGACGAGATGAAAGCGCCCGGTCCTGCCACTGTACCTGTCACGCGTGCGGTTATCCTTCGCCCCGGCACCATCGATGACGTCGAAACCATTCACGCGGCGATCCTGAAGCTTGGCACTCATATCGGGGCGCCCGAGGAAATCATCTCGACAGCGGACGATCTCAGAAGCTGGGGCTTTGGCGAAAAACCCGCCTTCTCGACCCTGATCGCAGAAGTCGACGGTGAATTCGCCGGGCTGTGCCTGCATTTCCCGATCTTCTCGACCTGGATGGGACGGCCTGGCGTCTATGTGCAGGACCTCTATGTCGAGGACCGGTTTCGCGGCCGCAAGATCGGCGAACGCCTGCTGCGACGCGTGGCTGCCGAGTGCCGCAAAGAGGGCGGCGTGTATCTGAGGCTGTCGGTCGACACCGACAATGAGGGTGCCAAGGCCTTTTACGAACGGCTGGGCATTGCCTGGTCGAGCTACGAGCAGACGCAGAAAATCATCGGTGAGGCCTTTTTCGCCTTCGCCGATGCGCCGGAAAATGGGGAGCAGCAATGAAGGCCTTCTATGCGCAGGAGCAGAAGCGCCACGATCCCAAGGCCTTTCTTTCCAGTGGCGCGGCACAGCCCAACCCTGAAAAACCGGAACGCGTCGAAAGATTGTTAGCCGGCGCAAAATCCGCTGGTTGCACGGTCGAGCGACCGCGCGATCACGGCCTCGGTCCGATCTCGGCGGTGCACACACCCGAGTATCTCGACTTCCTCGAACATATTTTCGAACGCTGGCAACGGATCGAAGGGGCGTCGGCCGAGGTCATTCCCAACATCCACCCGATCGCCCGCAACGGCTCCTATCCGGCCTCAGCAGTGGGCCAAGCCGGCTACCACATGGCCGACACCGCCTGCCCGATCTCGGGCGAGACATGGCAGAGCGCGCTGTGGAGCGCCTGGAGCGCGGTCGAGGCCGCCGAAACCGTCATGGCCGGAGCGTCGGCCGCCTATGCGCTGTGCCGCCCGCCCGGCCACCACGCCTTCGCCGATGCCGCCGGCGGCTTCTGCTTCATCAACAACTCAGCCGTGGCGGCGCAAGTGCTGCGCAGGCAGGCGGCCCGCGTGGCGATCCTCGATGTCGACCTGCATCACGGCAACGGGACGCAAGGCATTTTCTATGCGCGACCTGACGTGCTGACGGTGTCGCTGCACGCCGATCCGGTGCGGTTCTACCCGTTCTTCTGGGGCCATGTCGACGAGCGCGGCGAAGGTCCCGGGCTTGGCTATAATTTCAACCTGCCGCTGCCGCGCAAATCCGCGGATGCGGCGTTTCTGGAAGCGCTCGGCGTGGCGTTCCAGCGTATCCGCGCCTTCTCCCCCGATGTGCTGGTCGTGGCGCTCGGCCTCGACGCGTTCGAGGGCGATCCGTTCGGCGGGCTTTCGGTGACGACGCCGGGCTTCTCGCGCATCGGCGAGGCCATCGCCGGGCTCGGCCTACCGGCGGTCATCGTCCAGGAAGGCGGCTATCTCTGCGACGAACTCGGCGACAATCTCACCGCATTCCTCACCGGCTTTGGCGGCAAGGCGCGGTGAGAGTTCAAACCCAAGTCAGGAGCGTTGCTGCCTGAGCATGGCAATCACCCGGTGCACGCTCTCCAGCGTCTCGTCGATTTCGGACGCGGTGTTGTAGTGGGCGATGCCGATGCGCACGACGCCTTGCTCGGCCGGAATGCCGAGCTGATGGACGATCTCCCAGGCATAGTTGTGGCCCGACCACACGAAGATGTTCTCGGCGTTCATCTGCCGCACGATCGTTTCGGGGACAATGCCATCGACGGTGAAGGAGACAGTCGGCACACGATCGCCGAGCCGTTTCGGGTCGGTGATGCCTCGGACCGTCAGCCCGGAAATGTCGGACAAGCCATCGATCAGCCTTTGCGCCAGCGGGTTTTCATGGGCAATGGAGACCTGGAACGCCTTGGCGATCTTCTGCCTTCTTGAACCACCCTCACCTGCCGCCGCGCCGAGCTCGGCGAAATAGTCGACCGCGGCGGTCAAGCCGGCCATCAGTTCGATCTGCGGCGTGCCGAGTTCGAACCGCTCGGGCAAGCCGTTCGAGGAGCAACGGCACTTATAGGCTTGCAGACCGTCGATGACGTCGCGCCGGCCCCACAAGATACCCATATGCGGACCGAAGAATTTATAGGCCGAGCAGATCAGGAAATCGCAGCCGAGTTCCTGCACATCGATCAGCCCATGCGGTGCGAATTGCACCGCATCGACATAAACCAGCGCGCCGGCCCGTTTTGCAAGTTGGGTCAAGGACCTGACCCGGTTGATCGAGCCGGTGAGATTGCTGGCGTAGTTCAATGCCACCAGCCTTGTCTTCCCGGACAGCAGACCGGCGAGTGTCGCCTCCTCGATCTGCCAGGTCCTTTCGTCGAACGGCAACCAGCGCACGACGAGACCGAGGTCCTCGGCCAGTTGCAGCCAGGGCGACACATTGCCCTCATGATCCATGCGGGTGAGGATGATCTCGTCGCCTGATTTCATCGTGCGGCCGAGCGTACGTGACATATGATAGGTCAACGTCGTCATGTTGGCGCCGATGACAATCTCGTGCCGGCTCGCCGCGCCGAGGAAGTCGGCCATCGCCAGGTGCGCCTCGTCAACGACCTGCTGCGCCGCGATCGTCGTTTCAAAATAACCGCCGAGATTGGCGTTGGTCGTAAGCAGGCAGCGCGACACCGCGTCGGCCACGGCCTGCGGCACCTGCGTGCCGGCAGGATTGTCGAGATAGATGCGCCGGCGTCCGTTGTCTGTCAGTGAGAGAGCGGGGAATTTTCCACGCACGGCCTCGATCGAAAAATCCACCATCGTCTCCATCCCTTTGCTGCTACACGACAATTCCGGGCTCGGTCACGGGCAGGGATTGCCGACCCTCTGGTGAACGGCATCCACCGCCTTCTGCATTTCTTCAGTCCAGACGACATCCACCGAAGACAGCGCCATCTCCAGTTGGGAAATGGTTGTCGCGCCGATGATGCTGGAGGTCACGAAGGGCCGGCTCGAGACATAGGCATTGGCAAACAGCGCCGGCTCCAGGCCGAAAGAGCGTGCCAGCTCATTGTATTCGAGCTGCGCTTCGGCGGCATTGGGCGTCTCGTAACGCTGGCCGCGGTTGAACAGCTGCGAGCGCGAGCCCTGCGGGCGGGCGCCATGATCGTATTTGCCGGTCAGATAACCCTGGGCCAGCGGCGAATAGGCAAGCAGCGACACCCCTTCGCGCTCGCAGACCTCGGCGAGGTTCACCTCAAAAGTACGGTTGACGAGATTGTAGGCGTTCTGGATCGAGGCGACGCGCGGACCGATCCCTTTGTCGGCCTCTGCAAGGAAGCGCATCACGCCCCAGGAACTCTCGTTGGAGAGACCGAAATGGCGGATTTTTCCTGCCTTCACCAGGTCATCGAACACCGCGAGCGTCTCGGCGATCGGCGTTTCACCGACCGGCGCGCCGACAGAATCGGCACGCCGCGCCACGGCGCCGACGCGCGTCGGGTTGGCGCCCCAGGGGATGTCCCGCTCCGGCCAGTGGATCTGATAAAGGTCGAGATAATCCGTGCCAAGCTTGGCCAGCGACTTGTCTATGGCATCGAAGATATCGGCCCGCACCAATTGCGAGGGCCGGTCTCCGCGAAACCAGCTGTTGGCCGTGCGGCCGACGACCTTGGAGGCCAGGATCACCTTGTCGCGGTTGCCCTTGGCCTTCATCCAACTGCCGATGATCTTCTCCGTCCGTCCTTGCGTCTCCGCCTTGGGCGGGATCGGATAGAGTTCGGCGGTGTCGATGAAATTGACGCCGCGCGAGAAGGCCAGGTCCATCTGGGCATGGCCTTCGGCCTCGGTGTTCTGCTGGCCCCAGGTCATCGAACCAAGGCAGATCTGGGTAACAAGAAGATCGGTCCGACCGAGACGGCGTTTGTGCATGGGATTCTGCTCCGGAGGGATATGTGCGCGGCTGCGCGGGGAGGAGTTCGCATCTTATAGGAAAAGCAGAGCCGCTCTCCAAGCCTTGCCAGGCCGACTTTTGCGTGAGCAGAGCGGGGTTAGCGTCGTGCGGCGGCCACGGCGCGGCGCTTGGCTTCGTCGATCAGCATGTTGGCCACCTGCATGCGGATCATGGCGCGCTGGCGCAAATGCGGGGCGACGCGATCGGGATGGTTGGCGAAAGCAAAGCTGCGGCGCATGCGGCCGAAGTCGGCGGCGCTCTTGGACTGCTCCAGTCCCAGTTCGACCGCAATCGATTCAGGATCGATTGGCGGCAATGTTTCTTCCGGCTTCGGCTCTTCGCCAGCCAGCGCCAGCCTTGCCTGTTCAAGCACGGCGGCAAATTCGCTGGCCAGATCAGCGCCGGCCTCGCGATATTCCGCAGCGGATACCTTGATGCGGCCGGAATGGAGTTCATCGGCGACCGAGAGATAGTCGAACGGGATGGATGGGCGCGCGCCGGTCTCTACGCCCTCACCGCCGTTGCCCTTGTCGGTGGCAACGAAGAGGTCGTCGAGCAGTGACGCAAAATCCCGCTTGGCGCCGGTAGCGATATCAGCCTCCCCCATGCCCGACAGTTCGAGTTTCAGACCATAGAACCAGCTCGTTAAAAATAAATACCGCCGGTCTTAACTAATTTCCATTCAGGGGATCGTTACTGCAGGCGCAGGCAAAAGCCGGACTGCATGTTCATGCAGTCCGGAAATTCGCCAGGAGTGGCGAGGAAAACTGGCCATGTACCAGCTTCGAAGCCTACGTTGGGCGCGGCGCAAGAGTTTCACCTTGCTGCAAAAAAATTTCAAAAAAACATCCGGACATGGCAGGCATGCATATGCTGCACTGCACAATCTTCACGATTCATCTATATTGCCTGACGTGGAGGACCAACCAGGAGCCTGAATCATGGGTTTCTTCACGGAAATGTTCGCCCGGCCGCGCCCGCAGGAACATCTGAGATATCGCGCGGCGCTGGCGCTCCTTTATTCGATGAGCAATGCCGAGCGCGCCGACATCGGCATCAAGCCCGCCGATTTCCCGCGCATCGCCCGCGAAATGTCCATCCGCTAAGCAGGTTGCGAGATGTCCCGGATCGACCCGGGACATCTCAAAGTCCGATTTCTCAACGCGATCCGAGGAATGTCGCCTTGCCCAGCGGCACGCCATTGTGGCGCAGGATGTCGTAAGCGGTGGTCAGGTGGAAATAGAAATTGGGCATGGCCACATGCAGCAGATATTGCATGCCGCTCAGCGTCGTTTCCCGGCCCCCCAGCTTCAGTTCGATCATCCTGTCATCCGACCCGTCGATATCGGCTGCGGAAAAAGTCGCCAGGTAGGCGACCGTCTTGGCGAGCCTCGCTTCGAGATCGGCGAAGCTTGCTTCATTGTCCTCATATTTAGGCACTTCGCGGCCGGCCAGCCGTGAAGGCGCGCCCTTGGCATGGTCGGTTGCGATCTGCACCTGCCTGGCAAGTGCGAACATGTCGGGCGCCAGCCGCGCCGTCAAAAACACCTGCGGGTCGATCTTGCGGTCAAGCGCATTCTGTTCGGCTGCAGCCAGCACACTGGAAAGTGCTTTCAGCCTGGCTGAAAACACGGGCACGGATGCCTCATACATCGATATCGTCACGTCGGATCTCCTGTCCGGCAGGAACGCCGGCGGGAGGACGTAGCGCTCTCAGGCGCGATTCTTCAAGCGGCGGGCGCATGGCGTCACCACGTCGCCGCAATCGCCGTGGTAGAATCTTCGTTATCGAGCGGAGATCCCCGATGACACGCGCCCTTTTCGCAGCGACTGCCCTTCTCTCCCTTGCCACGACAGGCCACGCGCCATTGGCCGCAGCCGATACGCCCGAAGCGCCTTACGTCGATGATCGGTCGAGCGCGGATGCGGTCGTGCATTCACTCTACAGCGCCATCAACCGGCATGAATTCGCCCGCGCCTGGGGCTACTTCGGTGATACAAAGCCGGCAAAGGATTTCGACACATTCGTCAAAGGCTATGACGGTACCGACAAGGTGGAGGTCAAGACCGGTCCGATTTCGGACGAGGGCGCGGCGGGCAGCATCTATTACAACGTCCCGGTCGCCGTCCAGGCAACCGACAAGAAGGGCGAGGCGAAGGTTTTCGCCGGCTGCTATACGCTGCGCCAGGTCAACGCCCAGATCCAGGCGCCGCCGTTCCAGCCTATCTTCATCGACAAGGGAGCGCTGAAGCCCTCCACCGCCGACTTCGACGAGGCGTTGCCGCCAAGCTGCGGCGACGGCCCGCCGCCGCCGAAAAAGGACACCGCACTGGAAAAGGCCAAGAAGGCCTTCCTGGCGACCTATGGCGACCAATGCGACAAGGACCGCCAGGCCAATGAGCCAGAGGTCTTTTCGATCAAATACAAGGACAGGAATGCTCAGCCGAACGATCCTGACAAGGAGACCCGGCTGTTCCACTTCTCCTGCTCGGCCGCCGCCTACAATGAAAGCTCGGTCTATTACATGACCGACGAGGTGGACGGTGTCAGGCAATTGCAGTTCGCCGAGCCGGAGACCGATATACGCTACGAGAACAACGACAGCGACGGCAAGCTGTTGAGTGTAACGGTGATCGGCTTCCGGACCACAGGGTGGGCGGTCAATTCCGACTATGACCAGAATGCTCACACCATCACCACCTTCAACAAATGGCGCGGCGTCGGCGATGCTTCGGATGCCGGGACATATCTGTTCCGCAACGGCGATTTCTCGCTGGTCCAGTATGACGTCGACGCGTCCTATGACGGCGAGGAGAACCCGCAGACGATCGTCGACTACAACACCGCGCCTTAGATCCTCTAGCGCATCAGGCTTATGGTGCCTTCGACAGCATCCAGTCGAGCGTGCCGCGCCAGTCTACCATGCGGATCGGCGTGCCGTGCGTGCCGGTCTCGAAGCGCACGAAGCGGGTCGGATAGTTTTTTGATTTGGCAAGGATGGAGCGGAAGAACGCTTCCTGGTTCGCCACGGGAAAGACCACGTCGTGGCTGCCCTGGCCGAAGAACACTGGCACGCGACGCTTGAAGGCGGGACTGCCGAGAAAGCCCTCGTCCCACAGCGATCCGAGCAGCAGCAGTCCATTCACGCGACCACCAGTATCCTTGCGTGCGGCAAGTTTCCAGCACAGCGCGCCGCCCATCGAGCCGCAGGCGACGAAGATTTTCGCGCCCGGAGACTGTTCGGCATAATGGTCGATCAGGGCGGCGACCAGTGCCGCGCCCTTGTCGCCGAAATCAGGAAAATCCGGAGAAATATAGAGCCCGCCATTGCCGGCCATCAGGTTCTTGAGCCGGTTGAAATTGCCGCCGAAGGTGAAGTCGTCGACGCCTTGCTTGCGGCTGCCGCCCTGCCCGTGCAGGTAAAGCACGATGATGGCGGCTCCTTTCGTCTTGCCGACGGCGACATGCCTGACATCGCCCGCGTCGGTCTTCAGCATCAGATCCTGCTGCACCTTGCGCACGCCGGTGTCGGTGTACTGGGCATGCACGCGCTTTTCCGGCACCTCGTCGCGCTGGTTGATGTCGCGCATCTCGCGGTAGTCGAGGACCGTGTATGCGCCGTTGCTGTCGGACGAGAGCGTCGCCGGATAGGCGAAGAGATCGTCCTTGAAAGGTTTCAGGGACAATGTGTCGGCACTGGCGGCCGAGGAAAACAAGAAAAGCATTGCCGTGACGAAAGCGCGGCACGCGACGGTACGAATAGCCATACCGCAGGCATGCTAATGCCGCCTCCGTTTGTCAATCCTGCAGCACGCCGCCCGCGCCTTCCAGTGCCTCTCGGGTGTCGACATCGACGGACGCGCCCTCCCCGATCTCGACATCGATGACATCGAGTCCTTCGGCCTCGACCAGATGGCGAGCGCCGGTGTCGCCTTCGAGATGGGCGATTGCCGCGAATAACGAGCGCGGCAAAAGCACCGGGTTGCCGCGTTTGCCTTGGTGCGTGGCACGGACCACCGAGTTGCCGCCGGCCCTGCGGAAGGCATCGATAAGCCTGTCCAGATCGTCGGATGCGACACCCGGCATGTCCCCCAGAACGATCATCGCACCAGCGGCGTCTTCGGGCAGATAGGCAGTGCCGGCCTTAAGCGAGGTCGACAGGCCATCGGCAAAATCGGGATTGTCGGCGAAGGTGACGTCGAGGCCCGACAATGCCGCGCGCACCCGCTCGCGCTGATGACCGGTGACGACGATCGTGCCCGAAGCCTTCGAGGCGAGAGCGCGTTCGGCGGTGCGGCGCACCAGCGGCTGGCCGTCGAACAGCGCCATCAGCTTGTTCGGCCCGCCCATGCGGCTCGACCGGCCCGCCGCCAGAAGCACGATCCCGACCTTGAGCCGACTTTTGGCCGGCAGCGGCTCGCGCGGCTGCGGCCGCGTCGGTATCTCCATCAGCAGGCCGCCGACGCCCATGCCGGCGATGTCGCGCGTGGTGACGTCCAGGCCGGCAGTCAATCGGTCGAGCACCCAGTCGAAGCCGTTCTCCTTGGGGCTGCGGGCGCAGCCAGGCGCGCCGATGATGCGCTTGCCGCCGAGTGTGCCGAGCACCAGCAGATTGCCGGGATCGACCGGCATGCCCGCGCGGATGATGGTACCGCCCGCCCTCTCGATCGCCGCCGGAACGACGTCGGCGAAATCGCTCATCGCGGAAGCCCCGAAGATCACCACCATGTCGTTGTCGCGCGCAAGCGCGATGGCAGCCTCGGCGACAGGGGCGATCTCATGCGGCGTACGGCGCTCCGCCGTCAGCCTGCCGCCGGAGCGCGCCAGCCGGGCTTCGGTGACGCGCAGCGTCTTGTCGAGCACGGTTTGTTTGGTGCCCGGCAGCACCGTCTGGATGACGCCGACACGCGTCGGCCGATAGGCGTTGACGGCAAAAATTTCGCCGCTGGCCAAGATTTCCGTCACGGCGGCCACCAACGAGGAAGAGACCGCGAAGGGGATGATCTTCACCGTCGCGACCATCTGGCCCTTTTCGACCGGCGCGTGTTGGCCAAGCGTGGCGATGGTGATGGCGGGATCGACCGCATTGATCGCATCGATTACAGCGGCATTGACGGTGAAGATGCCAGCCGCCTTGGCGTGGAGATTGACCCGGCCGGTAGCGGCGGGCTTCGCCTCGATGCCGCCTAAGGTCATGCCTTCGGCAATTTTTTGCGCCGCGGCGTCCTCGCCGAGATCGTCCGGCGCCAGCACGGCCGCAACGACCTGCGAAACACCTGCCCCCTTGAGCGTGGAGACATCTTCGGCGCTCAGCCTGTGCGCCTTGCGAAATCGCTTTTCGCCGGCCGCGGTCGCATGCGCCAGCACCGCCCCTTCGGCCGCGTCGATCGGGATCGGACCGAATTTCACGCCGCCGCGCCCTTCGCATCGAGGCCGCGCGAGCGGAAGGCAAGAATGGTCTGCGCGAGAATGGCGACGGCGATCTCGGCGGGGCTTGCCGCCCCGATGTCCAGCCCGATCGGCGCGTGGATACGCGCGATCTGGTCTGCACTCGCGCCCAGCGCCAGCAGGCGCTCGACGCGCTTGGCATGCGTCTTTCGGCTGCCGAGCGCTCCGACATAGAAACAGTTGGCGTCGAGTGCCGCCTTCAGCGCGAAATCGTCGATCTTCGGGTCATGGGTGACGGCGGCGAGCGCGGTGTAAGCGTCGAGCGGCTGGCGTTCCAACACATCCTGCGGCCAGTCGGCATGCAAGGCGACATCGGGAAAGCGGTCCGATGTGGCAAAGGCGGTGCGCGGATCGATGATCTCCAAGGGATAGCCTGCGATCCGTGCCATCGGCGCGAGCGCCTGACTGATATGCACGGCGCCGATCACCACCAGACGCGGCCGCGGCAGATGCGCATTGAGGAAGAAGGTCCGCCCTTCCGCCTCGACGGACCCCGAATTGCCGGATCGAAACGCCTTGGCGATCGCCGCACCGAGATCGCCGGCGACCTGATCGCCCTCCCGCACGATACGGTCGCGACCATCACCGAGATCAGTGACGAGGATCGCCGCGCGGCGGGCGCGCCGCTCGGCATTGAGCGTCTTCAGCGCATAAGGATCCATCGGAGGTCAGCCCAATCGCTCAACATAAACCTTGATGCAGCCGCCGCAGGACAGGCCGACTTGCCAGGCGGTCTCATCGGCAACACCGAACTCCAGCATCCTGGCTTTGCCGGAGCCGATGACGTCGACCGCCTCGGTCACGACAGCGCCCTCGACGCAACCGCCCGAAACTGAGCCGTGGAAATTGCCATCGGCATCGATGACAAGGTGGCTGCCGACCGGGCGCGGCGCTGAACCCCAGGTCTCGACCACGGTCGCCACTGCGACATCCTTGCCGTCCTTCATCCAGGCTTCCGCGATGATCAGCGGGTCGCGGGCCTCATCGAGATAAAGACTGTCACTCATCGTTGCTTCTCTCAGGGTCTGTTTTTCCAAAAGCCGGAAAATATATGGCTATGCGGCGCGCCTTGCGCCAGCATCCATCCACCGCCGTGGATCGACGGAAAGGACCGATTTCTTGTCCAGCGAGGCGCAGAGATCGGCGAGCGCGTCGAGATTGTGCACCGAGCGGAATTCGTCGACATGCGGCAGCATCGCCTTGACGCCGCGGGCGCGCGCCTGAAAACCATCGAAGCGCAACAACGGATTGAGCCAGATCAGCCGCCGGCAGGATTTGTGCAGCCGTTCCATTTCTTCCGCCAAGCCCCCTATATCGTCGCGCTCCAGCCCGTCGGTGATCAGAAGCACCACCGCGCCCTGTCCCAGCACACGTCGCGACCATACAAGGTTGAACTCGGCCAGCGTATCGCCGATGCGCGTGCCACCCGACCAGTCCTTGACCGCCGCCGAGCAATCGGCAAGGGCGGCATCGGGATCGCGGTGGCGCATCTGCCGGGTCAGGTTGGTCAGCCGCGTGCCGAAGACGAAAGTGTGCACGCGCCGGCGCTTTTCCGTCAGCGCATGCAGGAAATGCAGGAAGATGCGCGTGTATTGGCTCATCGAACCGGAAATATCGGCCAGCACCACCAGGGGCGGATGAACTTCGCGGACCGAGCGGAATTTCGGCAGGATCAATTCACCGCCGGTGCGCGCCGCCGAGCGCATCATGGCACGTGGATCGATGCGGCGGCCATGCGCATCGGCCTTGAAGCGTCTGGTCCGCACCATGTCGACAGGCAGCCGCAACGCCGCGATCGCCTTCCTGGCGTCAGCCATCTCGACTGCGTTCATCTGCGCGAAATCCTTGCCCCGCAACAGCTCGTTGCCGGAAAAGGTGAAGCGGGCATCGACCTCGATCTCAGGGATTTCCTGAGGCGTCTGGTTTTTCTGATGACCCTCGAACATCGCCTGGCTGACGCGATTTTCAGCCGCGCGCGGTTTCTGCTTCTGCCTGACGTCAGGCGCCACCGGCGAAAACATCGCCAGCAGCTTCTCGATCAATTCGCGCGATTTCCAGAACAGTCGGAAAGCTTCGTCGAAGGTGGCATGATCCTCATGACGCGAGACCAGAACGGCGTGCAGGGTCCAGTAAAAGTCATCACGCGAGCCGATGCCGGCGACGAGCACCGCCTCGATCGCGTCCTTGACCGAAGCGGGCCCGACCCGCATGCCGGCCTTGCGCAAGGTGCGGGCGAAATAGACTATGTTGTCTGCGATCCGGCCGTCCGCCGTCGCCTCTCCAGGGTCGGGTCGGGACGCCTTCACCACCCTACTCCGCCGCCGCGAGCTCGGCCTTGACCTCGTCGAGGATGCGCCGGCCCTCGCCCGCGCCGATGCGGGCAATGTCGTCCTGGTATTTCAGCAGCACCCCGATCGTGTCGGACACGGTCTCCGGATCGAGCGCCACCTTGTCGAGTTCGGTCAGCGCGCCGGCCCAGTCGATGGTTTCGGCGACGCCCGGCACCTTGAACAGCTCGATCTGGCGCAGCTTCTGGATGAAGGACACCACTTCGGCCGAAAGCCGCTGGTTGGCCCGAGGCACCTTGCGGCGTACGATCTCCAGTTCGCGCTCGGCACTGGGATAGTCGACCCAGTGATAAAGGCAGCGCCGCTTCAGCGCATCGTGGATTTCGCGGGTGCGGTTGGTGGTGATGATGACGATCGGCGGCTCTTCAGCCGCGATCGTGCCGAGTTCAGGCACAGTCACCTGGAAGTCGGAGAGGATTTCGAGCAGGAAGGCTTCGAAGGCTTCGTCGGTGCGGTCGAGCTCGTCGATCAGGAAAACCGGGGCTGCGCCCGCCTTGCCCGTCAGCGCATCGAGCACCGGCCGGCGGATCAGGTACTTTTCGGAGAAAACGTTACGCTCCATGGCGGAGCGGTCGACCTTGCCGGCTGCCTCCTCCATGCGGATTTCGATCATCTGCGCGGCGTAATTCCACTCATAAACGGCCGAGGAGACGTCGAGCCCCTCATAACACTGCAGGCGGATCAGCCGGCGGCCAAGCGCCTCGGCCAACACCTTGGCGATCTCGGTCTTGCCGACGCCGGCCTCGCCTTCGAGGAAAAGCGGCCGCCTCATGCGCAGAGACAGGAAAAGCACCGTTGCCAGCGACCGGTCCGCGACATAGTCCGCGCCGGTCAGGAGATCGAGCGTTTCGTCGATCGTCCGCGGCACGGGGCGCGGTTTCAAGTCGCTCATTCCTTCTCCGCGGGTGCGGCGGCCCCACTTTCCAGGACGTGGTAGCCGCGGGCGTGATAGATCAGCGGCCGCAAATTATCGCCCATACGCAGGCCTGTCACCTTGCCAAAAAGCACACGATGGGTGGCTAGGTCCTTGGTGTCGATCAGTTCGCAGTCGAACACGGCGAGCGCGCCCTTGAGCGTCGGCGCGCCGGTGGAAATCACATCCCATTCGCCGAGCGCGAAGCGCTCTTCGACCGGCAGGCCAGTCATGCCGGAAAATCCAATCGACAGCGGCTCCTGGTGCGAAGCCAGCGTGTTCAGGGCAAATTTGCCGTTCTTCACGAACAGCTCATTCTTGGCATTTTCACGATTGAGGCAGACCAGGATGGTCGGCGGCGTATCCGACACAGAACATGCCGCGATCACCGTCGTCCCCCGCTTTCCGGCGGGTCCGTCGGTGGTCACCACATGGACATGACCGGCAAAATGACTCATCGCGTCGCGATAGGCCTGCGGTCCAATATCGTTCTTCTTCAGCACTGGAAGATTCCATGGCCATTGTTCACCTGACATATATGGCCAGACATCACATGCCACAAGCGAAGTGCTTGGCCCATATCCCGAATTCGCGTGTTGCACCAAGGCCGGGCAGCCTTTAGGTCTTGGCGGGAATTTGACGCCTGCGCGACGTCGCGGGCTTGGAGGAATTCTTCGGCAGCATGCGATCCGGGGCAACCATAACCGCAGCGCTGGCCTGGCTGTTCATGGCCGGCGCCGCCAGCGCACAGACGCTCACGATTGGTGTCGCAGCACCCCTGTCGGGACCATCGGCCATCCTCGGCAGGCAGATCGAGGCTGGCGCCGGGCTCGCGGCAGAGGTGGACGGCATCCAACTCAAGACTGTTGATGACGCCTGCACCGGCGATGGCGGCGCCGCGGCGGCCAGGGAATTCGTGGCAGCCAAGGTCAATGTCGTGATCGGCTTCCTCTGCACGGAGGCGATCGAGGCGGCGATGCCTGTCCTTAAGGACGCCAATATTCCTGTCATCACCGTTGGTGTGCGAACCGAAAGCCTGACCGACCGCCGCGCCAAGACCGGCTGGCCGGTTTATCGCCTCGGCCCGCGAGGCGACGACGAGCGCAATGCCGTCGCCTCCACCCTTACCCGCCTATGGCAGAACGAGCTGTTCGCGATCATCGACGACGGCACCATCTATGGCCGTGAGATGGCGGAGACATTTCGTGCTGCTGCCGAGCAGGCGGCACTGAAACCAGTCTTCGTCGACACGTTCCGGCCGCAGCTCGACAACCAGATCGGCCTGGTGGGACGGCTGAAAAAGGCCGGCGCCACGCATGTCTTTGCCGGCGGCGACGGCGACGACATCGCCATTATGGGGCGCGATGCCGCCCAGCTCCAGACGGGCATCGTCCTTGCCGGCGGCGAAAACCTGCGCACGCCGCCCGGCGACGTGCCTTACGCGACCGGCACGCTGATGATCGCGCCACCCGAATGGGCCGATGTCGCGGATCCCAAAGTGCTGGAAAGCTTCTCCGCGCACAAGATCGTGCCGGACGGCTACGCCCTGCCGGCTTATGCTGCGGTCGAGATCGCCAAGGCCGCATCGTCGGACGCAGCAGGCTCCGGCGGGCCGCTGGCCGAGGCACTCACCGGGCATGATTTCACCACGGCGATCGGACCGGTCCGCTTCGACGACAAGGGCGACCTCAGCCAGAGCCTCTACCGTGTCTTCCGCTTCGACGGCACCCGCTTCGTGCCCTTGGAAAACAACTGATGTTCCGCACCGGTCCACGCAATCTCATCACCGATGTCATGGGCCTGCGCGTTGGCAATGCTTCCGACGCCAGGCTGAAGTCCGGCGTGACGACCGTCCTTTGCGACGAGCCGGCGGTCGCGGGAGTCCAGATTCTTGGCGGCGCGCCTGGCACCCGCGAGACGGATCTGCTGGAACCGCACAATTTGGTGGAGACGATCCATGCCGTGGTGCTGTCGGGCGGTTCTGCTTTCGGGCTCGATGCTGCCTCCGGCGTGCAGGCCGCACTGCGCGAACGCGGCATCGGCTTCGAGGTTGGCGGCTTCCGCGTACCGATCGTGCCGGCGGCGATCCTCTTCGACCTGCGCAATGGCGGCGACAAGGACTGGGGCCGCTATCCCCCCTATCGCGACCTCGGCTACGAGTCGGTGCAGACTGCCGCTGTCGATTTCCAATTTGGCACGGCGGGCGCCGGAACCGGTGCACTGACGTCGGGGCTGAAGGGTGGCCTGGGTTCCGCCTCGACACTGCTGGACAATGGGATCACCATCGGCGCGCTGGCCGCCGTCAACCCGACCGGCTCGGTGACCGTCGGCCGCACCCGCCATTTCTGGGCGGCACCCTTCGAAATCGGCGATGAATTCGGCGGGCTTGGTTATCCCTCGCCCATGCCCGAGGACGCGAAGCGGATTTTGCTGAAATACGGGGACAAGGATCACGGACGGCAGATGGACAGCGGCGGCAACACGACCATCGCGGTCATTGCCACGGACGCGGTTCTCACCAAGGCCGCCGCCAAACGCCTGGCAATTTCGGCGCATGACGGCTTCGTACGCGCCATCTGGCCGACCCATACGCCGGCCGACGGCGACCTGGTGTTCGCGCTGGCCACCGGCAAGAGCGGGGTCGAACTGACCGCCGACGCGGCAATCGACCTCTACGCCGCCGCCGGCGCCACTATGGCGCGCGCCATCAGCCGTGGCGTGTTTGCCGCGACGCCAGCCGACAACGACCTGTTTCCCGTCTGGTCGTCACGTCGCTAGGCTGGCTAAAGCCGTCGATCAAACCGGATCGGATTTTTCTTCCTCGAACGTCACCGCGACATCGGAATTCGCGGACAGCCACACCTTCTTGCCATCGACCTCGGCAACCAGGGCCAGTGAAATATAGTGGTGATGGCCCTTGTGAGCCCCCTCGCCACTGTCGGCCTTGGTCAGCTTGATGCGCTGGCCATCGACCTTGTCGACGGTGCCGATATGCACGCCGTCGGCGCCGACGACGTCCATGTGCTCACGAATTTTGCTGGTGTCGGTCATGTTAGCTTCTCCATTGGGGTGGGTTTCCCTTGGGACTGCCGACAATAACAAATGACGAGCGGTTTGGATGCATCGGCCTTGGTCCGCACGACGTTTTGATCTCGTCGTGCTAGGGATTGAAGCGATCAGGCCGAAGGAGCGATGACAATGCGGACGCTTTTCCTGTTTGCCGTTTGCCTGGCCACGCAGTTCGCGGCGTCGATTGCCCAGGCCGGCGATGTCGCGGAGCTCGAAATCCTGGGCTTCACCCGGGATGGCGGCGTGTTCGCCTTCGAGGAGTACGGCATCCAGGACGGGTCGGGCTTTCCCTATGCCAACCGGTATTACATCGACACCAGCAACGACAGCTTTCTCAAGGGCACGCCGGTCAGGGTCCGGCTCGACGACGAGAAGGCAACGCTCGACGCTGCCCGCCTTCAGGCCCGGCAAAAGGGCGAGGCCATTGTCAGCCAGGCCGAGCTGAGTGCCAACCGCGGCATCACCGCCGGCTCCAACCCGGTGACCGAGCTTTCGGCCGATCCACATCGCATAGTGGTCAATCCGCGACCGATCTTTTCCCCTGTCGACCAGCCGCTCGAGTTCCGGCTCGACGAGATCGGCATGAATGACACCGAAGGTTGCGCCAGCCAGGGCGAGATCAATGGCTTCCGGCTGCTGCGTATCGAGGCGCGGGATGGCGGCACCACGAAATTGCTGCACGAGGACAAAGCGACCCCCAAGAGCCGGGGCTGCCCGAACGGCTACCGCATCGGCGCGGTGCAGACGTTCTCGATGGACAGCCTCAGCGCTTATGCGGTGCTGATCGCGGTGCGCCAGTATGGCTTCGAAGGGCCGGACTTTCGCTGGATCGCCGTGACCGGCCGCCTGTGACAGAGCTTGCCCAACCCGTCAGGCGCAATCGCGCCCTGCACCACCTTCGCGGCGCCATGCCGACACTGCGTGCAGCGCTTCTCGGTGCGCTGCTGTGGGCCGCCATGATGGGCGCCAGCGCACTCGTCAACCTGTTGCTGGACAATTGGGTGACGCCAGGCAAGATCCGCACCGTGTCCCTGCTGTTTGCCGTCGGCGGCGGCCTAGCCTTTCCCGTTGGCCTCTTTGCCGCACGGCTGGTTTCGCTCGGAAAGGGCCGGGAGGTCGCCTTCGCGGCGATATTCGTAGGGCTTGCTGCCGCAACGATCGGCCTCACCGCCCTGCTGTATGCCCTGCAATACCGCTCCTACTATGCCGAATGGCATGCGCCCGTATTCACCCTCACCTGGGGCTTTCAGCTCGCCTTCACGATGGCGGTGGCGTCCTACCAGTTCGTGGTGCTGGGCATCCGGCTCTATTTCCCGCTTGGTTTCGTCGCCTTGTTCGCCGTCAGCCTCTGGTTTGCACGGCAGCAGCGTTGAGCATTTGGCCCGCCTCTGTTAGGACGCGGACAAATCCCTCCGACACATCAGGAATGACCGATGATCCCTCGCTATTCCCGGCCGGAAATGGTCGCCATCTGGTCGCCCGAAACCCGGTTTCGCATCTGGTTCGAAATCGAGGCCCATGCCTGCGACGCGCTGGCCGAACTGGGGGTCATCCCCAAGGAAGCGGCCAAAACGATCTGGGAAAAGGGAAGCGTGGCCGAATTCGACGTCGAGAAGATCGACGCGATCGAGCGCGTCACCAAGCATGACGTCATCGCCTTCCTCACCCATCTTGCCGAATTCGTCGGACCCGATGCGCGCTTCATCCATCAGGGCATGACGTCTTCGGACGTGCTCGACACCTGCTTTGCGGTGCAACTCACCCGCGCCAGCGACATTCTGCTGGCCGACATCGATACGTTGCTTGCAGCGCTCAAGCGCCGCGCCTTCGAGCACAAGGACACCGTCACCATCGGCCGCAGCCACGGTATCCATGCCGAGCCGACGACCTTCGGCATAAAGCTGGCGCAGGCTTATGCCGAATTCTCGCGCTGCCGCGAGCGGCTGGTGCACGCGCGCGAAGACATTGCCACCTGTGCGATTTCGGGCGCGGTCGGCACCTTCGCCAACATCGAGCCCTATGTCGAGGAACATGTGGCGGCAAAGCTCGGACTGAAGCCGGAACCGGTGTCGACGCAGGTGATTCCGCGCGACCGCCACGCCATGTTCTTCGCGACCCTCGGCGTCATCGCCTCCTCGATCGAGCGGCTGGCGATCGAGGTCCGGCATCTGCAGCGCACCGAAGTGCTGGAAGCGGAAGAGTATTTTTCGCCGGGCCAGAAAGGCTCGTCGGCGATGCCGCACAAGCGCAACCCGGTGCTGACCGAAAACCTCACCGGCCTTGCCCGCATGGTGCGCTCCATGGCGCTGCCTGCGATGGAGAACGTGGCGCTCTGGCACGAGCGCGACATCTCGCACTCCTCGGTCGAGCGCATGATCGGCCCGGACTCCACCGTGACGCTCGATTTCGCGCTGTCACGCCTGACCAGCGTCGTCGACAAGCTGGTCGTCTATCCCGACAACATGCTGAACAACATGAACAAGTTTCGCGGCCTAGTGCATTCGCAACGCGTCATGCTGGCGCTGACGCAGGCCGGCCTGTCACGCGAAGATTCCTACCGGTTGGTGCAGCGCAACGCCATGAAGGTGTGGGAACAAGGCGCTGATTTTCTTGAGGAACTTCTGGCCGACAAGGAAGTGACAGCCGCACTGCCGGAGGCGCAAATCCGCGAGAAATTCGACCTAGGCTACCACACCAAGCACGTCGACACGATCTTCAAGCGGGTTTTCGGAGGGGCATGAGCTTTCCTTCCCCCGTTTACGGGGAGAAAAAAGCCGTGGTGACGTCCAGTCAAGCCTTACCTGGCACGGTCCTGATCACCGTGCCCCAAGGATCCTCACGGGTCGTTTCGCTGCTCACATTGTCCGAACGCATCTCGACCCAGGCAAGGCCCGAGCGGGAGGGGTCGCGGCGGCCGGCGCCGGCGCTTTGCCAGGCATTGGCGCCGATGTGGTGGTGATAATGCCCCGACGACAGGAACACCGCCTGGCCGCCATATTTGGCGACCGTGTCGAAGCCGAATTCCTGGTTCCACCAGGCTTCGGCCTCTTCCGGTCTGCCGACGCGCAGGTGGACATGGCCGACAATGCTGTTTTCCGGCGCGCCTTGCCATCCCGCATCGCCGGCCGGCACTTCGGCAACGACAGACGGAATGTTCATCCGCTCGGTCGCCATGGCGATCTTGTCGCCGTTCCATTTCCAATCCTGCGGGCGGCGGTCGGCATAGATTTCGATGCCGTTGCCCTCGGGATCGGTCAGGTAGAGCGCTTCGCTGACCAGATGGTCCGAAGCGCCCTCGATAGCGATCTTGTCTGAGATGGCGTGGTTGATCCAGCGTCCGAGATCGGCACGGCTGGGCAGCAGGAAAGCCGTATGGAACAGGCCGGCGCTGCGCGGATCGTCCGGTTTGGCAGAGCTGTCCGGCTCAAGCACCAGCAGCGGACGGCTGCCGGCACCGAGCGTGATCGCGCCGTCGGCGCGGCTCAATTCCTGCAGTCCGACGACTTTGCGATAATAGGCGGCAAGACTTTCGGCATCACGCGCCTTCAGGCCGACGCGGGCGACGCTCACCGGCGTGGTGGCGGCAAATGGCAATTCGCTCATCATTGTCTCCGTTGCGGCGACGTCTCGCGAAGCTCCCAAAGCCAGGAGGCCAGCGGCGCCGATCATTCTACGTCGTGTCAGCGCCAAAATCCCGGTCCTCCACGGCTGTTTCTCTCCCGACAGAGATCGTCGATCTTCATCGTTCACACAAGACAGCGAAAAGCGAACATGGTGTTCACCGTTGCGACCGGAAGCCTGCCCATCAACGGTTGCATGAGGCAATCGCGCTCGCTATCTGAGCGCCATGAAAGTCAAGGACGCAGATATTCTGATCATTCCCGGATACACCAATTCGGGGCCTGAGCATTGGCAGACCCGCTGGCAATCGAAACTGTCCACGGCGCGCCGCGTCGAGCAAGCGGAATGGTCGAAGCCGGTGCGCGAGGACTGGACGGCGAGTGTGGCCAAGGCGGTCAACGAGGCCGAGAGACCTGTCGTTCTCGTCGCTCACTCACTTGGAGTGGCCGCGGCCGTACAAGCCATTCCGCAGTTCCGGAAGCCGGTCGCCGGCGCCTTCTTCGTGGCACCGCCGGACGTCGCGAATCCCAAGATCAAGCCAAGACATCTGATGACCTTCGGCCCTTATCCTCGCGAACCGCTGCCGTTTCCCTCCATCGTGATCGCCAGCCGCAACGACCCCTTCTGCCCTTTCGATGTCGCCGAGGACATCGCCGGCGCCTGGGGCTCGCTGTTCATCGATGCCGGAGAAACCGGCCATCTCAGCGAGGATTCAGGCTTTGGCCCCTGGCCCGAGGGATCGATGACCTTCGCCAAGTTTCTGACGGACCTCTGAGGCGCGCCAAAATCAACGCACGATGGCATTCGATCAAACTGCAGGACTCGAATAAATAATAATTTAAGAGGGCCAGCGTTAACTATTCAGAAGCAGTGGAAATTGCTTTCTGGATGATCATCCGTGCTTGAACCGGGCTGCCAATTCTTCGCCCTTGAAACAGAGGTCAATGCTTGCGCAAGGACGCATCACTTGAATTCTTGAGAGGCGCCGCAGCGCTTATCGTTCTCAATTGGCATATCTTGTGTGCTTTTGCGCCGTCCGCGGCGGGCGAAGAGGAGGCTGCGCAATCGCTCAAGACAAGTCTGGCTTTCATCGCCTTCAATGGCGGCTCTGCCGTCTACTTGTTTTTCGTCCTCTCTTCCTATGTGCTTGTGAAGCGTTATTTCCAGTCCCGCGACGCACAAGACCTTCGGCTGGGTGCGATCAAACGTTTGCCTCGTCTGGCTGGACCCGTGCTTGTTGTGGTTCTATCGTCCTGTGTCATCTTCAAGCTCGATCTGTATTTCTTCGAGGATGCAGCGGCGGTCGCTCAATCTGAGTGGCTCGGCAGATTCGGCAATGCTTCAAAGGTACTGTCGCGGGAGACAGCGAGTTTCTCCGACGCATTCCTGCAAGGAGCGTGGCGGACATTCATTTACGGCGACAAATATTACGACAGCAGCCTGTGGACCATGACGATCGAGTTCTGGGGCAGCATGCTGACCTTCGCCCTCGCCCCGATCGTCTTTTTCTTCCAAGGCCGCTGGGCGCTATTGTCCTGGCTTTGCATAGCAACAGGCGTATTCTTGGCGGTGCAAGTCAGCTTCTTTTTTTGTGCCTTTCCGGCCAGCCTCCTACTCTATCCGCTTCTCGCCATGGGATTTCACCCGAATCGATGGGTGAGAGGGGCCATGGCGATTATTTCGCTGGTGCTGCTGGGTTATGCAGGAGATGCTGTCGGAATATACCGGCCCTTCGCCGTGCTCGATATTGCAGCTTCCGATATCGGTTTGCGGCAAGCTTGCGTGGCCATCCCGGCAAGCATCATGCTGGTTTACGCCGTGCTGAGCATGGATGACCCACCGTCATGGCTCTCCGGCAAGGCCGCACGTTTCCTGGGCGACCTGTCTTTCCCGCTCTACCTCGTGCATGTACCCGTTATCTGCTCGTTGGGATCATGGGCGCTGTTGGCAAGCGACTCCGCCGCACTCGGCGCTGCCGCCGCGATATCTGGGTCGATCCTCGCGGCATTGCCGCTGATGGCTTTCAACAACTGGTGGGTCCAGGCGCTCGGCGCTTTGTTCGACAGGATCAGACGCGGCGGATCGGCCGCCACGGCGCTCGCGGTGCAAAGGTCTGAGCAACACGCTGGCGACAGCAGCCCCCTGGTTCAGGATCCGATCGAGTCCCGCATGTCCTTGAGCAAGGTCCTTGCTCCCAATGAAATCAGCGCGTGCTCGGAACCCGTGGCGAGCAGGCGATAGCCCATCGACACGACGCGGCCGGCGATAGCCGGTTCGACGACATAGATCGCCGCATGCTTGCCGGCCTTGCGGGTGCGCTCGGCAACCGAAGCCACCGTCTCCATCATGCTTTCCAGCGTCGAATTGACCGTGGTGCCGTTGGTCCAGGCGATCGAGAAGTCGGACGGCCCGAGGAAAATGCCGTCGATGCCCGGCGTGTCGAGGATACCGTCAAGCGCATCGAGCGCGGCGCGCGTCTCGACCATGGCAAAAGCCATGGTGCGCTGATTGGTGTCGCGCAGCCATTCGGCATAGTCGCCCTTGCCATGGCGGGGAAAGGCATAGGTCGGACCCCACGAGCGCTCGCCGAGCGGGGGATACTTCATGGCCGCGGCGAGCAGCTTTGCATCGGCCACCGAGTTGACCATCGGTGCAATGACTGCTTCGGCGCCAAAATCGAGAGCACGGCTCGCCATGTCGAAACGGCCAACGGGAATGCGCACCAGCGCCGGCTTGCCCAGGGCCAGCACGGGTGCCAGGCCGCGCAGGACGCTGTCCTCGTGATGGCCGCCATGCTGCATGTCGAGTGTCACGGCATCGAAGTCCTGCCTGGCGAGGATCTCCACGGTCAAGGCGTCCGGCACGCCCGACCAGGCGGTTACCAGCGTTTCATCTGCGGCAAGACGGGACTTCAGGGACATCTAATCTCTTTCCTCGTTAACGTCGGCAGTTTCAGCCGGAAACCGCCGCAAAGGCAAAGAAAAACCGCCCGGATCGGCCGGGCGGTCGATTGGGCCAGAAAGCGGCCGGATCAGGTGTTCTTGATCTGCTCGATCGCCTGCGCCATCATTTCGTCCATGGTGCGGCGGATCTGGTGATCGGACTGCTCGACGCCGGCGGCATCGAAATCCTTGCGGATCTTGCGGAACACGTCGTGGTCGCCGGCTTCCTCGATGTCGGAAACAACGACTTCCTTGGCGTAGGCGTCGGCATCGGCGCCGGACTTTCCGAGCTTTTCGGCTGCCCACAGACCAAGCGCCTTGTTGCGCCGCGCCGAAGCCTTGAACCGAAGCTCCTCGTCGAAAGCGAATTTGCGCTCGAAGCCCTCTTCGCGGTCTTTCATGCTGCTCATGGCGTCCCTCCGGTCAAATCCGATTCGTTGGCAATGGATATGTGTGTTGCCGAAGCACAAACCAAAAGGTCGCGGGCCGGTCAATATGCTTCGTCATATGCTGCGCTGCGGCATTTCAGTCCCGAAAGCGGTTGATTGAAAGGATTTGCCGATTGAGCAAACGGTGTGATTGGGATAGACCCGGCATTGAACGTCACCGTCGCCGCATTATTTCAGGCGGACGGACAGGAAGTGGTCGCTTGCCGCCTGTCCGCAAATCCAGAGAAAAATTCAAATGAAAAATCGCCGCCGCATTTATGAAGGCAAGGCCAAGATCCTCTATGAGGGACCCGAGCCGGGCACGCTGATCCAGTTCTTCAAGGACGACGCAACCGCGTTCAACAAGAAGAAGCACGAGGTCATCGACGGCAAGGGTGTGCTCAACAACCGCATTTCCGAATACATCTTCAATCATTTGAACCGCATGGGCATCCCGACCCACTTCATCCGCCGACTCAACATGCGCGAGCAGCTGATCAAGGAAGTCGAGATCATCCCGCTCGAGGTGGTGGTGCGCAATGTCGCCGCCGGTTCGCTGTCCAAGCGCCTCGGCATCGAGGAAGGCACCGTCCTGCCGCGCTCGATCATCGAATTCTATTACAAGGCCGACGCACTCGACGATCCGATGGTTTCGGAAGAGCACATCACGGCGTTCGGCTGGGCAAGCCCGCAGGAAATCGACGACGTCATGGCGCTGGCCATCCGCGTCAACGATTTCCTCTCCGGCCTGTTCATGGGGGTCGGCATCCAGCTCGTCGACTTCAAGATCGAGTGCGGTCGCCTGTTCGAGGGCGACATGATGCGCATCGTCGTGGCCGACGAGATTTCGCCGGACTCCTGCCGCCTGTGGGACGTGGCGACGCAGGACAAGCTCGATAAGGACCGTTTCCGTCGCGACATGGGCGGCCTCGTCGAGGCCTATCAGGAAGTCGCCCGCCGCCTCGGCATCATGAACGAGAACGAGCCGCCGCGTCCTACCGGTCCGGTGCTTGTCGCCTCGACCGACGGCCTCAAAGGCAAGCCGCACTGATAGCGGCTTGCGCCCAACGTTCAGAACAGGAGCATGTCCAGCGTGATCAAGGCCCGCATTACCGTCACCCTCAAGAATGGTGTGCTCGACCCGCAAGGCAAGGCGATCGAACACGCGCTGTCGGGGCTGGGCTTCGATGGCGTCGGCCAAGTGCGGCAGGGCAAGGTGTTCGACGTCGAGCTGGCGGAAAGCGACAAGGGCAAGGCCGAGGCCGATCTCAAGGCCATGTGCGACAAGCTGCTGGCGAACACTGTAATTGAGAATTATAGTGTGACGCTTACCTGAAGTTGTGCCGGAGGGGACTGGTGGCCGAGAGCGATGGGAGCTTGAATTTTGAGGTCCTCAAGTCCATTCAATCGCGGTTGGACAGGATGGATTTGATGCTCGGAGAGGTAAAATCCGAGCTTGGCTCCATCCGCGGTCATCTGATAGCCACGGAGAGTGACGTGAAGAACATCTATGGCGTGCTCGCTCGCCAGGATGATCGGCTAGAACATATCGAACGCCGTCTCGACCCGCGCGAACTTGCCGAAGCACAAAGGCCTTACGAACCAAAATGAAATCAGCCGTCGTCCTTCTCCCTGGCCTCAACCGCGACCGCGACATGATCGCCGCGCTGACCAAGATTTCCGGACGCGCGCCGGCAACCGTCTGGCAGACCGACACCGAAATTCCCGATGTCGACCTGATCGCCATCCCAGGCGGCTTTTCCTTCGGCGACTATCTGCGCTGCGGCGCGATCGCGGCACGCATGCCGGTCATGCGGGCGGTCGCCGAAAAGGCTGCCAAGGGCGTCATGGTCATCGGCGTTTGCAACGGTTTCCAGATCCTCGTCGAGGCCGGTCTGCTGCCAGGTGCGCTGATGCGCAACACCTCGCTGAAATTCGTCTGCCGGCAGGTCAAGCTCGAGATCGCCAACGCCAACACCATGTTCACGCGTCGCTACCAGCCGGGCCAGATCATCCGCTCGCCGGTGGCGCATCACGACGGGAATTACTTTGCCGACGCCGACACACTTGCCCGTCTCGAGGGCGAAGGCCAGGTGGTGTTCCGTTATGCCGAAGGCACCAACCCGAACGGCTCGATCAACGACATTGCCGGCATCGTCAACGAACAAGGCAATGTGCTCGGCTTGATGCCGCATCCCGAGAATCTGATAGAAGCAGCGCATGGCGGCAATGACGGCAGAGCGCTGTTCGAAGGCGCCTTGGGCATTGCCGCTTGAAGTTTGCAACCGCAACCTTAAGAATTGCGGCCATTCAAGATCATAGCGTGAGGGAGAGACGGTCATGAAACTCTATTCGCGGCCGTTGTCGCCCTACTCTTCGATCGTGCGGGCGCTGGCCTATATCAAGGACGTGCCGATCAAGATCATCGCGCCGCCGCCCGGCTTTCCGATCCCCGAGGCGTTTCGCGCCATTTCGCCGATGAACCGGATTCCGGTTCTGATCACCGGCTCGGGCGAAACGATCGTCGAATCGGTGGTCATCGCCGAATATCTCGAGGAACGGTTTCCCGAACCGGCGCTGTTGCCGCCCGATTCGAAGGACCGCGCGCTGGTGCGCATGTTCGCCCGCATCGTCGATCTCGACGTGCTCACACCGACGATGAAGCTTTTCGAATTGCATTTCGTGCCGAAGCGCGACACTGCCGAGATCGACGCCCAATTCGCTCGTCTGCACCATGGGCTGGCCGCCATCGAGGCACGCATGGCGCAAGGCCCTTTCGCGCTCGGCAGCGACATCAGTTTCGCCGATGCCTGGCTGACGCCGACGCGGTTCATCTTCAACAATTTCCGCGCCATGACCGGCCGCCACGACCTGCTCGACGCCTATCCCAGATTCGATGCTTATGAGCAGATCGCCTCGCAGCATCCGGCATTGTCCAGGGTGTGGGGCGAGATGACCGACGGCCTGAAGATCTTTCTGTCCGAACTCGAAATGGGTGCCGCTTGATCAAGAACAGGACGATCGCCCTGATCGCCGCGTCAGGCTTTGCCTTGGCATCTTGCCAATCGAGCCCCAAGAGCACGCCCGTGCCGTCCGGCAAGAGCGCCGCGCTGCTCTCCATGGAACAGGTGGCGATATCGGCCCACAAATGCTGGATCGCCAGCAAGGATCCGGCCTTCAAGCAGTATCAGATGGCCAATGAGCTGAACTCGTTCAGCGGCACGCCGCGCTTCCTTCTGGTTCCGGCCAAGCACTATGGCGGCAAACCGTTGCTTGTCGTGCAGGCACAGGGCAATTCAAGCCGTGTCGACGTCTTCGGACCGTTGATGAACGACCCGCTCGGCGCACGCATCAGCTCTGATGTCGCGCGCTGGCAGGCGGGCAATCCGGCCTGCGCGGCCACCGCCTGAGCCTGCCATGGGCCGGTTCCTGCAGATCGCGGGATTGGTTGTTGGCCTGATAGCGCTCGCTTTGCAGTTCTCGATCACCATTCCGGCTTCGATGGTAGCGGGCCGCGGCCTGCTCGGCTCGATCGTGTTCTATTTCAGCTTCTTCACCATCCTGACCAACATTGGCGCCGTGCTGGTCCACGCTTCGCTGTTGTCATCCAGCTTCTATGCATGGCTGCCGGCCTTTGCCGGACCACGGATGCGCGCGGGCGTCGCGGCTTCGATCACCCTGGTGTTCATCGTCTATGCCACGGTTCTGGCGCGGCTCTGGCAGCCGCAAGGCCTGTTCCTGCTCTGCGACATCCTGCTGCACTATGTGACGCCGGTGCTGTTCGTGCTGTGGTGGCTGATATCGGGCGCCGATGGCAGGACGCGATGGAGCGACATCTCCTGCTGGGTGCTCTATCCCATCGCCTATCTGGCCTATGCGCTGGCGCGCGCGCCGCTGGCGGGCGAAGTGCCCTACCCCTTCCTCGATGTCGCCAGGAACGGCGTTGAGAGCGTCGCCATGGCCGCGCTCGCCATAACCACGCTTTTCCTGGTGATATGCATCGTCGCCGTTTTCGTCGACCACGCTATCGGGCGCCTCGGGAGCAAAGGCATCCGATAGACGGGTCGCTATTCCCAGAGCGGCTTGATGCCTTCGCGGTGAGCGTCGCAGCGCGAAATGCCGATGTCCTTGAGTTGATCGTCGGTCATCTCCAGCAGCGCCAGCCGGCCGCGCCGGCGCTCCAGCAGGCGGTCGATCCATTTCGCCAGCGAACTGAGCACTTGCACAATTCGGCCGGCGAAGCCGCGCTGCCCGGACGGGCGAGCAGGCTGACCGAGCAATTGGATTGCCGAATGGCGGAATGTTCCGATTGTATTCATTTTCTTTCTGCCAAATGTCAATTGCACCCTCTGTTGGGTGCATTGCCGGTATGTATTTGACTCTCAAAACGGTGCAATATAGAAAATTGTCACCATGACAAATTGGATTCCAGATCTCACCGGTTCAGGCCCGCTGTATCAACGTCTCGCGGATTCCATCGAGGCGGATATCGATCGAGGAGTGATCGGCGCGGGGGCAAAACTGCCGCCACAGCGCGACCTCGCCTACGACATCGGCGCCACGGTCGGCACCGTCGGGCGGGCCTATCAATTGCTGCGCGAGCGCGGTCTGGTCAGCGGCGAAGTCGGACGCGGGACCTATGTGCTTAGCCAGAACGTCGGAGTTACGAAGCCGGAGGCGCCCGACACCAGCGTGGAAGGCACGCGCTATGTCGATGCCCCCAAGGGCAAGTTGCGGTTCGACAGCACGGCAGCCCCTGATATCGGCCAAGGCGCCGTTGTAGCCGACGTCCTGTCGCGCACCGCTCAGGACCATCCGCATGAGATTTCAAGTTACACGCGCGACTTCCCGGATCGCTGGTACGAAGCCGGCGCCCGTTGGCTGTCCCGGAATGCCTTCCGGCCAACGATCGATACAATCGTGCCGACCCTCGGCACCCATGCCGCGGTGATGGCCGCGATCGCGGCCCTGACCACGCCCGGCGACTATGTCGCCTTCGAGCACCTCACCTACTCCCAGATTTCCCGCAGCGCCGGCCTGATCGGCCGGCGCACCGCGCTGGTTGCCTCGGACGATGAAGGTCTCGATCCGGCGGATTTCGAACGCGTCTGCGCGCAAAAGCACCCCAAGATGATCTTCCTGATACCGACGGCGCAGAATCCGACCTTGGTGACCTTGTCGTCGGCTCGACGCGAGGCGATCGCGCGTATCGCCCGTGATTACAACGTCATCCTGATCGAGGATGACCTCTACGGCCATTTGACCGACGACCCGACACCGCTGCTTGCCGAATTCGCGCCCGAACGCACCATCATCGCCGGCGGCCTGTCGAAATCGGTCGCCGCCGGCCTGCGTGGCGGCTGGCTCTCCTGCCCGCCCGTCTATCGCCATCGCATCCGGGTCGCGCACAAGATGATGACCGGCGGCATGCCATTCTTGCTGGCAGAGGTGAATGCCCGGCTGGTGCTTTCCGGCCAGGCCGGCGAAATCCGCAAGCGCAGCATCGCGGAGATCAGCGCCCGCATGTCCATAGTGCGCGAAAGTTTGGCGGGCTTCTCATTCAGATCGCACGACAAGGTGCCGTTCGTCTGGCTCACCCTGCCCGATCCCTGGCTTTCCGGCACGTTCAAGAATGCCTGCCTGGAGCATGGCGTGCTGATCGACGATGAGGATGAATTCAAGGCGGGGCGCTCGGAGCGGGTTTTCCATGGGGTGCGCTTCGGTGTTTCGCAGCCGAGCGGGCGCGAGGATGTTGCCGGCGGCGTCGCGGTGATCAGGCGGCTGCTGGACGAGGGCCGCGCGGGCTACGACAGTTTTTCCTGAACCGTTCGCGGCCACCCGCCCTGCTGCCTCGAGACGTCGACTTGCGACACTGGACTTGTCAGAACCAGACCCGGATCAACCTTCGGCCTTGAAGTTCTTGGCTTCCTTCTCGGCTTTTTCCTTGCCGTGCTTCTCAGCCAATTCCTTGGCCTGCCGCGGCGAAACGTCGGTGGTCTCCGCGATATGGAGAGCTTCCTTGTCCGAGAGGCGATTGTCGTTCTTGCCTTGCTTGGTAGCCATGATTCTGTCTCCTCGGTGATAGGGACCTAACGACCGGGGCATCGGAGCGTTCCCCATTTTGGTTTGCGGGGACTTGAAAGCTGGGTGGACGCCTTTCGCTGCTCACCAAAAGGCCTGCCGCGATCTATCGCCCTGTTGCTTTCTGCCTTTTTCCTCAGCCGACGGGTGTATCGACCGCAAGGCTTGCGATAAGAGGAGACTCAAAATCCCTGCTCCATGGACATAAATCGCCGCCCATGACCACTTCCAATTCCGTCCCGATCACATCAGACCTCATCGCCTCGCATGGGCTGAAGCCCGATGAGTATCAGCGCATATTGGACCTGGTCGGTCGCGAGCCGAGCTTCACCGAACTCGGCATCTTCTCGGCGATGTGGAACGAGCACTGCTCCTACAAATCCTCGAAGAAATGGCTGCGCACCTTGCCGACCACCGGCCCGCAAGTCGTCCAGGGCCCGGGCGAGAATGCCGGCGTGGTCGACATCGGTGACGGCGACTGCGTCGTCTTCAAGATGGAAAGCCACAACCATCCCTCCTTCATCGAGCCCTACCAGGGTGCGGCGACGGGCGTCGGCGGCATCTTGCGCGACGTCTTCACCATGGGCGCGCGGCCGATCGCGGCGATGAACGCGCTGCGCTTCGGCGCGCCCGACCATCCCAAGACCAGGCATCTGGTCGCGGGCGTGGTTTCCGGCGTCGGCGGCTACGGCAATGCCTTCGGCGTGCCGACGGTCGGCGGCGAGGTCAATTTCGACGCCCGCTACAACGGCAACATCCTGGTCAATGCCTTTGCCGCGGGCCTTGCCAAGACCGATGCCATCTTCCTGTCCGAGGCTAAGGGCGTCGGCCTGCCGGTCGTCTATCTGGGCGCCAAGACCGGCCGCGACGGCGTCGGCGGCGCCACCATGGCCTCGGCCGAATTCGACGACAAGATCGACGAGAAGCGCCCGACCGTGCAGGTCGGCGATCCCTTCACCGAAAAATGCCTGCTGGAGGCCTCTCTCGAACTGATGGCTTCGGGCGCCGTGATCGCCATCCAGGACATGGGTGCTGCCGGCCTCACCTGTTCGGCGGTCGAAATGGGCGCCAAGGGCGACCTCGGCATCGAACTCGACCTCGACAAGGTGCCGGTGCGCGAGGAGCGCATGAGCGCCTACGAGATGATGCTGTCGGAAAGCCAGGAGCGCATGCTGATGGTGCTGCGCCCTGAAAAAGAGAAGGAGGCCGAGGCGATCTTTCACAAATGGGGCCTCGACTTCGCCATCGTCGGCAAGACCACCGACGATCTGCGCTTCCGCGTGCGGCACCAGGGGAACGAGGTCGCCAACCTGCCGATCAAGGATCTCGGTGACAAGGCTCCCGAATACGATCGCCCTTGGGTCGAGCCGAAGAAGCCGGCGCCGCTTGCCGCCAACGATATCCCGCAGGCCGACCTCGCCGATGCGCTGCTGAAGCTGCTTGGCGGACCGGACCTGTCTTCGCGCCGCTGGGTGTGGGAACAGTACGACACGCTGATCCAGGGCAATTCGCTGCAGCTTCCGGGCGGTGACGCCGGCGTGGTGCGGGTCGAGGGCCATCCGACCAAGGCGCTGGCCTTCTCCTCCGACGTGACGCCGCGCTATTGCGAAGCCGACCCCTACGAGGGCGGCAAGCAGGCGGTGGCCGAATGCTGGCGCAACCTGACCGCCACCGGCGCGCTGCCGCTCGCCGCCACCGACAATCTCAATTTCGGCAATCCCGAACGGCCTGAGATCATGGGCCAGTTGGTTGGCGCGGTGAAAGGCATCGGCGACGCCTGCCGGGCGCTTGGTTTCCCGATCGTGTCGGGCAATGTCTCGCTCTACAACGAGACCAACGGCCAGGGCATCCTGCCGACACCGACCATCGGCGGCGTCGGCCTGATATCAGACTGGTCGAAGATGGCGCGGATCGGTTTCGCCGCGGAGGGCCAGATGATCCTGCTGGTCGGCGCACCGGCTTCCTGGGGAACGCATCTTGGCCAGTCCGTCTATTTCAGGGATATCCACGGCCGCAGCGACGGCCCGCCGCCGCCGGTCGACCTCGAACACGAGAAGCGCGTCGGCGACCACGTACGCTCGTTGATCGCTGCCGGCATCGTCACGGCCGCGCATGACGTCTCAGATGGCGGCATTGCGGTGGCGCTGGCCGAAATGGCGATGGCGTCGGGCATCGGCGCGACCGTTCCCGGGCTTGTCGGTACCGATCCGATCCCGGTCTGGTTCGGCGAAGACCAGGGCCGCTATCTCCTGACGCTGTCGATCGATCCGCATGGCGATGAATGGGACGCCATCCGCAAGCAGCAGGGCGAACTCGGCATTTTCGCGCCGTGGATCGGCTCGACCGGGGGCACCGCGTTGAAGCTCGGCGATACCAGGGCAATCCCGGTCAGTGACTTGACCGCAGCCCATGAAGGCTGGTTCCCGCGCTTCATGGATCAGGCCAGTTGACCAGGGCATGATCCCGAAAGGTGGAAACCGGTTTTCTCGGACAAAGGGAAAACCGTTTTGTCCAGAGATCCTGCTCAATCATAAGAAACTGGCCGTCCGGGCGCTGCTTGCAGTCGTCTTCTGGCCGTCGCTGTTCTTCTTCTGGTGCCTCGGGCCGTTCGCCTTCTTCCTGCTCTCGACGACATCGAGCGAGGTTTGTCCCAGGCTGGAAACGCGCGGAGAATTCCTCGCCGCGGCCAACGGCACGCTTCCCATGCTTGTCCTGCAGAACCTCATCTATGCGGTTCCGATCGTCTGCGTGGTGCTCTGGAACCGGCTTCTGCCGGACCAGGCGCGGACGAGACACGTCGTCACCTGCATGAAGCTCTTCGCCGTCTCGGCCGTTTTGGGGGCCTTGTGGGAGTACGGCTCTTCGCTTGTCTGCGATGGTTACGGCCAGCCGTTCTTCTCGCCCGCCTGGCGAATGACCAGCTATCTGCCGATCGCCAACATGGCGGTCAACCTCCCGCTCTACGTGCTGGTCTTCAGCCTTGGCCGCGCCTTCTCGATGCGCGAGGATGAGCCGGCGCAGGGGCCGGGTGAACCCATCGCCTGAACACCAACAGAACGGACACTGGACAGAACCGCTTCAATCCGGATTGGAAAGGCTTTAGGCTTGCCCGACTCTCATCACATGGGCCGCCGCGCCGCCGCCCTTCCGAAACAGGAATTTCCGCAATGGCAATGGACGCCCACGACATCGAAAAACTGATCAAGGACGGCATACCGGATGCCCGTGTGACGATTCGCGACCTCGCCGGTGACGGCGACCACTACGCCGCTGAGGTCGTGGCCGAGAGCTTTCGCGGAAAAAGCCGGGTCCAGCAGCATCAGATGGTCTATGACGCGCTGAAGGGCAATATGGGCGGCGTGCTGCACGCGCTGGCGCTGCAGACCAGCGTTCCCGACTGAGGCATTCCACCCGACACGCTTGGCCCAAAGCCGCCCATTCTTTGCGCCATTCGGGTGATGGCATGGCTAAAGTCTTGTTTCGGGCAACCTATGGGTTTATTTGAGGGACATGTTTCGAGCCTGACTCCCACAGGCGTGAAAGGATATTCCATGAGCGGCATCAACGACTACATCGACAATGAAGTGAAGGGCAACGACGTCGTCCTTTTCATGAAGGGCACGCCCGGCTTCCCGCAATGCGGATTTTCCGGCCAGGTCGTCCAGATCCTCGACTATATCGGCGCCGACTACAAAGGCGTGAACGTTCTGGACTCCGCCGAACTGCGCCAGGGCATCAAGGACTATTCCAACTGGCCGACGATCCCGCAGCTCTACGTCAAGGGCGAATTCGTCGGCGGCTGCGATATCATCCGCGAAATGTTCCAGGCCGGCGAATTGCAGACCTTTCTGGTCGAGAAGGGCGTGAGCGTCAAAGGCGCCGCTTGACTTCAGTTTTGGGCGTGTCGGTATCGACATGCCCAAGCCACCGGGGCGGCCCCACCTCGGCACTTTTACAAGCCCGGATCCCGGGACCAAGACGAGCCAAATGCGCCGGCCCGCCGGCGCGTTTTCGTTTGAGAGATCGGACTTGCCGTGGACCAGCAGAAATCAGCGCCGCAAGGGGCAAGCACCTCGCCTCGGGCAAGCCAATTGCCGATTCCGCGCTGGGAGTTCATCGCGCTCTGCGCGGCGCTGATGGCGCTCAATTCGCTGGCCATCGACATCATGCTGCCGGCGCTGCAGCAGATCGGTGCCTCGCTCGGGGTCGAGAACGAAAATCATCGGCAATATGTGGTCACCGCCTACATACTGGGTTTCGGCGGCGGCCAACTGTTCTTCGGGCCGATCTCGGACCGGTTCGGGCGCCGATCGCCGCTCGTCGCCGGCCTGATCATCTATGTGGCGGCGGCCGCCGCGGCCGCTATCGCGCCGAGCTTTGAAACGCTCTTGATATGCCGCGCCGTGCAAGGCCTTGGCGCGGCTGCCACGCGCGTCATAGCGGTCTCGATCGTGCGCGATACATTCGACGGCCGGCGTATGGCCGAAGTCATGTCACTGATCTTCATGGTGTTCATGGCGATCCCGGTCGTGGCTCCAGGCATCGGCCAGTTCATCATGCTGTTCGCGACCTGGCATTGGATATTCGTCACGATGGCCGTCGGAGCCATGATCGTCTCGGCGTGGTCGCTGCTGCGCCTGCCCGAGACGCTGCATCCCGAATATCGCCGGCCACTGACGGTTTCATCCATCCTCGGCGGCTTCCGCATCGTGCTCACCAATCGCATCGCGCTCTGCTATGCCTTCGCCAGCACCTTCATCTTCGGCGCCATGTTCGGCTTCATCGCCTCGGCGCAGCAGATCTACGTCAACATCTTCGACGTCGGCGAGATGTTTCCCGTCATTTTCGCCGGTGTCGCGGGCGTACTCGCCTTCTCCAACTATCTGAACTCGCGCCTCGTCGGCCGCGTCGGCATGCGCCGCCTGTCTCAAAGCGCGCTGTTGCTGTTTCTGGTGATCAGCCTGGCCTGGCTGGTGGTTTCACTGGAAACGAAGATGCCGCTCTGGCTGTTCATCACCTTCTTTGCCAGTGCCATGCTGCCGTTTGGCTGTCTTGGAGCCAATTTCAATGCGTTGGCCATGGAGCCGCTTGGCCAGCTGGCCGGCACGGCGTCGTCCATCCTGGGTTTCATGCAGACTTTTCTCGGCGGCATTCTCGGCACGCTGATCGGTCAGGCTTTCAACGGCACGGTGACGCCGCTAGCCGCCGGTTTCTGCAGCGTCTCGGTGGCCGCGCTGCTGATGATCCTGTTTGCGGAACGCGGCAAGATGTTCCAGCCGCAGAACGCCCCCGTTTCAGGCCACGTCACCGACCTGCATTGATTGTCGTCTGCTGGTGGCGTCAGGATGCGCGTTCAAGCGCCGCCGTGAAGCGAGGAGAGAGCATCCGCCCCGCGATCGCTCCGCCCATGCCATTTGGAAAGGGCAATGGAAGAGCGTCGTCGAGCGCCTTGAGGATGGACGCCACGAAGGCTCGGCTGAGCCGCGGATCGACCCCCAGATCGGAATAGGTGGCGCGAGGCGTCCCGATCAGCGTCCCGTTGCGACGAAGCGAGAACTGGATGGTCAAGGACATGCCCGCGGTTCCGGGTGGCGGCTTCCAGCAGGCATAGATAGCGTCCGACATCTCCTTGATGGTGTCGATAGGATCGGGACTGTGACAGGGGCGTTCTTGCGCGATTGCCGCGTTCGCAAACGGCACCACGGCAAGAACCGCCGCAAAAATTGCGAACCGAGGTTTCATCCGAGAGCCTCCGCCAAAACGCCCGACTCGATCATACAACGGTTCAAGCCACAGGAATTGGTCCTATTCCGCCCACGGCTCGCGGCGCACTTCCTGCCAGCTGTCCTGGTCCGGCGCGACAAGCAGGCCGCCATCGACATGCGAAGGCAGATAGGCGCTGCCGTCGATCCGAGCGGCATGGCCGCCGGCCTCCTGATGGATCAGCACGCCGGGCAGATGATCCCAGGGCATCAGCTTGTTGTAGACGACAAAATGCGCATGCCCGCTCGCCAGCAGGCGATATTCGTGAGCAGCGCAGCGATAGGCGAACTGCGACAGTGCCTTGGTCTGATTGCGCGCCAGGCGTGAGCGCTCCGGTTCATCGAGATATTGCCAGGACACCGCGCCGGTCATCTGCGAGATCGGCACGGGCGCCGCCACATGCACTTTCTCCAGGCTGCCATGGGCATGCCTGATATGACTGCCGGCACCCCTGGCGGCGATGAGCCAGTCCTTGCCCACCGGATCATGGATGATGCCCGCGACCGTCTCCCCCCTGACCACGACCGCCAGCATGACGCCGAACAGCGGCACGCCGGACGCGAAATTGAAGGTGCCGTCCACCGGGTCGACGGTGAACGCCAGTTCGGCATCGCCCAAGCCGTCGAGCAACGCCGGATTTTCGGAGCAGGCTTCCTCGCCCACCACCATGGCCGAGGGATAGCGATCGCGCAGCCTGGCGGTGATCAGCCGCTCGGCGTTGACATCGGCCTCCGTCACCAGGTCGGCGGCGGAAGTCTTCTGCCTGATGTCGCCGTCGCCCAGTCGGCGAAAGCGCGGCATGATTTCGGCTTGGGCTGCCTCGGCCAGAATGCCGGCCAGCCAGTCGATCGCGGTGTCGTCAAATGTCATCGGAAATGTCTTGCCTGATCGCGAGGGTTTCATTGAGGGCGGCGAAATCGAACAGCTTTCGGTCGAGCAAATGCGACGGCCTGGTGTTGGACAGAGCGCGAATCATGGTGTCCTTGCGGCCGGGCATGCGCTTTTCGATGTCCTCGAGCATCGCTTTCATGGCGTTGCGCTGCAGCCCTTCCTGGCTGCCGCAGAGATCGCAAGGGATGATCGGGAACCGCATCGCGGCAGCGAATTTCTCCAGATCGATTTCGGCACAGTAGCTCAGCGGCCGCAACACCATTACATCGCCTTCGTCGTTGAGCAGTTTCGGCGGCATGGCGGCAAGCCGCCCGCCGTGGAACAGGTTCATGAAGAAGGTTTCGAGGATGTCCTCGCGATGATGGCCGAGGACCAGGGCCGAGCAGCCTTCCTCGCGCGCGATCCTGTAGAGATGGCCGCGCCGCAGCCGCGAGCAGAGCGAGCAATAGGTGCTGCCTTCAGGGAGCTTGTCGGTCACGACCGAATAGGTGTCCCGGTATTCGATACGGTGCGCTATGCCGTTGGTGTAGAGATAGTCGGGCAGGATATGCTTGGGGAAATTCGGCTGGCCCTGGTCGAGATTGCAGGCCAGCAACTCGACTGGCAGCATCCCGCGCCATTTGAGATCAAGCAACATGGCCAGCAGACCGTAGGAATCCTTGCCGCCCGACAGCGCGACCAGCCAGCGCTCGCCCGGCTTCACCATCGAAAAATCCTCGATCGCCTGGCGGGTCAGCCGCAGCAGTCGCTTGCGCAGCTTGTTGAACTCGACCGACGACGGCACATCGGCGAACAGCGGGTGAGAGCCGCCTTCGGCGGCCGGTTCGAGTGTTTCGATGTCTGGCTGCATGTTCATGGCGCGACGGCCCCGGATGTGACTTCCGCCCGGCTTAGCGCATTGTCTGGAAAATCGAAATTGATTTTAGCGACACGCCGCAAAGCGGGTGCCCGAAACAAAAAGGCCGCCTCGAGGGCGGCCTTTCCGGTATCGCAAAAAAAGCGTTCGCTTAGCGCGAGTAGAATTCGACGACCAGGTTCGGTTCCATCTGCACGGCGAACGGAACGTCCGCCAGGCCCGGGATGCGCGAGAAGGTCGCGGTCATCTTGTTGTGATCGGCTTCGATGTAGTCGGGCACGTCGCGCTCGGCGAGGCCAACCGATTCCAGGACGATCACCAGCTGCTTCGACTTTTCGCGCACTTCGACGACATCGCCCGGCTTGCAGCGATACGAGCCGATGTTGACGCGCTTGCCGTTGACGTTGACGTGGCCGTGGTTGACGAACTGACGGGCGGCGAAAATGGTCGGCACGAACTTGGAGCGGTAGACAACCGCGTCGAGACGCGATTCGAGCAGGCCGATCAGGTTCTCCGAGGTGTCGCCCTTGCGGCGATCGGCCTCTTCATAGACCTTGCGGAACTGCTTTTCCGACACGTCGCCGTAGTGGCCCTTCAGCTTCTGCTTGGCACGGAGCTGCAGGCCGAAGTCGGAAAGCTTGCCCTTGCGGCGCTGGCCATGCTGGCCGGGGCCGTATTCACGCTTGTTAACCGGGGACTTGGGGCGGCCCCAGATATTTTCGCCGAGACGGCGGTCGATCTTGTATTTCGCGGCTTCGCGCTTGCTCATCGCATTCCCTTTCAAAAACAACACACCCGGCACCTCTTGGTCCGGGTGAAGGAAACGCGCCCTCCTCTGGCCTCCGTTTTCGAGACCTGACAGGGTTTTCCCACGCAACGCGGCGGAAAACCCACGGGACACGTCAGTTCAAACAAGATCGGAAACGATTGTCGTGACAGATCTTGCGTATGCAAAACAAACACCGGACATCGCTGCCCGGCGTTGGCGGCTGGTTAAACCGAGATTTAACCGGTGTCAAGCTTGTGAGTGGCGCGGCGCAACGCAACCGTATAGCGTCCAAGGCGTTGATGCGATGCCGATGTGGCGGGAGGTTTGCGCCAGCGGCACCAGGAAGGGACTGGAGCTAGAGGAGCTTAATTGCATGAAGAAGTTTTTCCTTACCCTGGCAGGGGCCGCGGTGCTTGCCGGGTCGATGGCGGTGGCCCCTGAGCCGGCCATGGCGCGTCATTGGCACGGCCACAAGCAGGTCTGCCGCGTCATCGTGAAGAAGCGAGTGGTGTGGCGGCATGGCCATCGCAGGGTGATCGTCGAGAGAGTACGGCGCTGCCGCTGGTAAGGCTGTTCAACGCCACAATTCCCGGGCCAGCGAACGTCGCTGGCCCTTTTTCATTCCAAGGTAGTCTGGCTCGAGCGCTCAATCCTTAGGATTTTTTCTCCGGCAATCCCTTGCGCTTCGTCTCGGCGAATTCCTCGAGCTGCTTTTCATTCATCGATTCATACATGCCCTTGGACGCGCCCTTGAGTTCGCTTTTCTTGGTCTCGCCGCGTTTGGCGGAGAGTGCGGCGCCGGCGGCTTTCTGCTGGGCTTTAGAAGTGGCTGGCATGGCGGGTCTCCTTTGCTGTCAGGAGAAACGCCACGCTTCGGCGCCGGTTCCAGCGCCAGTGGCGCGGCTCCCGGTCCGCCTGGTGCCAACCCTTGGCCGCGCTCGGCGATTTTCGTCGGCAGCCTTCCCGTGTCCGGAACCCCAGTGTAGGACGGCTGAATGAAATCCCTGACCGATCCCTCACAGGCTCTCTCCGCGGGACTGGCGAAAATCCGCGCCGAATTCCACGTGCCGGACGGATTTCCGGCCAATGTGCTTGCCGCGGCGGAGGCGGCGGCCAAACGTGTGCCCAACCAGCATGCCGATCGAACTGAAATGCCGTTCGTCACGCTCGATCCGGCTGCTTCCACCGATCTCGATCAGGCGTTCTCGATCGAGGCGAGCGGTGGCGATCTTCTGCTGCATTACGCCATCGCCGACGTGGCCTGGTTCGTCGAGGACGGCGACGCGATCGATCGCGAAGCCTGGACGCGGGGCGAGACGCTTTACTTGCCGGACGGCAAGGCCGGGCTCTATCCGCCGGTAATTGCCGAGGGTGGGGCGAGCCTGTTGCCGGATGGACCCCGTCCAGCTGCTATCTTCACGGTTCGGGTTGCGCAGGACGGCGCGACGAAGTTGGACGGCGCGGAGCGGGCAATCATTCAAAGCCGCGCGAAGCTCGCCTATGACAGCGTGAAGGCCTCCGATGTCCCGGCCGGCTTCGCCGAAATGGCGCGGCGCATGGCGGCGAATGAGCGGCGCCGTGGGGCTTCCCGCGTCGACCCACCCGAGCAGGAGGTGGAAAGGCTTGCCGACGGCACATTCCGGCTTTCGTTCAGGCCGCTTCTGCAATCCGAGCAGGACAACGCCGCGCTTTCGCTGGCCGCCAACATGGCGATCGCCGATGCCATGCTTGCGCATCATACCGGCCTTTTTCGGGTGATGTCGGGGCCGGATGCCTTCAAGGTTCAAAGGCTGCGCAACGCGGCACAGGCTCTCGGACTGTCCTGGCCGGCCTCGACCAGCTTGCGGGACTATCAGCGAACCCTCGATCCGACCGATCCGCATCAGGCGGCGCTGATGCTGGAAATCCGCCATGCAAGCCCCGGCGCATCCTATCAACCGTATCAGGACGGCGTTGTCCCATGGCATGAGGCGATGGCCGCGACCTATGCCCATGCAACGGCGCCACTGAGGCGCCTTGCTGATCGCTATGTCGTGCGCTGTGCGCTGGCTATCGCCAACGGCCAGCCCGTGCCCCAGGCTGTTACCGACGCGTTTGCCAGGTTGCCGAAGGCGATGGGACGCGCGGATAGCCGCGCTTCGCAGATCAACCACGCGGCCATCGACCTTGCCGAGGCGGTAATGCTGGAGGGGCGCGAGGGCGAGACGTTCAAAGCCGTCGTCACCGACTTCGTCGACCATGGCGTGCGCATTCAGCTTGCCGACATGGCTGTCGTTGCCACCGTGAAGGCCTCGGGGCTCAGACAGGGTGATGGTCTGACGCTTAGGCTAGTCCTGGCCGATCCGGATCAACGCAGCATCGTCTTCGAACCTGTTTGAGTGGCGGGCGGCTTTGCCGCTGTCCAAGTGAACGGTCAGCCCGAACCCCTGCATCAGGCAGCTGACGGCGAAGTCCGCCTTGCCCGAGGTGAAGACCGCGATATCAGGCTCGGCTTGCGGCAGCGCCCCATTGATCGGCGGCAGCAGCGAAAGGGCGCGCCGTGCGATCGCCTCGGCCGGATCGATCCAGTCGACCGGCCAGGGAGCGGTCTTGCGCATGCGATTGACCAGAAAGGGATAGTGCGTGCAGGCCAGCACGACGATGTCGGTGCGCATGCCGTCGCGCTCGATGAAGCATGGCTCGATCTCGGCGCGCACGGCCTCTTCGTCGACGAAGCCCTGGCGCATATAGGCTTCGGACAGGCCAGCCAGCCTGTCGCTGCCGACCAGGCGGACATGGCATTTCTGCGCCCATTTGCTGATCAGGTCGCGCGTGTACTGGCGCTTCACCGTGCCCGGCGTCGCCAGCACCGAGACCAGCCCGGAGCGCGTGCGCTCGGCCGCCGGCTTGACCGCCGGCACCGTGCCGACGAAGGGATGGCCGGGAAATCTTTCGCGCAGCGCGTCGATCACCAGTGTCGAGGCGGTGTTGCAGGCGATAACCGAGATGGCCGGCGCGAAGCGGTCGAGCAGTTTGGCGAACAGTCCGAGTATATGCTCCCTTAGGGCCGGCTCCTCCCAGGCGCCAAAAGGAAAAGCCGCATCGTCGGCGACATAGATGAAGCGTCGGTCCGACATCAGGACGCGTGCCTCGCGCAACACGGTCAGACCGCCGACGCCGGAATCGAACATCAGGATCGGCTGGTCAGTCATTGTCGGTTCCCCTGCCGCCGAGCAGTGGCGTGTCCGTGTCGTCGCCGCTACCGTCCGGCGCCCGACCAGTCGCCTCCGCCTTGCGGGCGCGCGCCGCCGCCGCGGGCAAACGCCTCGGGTCATCGCCAGGTGACCCATCGCCGCGCGGCATCGCCGGCGAGAACCGGTCAAGCGAAGAGATGATGCCGCGCAGCACCTTGAGCTCCGGTTCGGCAAAGCCTGCCCGCGTCAGCACGGCGCGGAGGTTGTCGACCATTTTCGGCTTCTTCGGCGCCGGCCTGAAATAGCCGCGCGCCTCGAGCGCGCCTTCGAGATAGGTGAACAGGCTGTGCAATTCTTCCTTGCTTGCAGGCTTCATCTCCGGCCCCGAAAAATTGGTCTTGGTCTCATCCTCCAGGCCCGACTTCATCCACTCGTAGGACATCAGCAAGGCCGCCTGGGCGATGTTGAGCGAGGAGAAATCAGGATCGACCGGGAAAGTGACGATCTCGTCGGCGAGGCCAACCTCGTCATTGTAGAGGCCGAAGCGCTCGCGACCGAACAGGATGCCGGTGCGTTGCCCCATTGCGTGACGGGCGCGCAGCATCCTGCCCGCCTCCACCGGTCCGCGCACGGATTTGAAGCCGTCGCGCTGCCTTGCGGTGGTGGCGAAGACGAAGTTCAGGTCGGCAAGTGCCGAGGCCAGATCGTCGAAAACCTTGACGGCATCGATGACGTGGTCGGCACGGCTGGCGGCGGCACGCGCCTTCTCGCTCGGCCAGCCATCGCGCGGATTGACCAGACGCAGCTCCGACAGCCCGAAATTGGCCATCGCGCGGGCGACCATGCCGATATTCTCGCCGAGTTGCGGCTCGACAAGGATGATCGCCGGGCCGGCGGCTGCGGTGCTATCGGGGTCTTTGGTAATGGGCATGATTGTCAATGAACTGCTGTTTGCGGCATTTCAGCGTCCCCTGCCATATTCGGCCGCGAAAATGAAGCATTCGCAAATGACGGCGCCGTGGGCTCACATTCGTGACCGATCGCCGTTTGCGTGGCCAAAAGCGCTTTGATATACGGGCGGCATCCCCGGCCGACGCCACGCGGGCAAGGCCGTCCATTCCCAGCAACGAGGCATTCTTTCCATGGCGAAGATCAAGGTGGCGAACCCGGTCGTCGAACTCGACGGCGACGAGATGACCCGCATCATCTGGCAGTTCATCAAGGACAAGCTGATCCACCCTTATCTCGACCTCAAGCTCGAATATTACGACCTGGGCATCGAGCATCGCGACGCCACCAACGACCAGGTGACCGTCGATTCGGCCAACGCCATCAAGAAATACGGTGTCGGCGTGAAATGCGCGACCATCACCCCCGACGAGCAGCGCGTCGAGGAATTCAAGCTAAAGAAGATGTGGAAATCGCCGAACGGCACCATCCGCAACATTTTGGGCGGCACCATCTTTCGCGAGCCGATCATCATGAAGAACGTGCCGCGCCTGGTGCCCGGCTGGACCAAGCCAATCATCGTCGGTCGCCACGCCTTCGGCGACCAGTATCGCGCCACCGATTTCCGCTTTCCCGGCAAGGGCAAGCTGACGATCAAGTTCGTCGGCGAGGACGGCCAGGTCATCGAGCACGACGTGTTCGACGCGCCCGGCGCCGGTGTCGCCATGGCCATGTACAATCTCGACGAGTCCATCCGCGAATTCGCCCGGGCGTCGCTGAACTATGGCCTGCTGCGCAACTATCCGGTCTACCTGTCGACCAAGAACACCATTCTCAAGGCCTATGACGGCCGCTTCAAGGATATTTTCCAGGAAGTCTACGAGGCTGAATTCGAGACCGAGTTCAAGTCGAAGAAGCTCTGGTACGAGCACCGCCTGATCGACGACATGGTGGCCTCGAGCCTGAAATGGTCGGGCGGCTATGTCTGGGCCTGCAAGAACTATGACGGCGACGTCCAGTCCGACACGGTGGCGCAAGGGTTCGGTTCGCTCGGCCTGATGACCTCGGTGCTGATGACGCCGGATGGCAAGACCGTCGAAGCGGAAGCCGCGCACGGCACCGTCACCCGCCACTATCGCCAGCATCAGAAGGGCGAGGAAACCTCGACCAATTCGATCGCGTCGATCTTCGCCTGGACGCGAGGCCTCGCGCACCGCGCCAAGCTCGACGACAACGCCGAACTGAAGCGTTTTTCCGAGACGCTGGAAAAGGTCTGCATCCAGACTGTCGAGAGCGGCTTCATGACCAAGGACCTGTCGCTCTTGATCGGCCCCGACCAGCCCTGGCTCTCGACCACCGGCTTCCTCGACAAGATCGACGAGAATTTGCAGAAGGCGATGGCGTAACCGCCTCGCGGACGAATGGGCAAGCCGGTCGTCTACGGCGCGGATTACAGCGTCTATGTACGCATCGTCCGGCTTGCGCTCGAGGAGAAAGGCATCGCCTACGATCTCGTGCCGGTCGACATCTTTGCAGAAGGTGGCGCGCCGGCATGGTACGGCAAACACCATCCTTTCGGCCGCATCCCGGCCTTCGAGCATGACAATTTCCGCCTGTTCGAGGCGAGCACGATCGCTCGCTACGTCGACGAGGCCTTCGACGGGCCGGCGCTGCAGCCCGCCGACATACGCGCCCGCGCAAGGATGAACCAGATCATCGGCATGCTCGACGCCTACGCCTACCGTGCGATGGTCTGGGATGTCGCGATCGAGCGTCTGGAGAAGGAAGTGCCCGACGAGAGCTTGATCGCGGATGGCCTGCGGCAGGCAGAGACGGTGCTGAAGGCGCTGACTTCGCTGAAGCAAGACGGGCCCTGGCTGCTCGGAGACCAGCTGACCCTGGCCGATCTGCACGCGGCACCGATCATCGCCTACTTCGTCAAGGTTCCAGAAGGGCGGGGATTGCTGGCGCAGTTTGCAGGCATCTGGGATTTGTATTTGCGAATGGCTGGCCGCCCGAGCTTCGTGCGTACCGAAAAAGCGTATAACTCGAGGTGAGCTTCCTCGACGTCGCGCCGCCCCTGCCCTGGCGGGCATTTCTCCCCGTGAACGGGGAGAAAGAGGCTGTCGCGTTGCCGGCGCTCTTCTGCAACGAGGGCGATTGGCGAAGGGCGCGACGAAAGCGCCCTTCTCCCCGTTCTACGGGGAGAAAATGGCGGCAGCCAGATGAGGGGCAGCGCTGCCCCAAGAGAAAGGATCCCGCCTGGCCCCACGCATGGTAGCTACGCTGCTTCGAGTGCCGCCCTCACCGCCGCGATCGCATCATCGGCCTTCGACGCATCCGGGCCGCCGGCCTGCGCCATGTCGGGGCGGCCGCCGCCGCCCTGCCCGCCCAATGCGGCGGAGGCCACGCGAACAAGGTCGACAGCGCTGAAACGGCCGACGAGATCATCGGTGACAGCGACCACGACGCTCGCCTTGTTGTCCTCTCCGGCGCCAACGAACACGACGACGCCAGAACCCAACGAAGTCTTGCCCGCGTCGGCCAGCGGCTTGAGATCCTTCGGCGAGACACCTGACACCGCCTTGCCGAGAAAGCCGACGCCAGCGACGATCTCGTTGGCGGCAGGAGCATCGGCAGGCGACCCGCCGCCCAGCGCCAGTTTCTTGCGCGCTTCGGTCAGGTCCTTCTCGAGCTTCTTGCGCTCCTCGAGCAGCGCTTCGACGCGCGCTGGCACATCTGCGGGCGAAATCTTAAGCGTCGCCGCCGTGATCTTCAGGCGTCGGTCCTGCTCATCGAGATGCCTGCGCGCGGCCTCGCCGGTCAATGCCTCGATGCGGCGCACGCCGGCGGCGACAGCACCATCCGAGACGATGCGCACCAGGCCGATATCGCCGGTCGCCTTGACATGCGTGCCGCCGCAGAGCTCGACCGAATAAGGCCGGTTGGCCTTGGCGCCATGCAGGCCCGTGCCCATCGACACGACGCGCACCTCATCGCCATATTTCTCGCCGAACAGCGCCATCGCGCCCTCGGCAATGGCGTCATCGACCGACATCAGGCGCGTGGTCACCGGGCCGTTCTGCACGACGATCTCGTTGGCCATGCGCTCGACCTCTTCGAGCTCCTGCGCGGAGATCGGCTTGTTGTGCGAGATGTCGAAGCGCAGACGCTCGGGTGCGACCAGCGAACCCTTCTGCGCGACATGGGTGCCCAGCACCTCGCGCAACGCCTCGTGGATCAGGTGCGTCGCCGAGTGGTTGGCGCGCAGCCGGGAGCGCCTGGCATGATCGACCTTAAGTTCGACCGCGGCACCCGGCCTGACCGTGCCGGCGACCACCTTGCCGAGATGCACGAAGAGGCCATCGGCCTTCTTTTGCGTGTCGGAAATCTCGATCGAGAAGCCCTCGCCCGAGATTATGCCGGTGTCACCCATCTGGCCGCCGGACTCGCCGTAGAACGGCGTCTGGTTGACGACCACGGCGACCGCATCGCCCTTGCCGGCGCTGTCGACGGTCTTGCCGTCCTTGACCAGCGCCTCGATGAGGCCTTCCGCCTGCTCGGTTTCGTAGCCGAGGAATTCGGTGGCGCCGGTCTTTTCACGCACCGAGAACCAAACCGTCTCGGTGGCGGCCTCGCCGGACCCGGCCCAGTGCTTGCGCGCCTCCGCCTTCTGCTGCTCCATCGCATTGGTGAAGCCGGCAAGGTCGACCGAGATGCTGCGCTGCCGCAGCGCGTCCTGCGTCAGGTCGAGCGGGAAGCCATAGGTGTCGTAGAGCTTGAATGCCGTTTCGCCATCGAGCATGTCGCCGGCGCCGAGCTTCTCCGTCGCCTCGGACAGCAGCCCGAGGCCACGCACCAGCGTCTTGCGGAAACGGGTCTCCTCGAGTTTCAGGGTCTCGGCGATCATCGTTTCGCCGCGTGCCAGTTCGGGATAGGCCTGGCCCATCTCGCGCACCAGCGCCGGCACCAGCTTCCACATCAGCGGCTCGTTCGCCCCCAGCAACTGCGCATGGCGCATGGCGCGGCGCATGATGCGACGCAGCACATAGCCGCGGCCTTCGTTCGACGGCAGCACGCCGTCGGCGACCAGGAAGGAGGACGAGCGCAGATGATCGGCAATGACACGGTAGGACGCAACCGTTTCGGCGTCGGGCGCGCGCCCAAGTGCCGAGGATGCCGCATCGATCAGATGACGGAACAGGTCGGTCTCGAAGACGCTCTCCACCCCTTGCAGGATGGACGCCATGCGCTCCAGGCCCATGCCGGTGTCGATCGACGGGCGCGGCAGGTCGACGCGCTCCTCTTTCGTCACCTGCTCATACTGCATGAACACCAGGTTCCAGAATTCGAGGAAGCGATCGCCGTCTTCCTCGGGACTGCCGGGAGGTCCACCCCAGATGTGCTCGCCACGATCGATGAAGATTTCCGAGCATGGTCCGCAAGGACCGGTGTCGCCCATCGCCCAGAAATTGTCCGAGGTCGGGATGCGGATGATGCGATCGTCGGAGAAACCGGCGATCTTCTTCCAGAAGCCAGCCGCCTCGTCGTCTGTGTGATAGACAGTGACCAGCAGCTTGTCCTTCTTCAGCCCGAACTCCCTGATGATGAGGTTCCAGGCAAGCTCGATGGCGCGCTCCTTGAAATAGTCACCGAAGGAGAAATTGCCGAGCATCTCGAAAAAGGTCAGGTGGCGCGCGGTATAGCCGACATTGTCGAGATCGTTGTGCTTGCCGCCGGCGCGGACGCTTTTCTGGGCTGTGGTGGCGCGCGAATAGGGCCGCTTCTCCAAACCGGTGAAGACATTCTTGAACTGCACCATGCCGGCATTGGTGAACATCAATGTCGGATCGTTGCGCGGCACGAGCGGGCTCGAGGCCACGACCTCGTGGCCTTCCTTGCGGAAATAGTCGAGAAAGGTCGACCGGATCTCGTTGACGCCACTCATGGATACTGCCTTTTCAAGAGAGCCGCCGGCCGGACCGGCGGGAGATGGCTCTATATTTTCTAGAAGATGGAGCTGGCCTTTTAGCCGTAGCTCTTGACCCTGTCCAGAAACACGGAATTGGGCCAATTCGCGCTTTGCACCGGCACTTGCGGGGCCGCCCAAACGAAAACCGCCGGCGCGAAGGCCGGCGGTTTGGAACGCGGTACTACAGAACTCTGTTACTTAAGCATTGACTAATAGTCTGGATTTATGGCCAAATTCTGACCGTTGCCTACATCGCGCCGGCTTCGTCCTCAAAACCGTCTTCGCCATTGCCCTCGGAGCCACCATTTTCGAGGAACTTTTCGGCGATCAATCCGGCATTCTGCCTGAGCGCTAGCTCGATCTCGCGCGCGGTATCGGGATTGTCGCGCAGGAACAGTTTCGCATTCTCGCGGCCCTGGCCGAGACGCTGCGAATTATAGGAGAACCAGGCGCCCGATTTCTCGACCACGCCGGCCTTGACGCCGAGGTCGACCAGTTCGCCGGTCTTGGAGACGCCCTCGCCATACATGATGTCGAACTCGACCACCTTGAAGGGCGGCGCCAACTTGTTCTTGACCACCTTGACGCGGGTTTGGTTGCCGACGACCTCGTCACGATCCTTGACCGAGCCGATACGGCGGATGTCGAGGCGAACCGAAGCGTAGAATTTCAGCGCGTTGCCGCCGGTCGTGGTTTCGGGCGAACCGAACATGACGCCGATCTTCATGCGGATCTGGTTGATGAAGATGACCATGGTGTTGGAGCGCGAGATCGACGCGGTCAGCTTGCGCAGCGCCTGGCTCATCAGGCGGGCCTGCAGACCCGGCAGCGAATCGCCCATCTCGCCCTCGATCTCGGCACGCGGCGTCAGCGCCGCCACCGAATCGACCACCAGCACGTCGATGGCGCCGGAACGCACCAGCGTGTCGCAAATCTCCAGCGCCTGCTCGCCGGTGTCGGGCTGCGAGATCAGCAGGTTCTCAAGATCGACGCCGAGCTTGCGGGCGTAGACCGGATCGAGCGCGTGCTCGGCATCGACGAAGGCGCAGATGCCGCCCTTCTTCTGGGCTTCAGCCACGGTGTGCAGGGCCAGGGTCGTCTTGCCGGAGCTTTCCGGCCCGTAAATCTCGATGATACGGCCGCGCGGCAAGCCACCGACGCCGAGCGCGATGTCGAGGCCGAGCGAGCCGGTCGGCACCGTTTCGATCTCGACGACCTGCTCGTTGGCGCCGAGCCGCATGATCGAGCCCTTGCCGAAAGCCCGCTCGATTTGCGACAGCGCCGCATCCAGAGCCTTTGATTTGTCCACTGCCTTATCCTCTACCAGCCGCAAAGAATTCTGAGCCATGATACATCACCCCTTGGTCGTCAATGAAGGCCGGACAATCCGTGATCCCTGCCATTTTGTACCTTTTTTGTTCTCATTTGGCAAGGGGTGACAACCAACTGAAAAACAAAGGATATCGCGGTTTGTTCTTTTTTTGTCTCGCAAACCCTGGCACGAACGGGCTCCGCATTGGGCCAGACGGCTCGATCGTATCGCCCGACCGAATCGCCGACCAGCATGCGAAGCTCTGTCGCGCACTCTAGCGCTTGTGCGGCCGCAACAACAAAGGTCATATCGCCACCATGGTGGAATCCCCGAAGATCCTGGCCGTGGGCGGCGCCCATATCGACCGGCGTGGCCAGGTGTACGGTCCCTATGTGCCGGCAGCCTCCAATCCCGGCACGATGCGCGAGGATGTCGGCGGGGGCGTCTTCAATGCGTTGCGCAGCATGGTGCGGCGCGGCGTGTCGGCCTCCCTGGTGTCGATGCGGGGCGGCGATGCGTCGGCCGATACGGTTTCACGGGCCATCGCCGAGGCAGGCATCGCCGATCTTTCGGCGGTGTTCCTCGACCGTACCACGCCGAGCTACACGGCATTGATCGATCGCGAGGGCGAATTGATCGTCGGCTTTGCCGACATGGCACTGTACGACCTGGCTTTTCCCAAGCAGATCAGGCGTTCCAAGATACGCCAGGAGGTGGCCGCCGCCGATGCCATACTGTGCGACGCCAATCTGCCGTCGGCCGCCCTGGAGCGGCTGCTGTCACTCGCCGCCGGTAAACCGGTTTTCGCCATCGCGATTTCGCCGGCGAAGGTAACGCGGCTGATACCGGTTCTCGGCGGGCTGGCCCAGCTCTTCATGAACCGGCGAGAGGCCGTCGTGCTGGCCGGTGTCAATGCAGCGGCCGCCGAGCGGGAAATGGTCGACGGGTTGCGGTGCAGCGGCCTTGCCAGCGGCGTGGTCACGGCCGGCAGCGGCCCTGTGCTGGGTTTCGATGAGACAGGCGCCTTTTCGATCCTGCCGCCTGCCCCCAGAAAAGTCGCCGATGTCACCGGCGCCGGCGACGCGCTGGCAGGTGCGACGGTCGCAGCACTGCTGCGGGGCCAGCCGCTGCGCCACGCCGTGCGCGAGGGCGTCGCCGCGGCAACGCTGGCCATCGAAAGCGCCGACGCGGTGCCCGAATTCACCGCGGCGAGCTTCGCGGAAGCGCTGGCCCTTGTGCCGGATGCCAGGGAAGTGGCATGAGACCCGGCAAGTTCATAACGCGGTGAAGCTACGCTTTCCTGATGGATGCGCCGCACTCCGGATTGGAGATCAGAGATGACGCCAGAGACCGCCCGCCCCTTCATCGATATCCACGCACCGGTGGCGCAGGCCCTGGCCGCCGGGCGCCCGGTGGTGGCGCTCGAAAGCACCATCATCACCCATGGCATGCCCTATCCCGACAATGGCGCCATGGCGGCCAACGTCGAAAAGATCATCGCTGACGGCGGCGCCGTGCCGGCAACCATCGCGGTGGTCAACGGCCGCATCAAGATCGGGCTTTCGGACGGCGAACGCGAATCGCTGGCGATGACCGGTGACGCCATGAAGCTGTCGCGCGCCGATCTCGCCTTCGCCGTCGCGCAGGGCCGCACCGGTGGCACCACGGTCGCCGCCACCATGATCGCGGCTGACATGGTCGGGATAAAGGTGTTCGCCACCGGCGGCATTGGCGGCGTGCACAAGGGGGCGGAAAAGAGCTTCGACATCTCGGCCGACCTCGATGAATTGGCGCGTACACCGGTGATCGTCGTCTCGGCCGGCGCCAAGGCGATCCTCGACATCGAAAAGACGCTGGAAGTGCTGGAGACGCGCGGCGTGCCCGTGGTCGGCCATGGCTGCGAGACGATGCCGGCCTTCTGGTCGCGGCAGTCACCGTTCCGGGCGCCATTGACCTTGCACGGACCGGAAGATATCGCGCATTTCTACCGGACACGCCTGGCTCTGGGCTTGGGCGGCGGCATGCTGATTGCCAATCCCGTGCCGGAATCCCACGAAATCCCCGCTGAAGAAATGGCGGGCTACATCGAAGCCGCGCAAAAGGCGGCCGAAGCCCTCAACGTCACCGGCAAGGCCGTGACGCCGTTCCTGCTGGGAAAAATCCTCGAACTCACCGGCGGCCGCAGCCTGAAGACCAACATCGCGCTGGTCGAGAACAATGCAAGGCTGGCGGCTGAGATCGCCAAGGCGCTGTAGGGACTGCCAAGAAAGTCCCCCTCACCCGGATTGCCAAGACCGAATTGCAAAGAGCAATTCGGGGCAATCCGACCTCTCCCCGAGGGGAGAGGAACTTGCGGCCTCAACGCAAACCTCTTCTCCCCGCCGGGGAGAAGGCGGCCGCGAAGCGGCCGGATGAGGGGTGGCCTCGCGCTGGCGGGAGCCTACTTCCCCGCCCGCCGCCCAGCTTCGTAGGCGCGTCGCGCCCACACCGTCATTTCGTCGGGATCGTCGAAAGCGCTGTCGGGAATGCTCCAATAGGGCATGGCGACAAGCTTGCCGTGGCGAGAGCCGGTGTAGGTCCACTGCCGGCAGCCCGCGGCTTCGAACTCCGATGCGCTCTGCGCGTCGGCTTTCAGCAGCAATTCGCCGCGCAGCACGATGGCGACGATGACGCCATCGAAATAGATGCCTTTGCCGCCGAATAATTTTCGGATGCTGACCGGACCGAGGCCCTCGAACAGTTCCGCGATGCGCTCATTGTCCATGCCGCGATCATGTCACCGGCATTTGGCCTTGTCATCGCCGCAACCAAAATCATGCTGACAGGTTGTGGCTATCCTGTCGGAGTTTTAGCCATGCCTGTGCTGCTCAAGGGGTCCTGTCGCTGCAACGCCGTGCGTTTCGAGGTGGAAAGCCACACGCCCGTGCCGTTCATGCTGTGCTACTGCTCGATCTGCCGTAAGCAGCAGGGCGGCGGCGGTTTCGCCATCAATCTCGGCGCCGCCTACGAGACGCTGAACATCAGGGGCAAGAGCAATCTCGGCGTCTATCGCGCCGAGATCGAGGATGACGAGCATCCCCACTGCGAGATCTCGACCGGGGAGCGCAATTTTTGCCGCAAATGCGGGTCGGCGCTCTGGCTCTACGACCCAACCTGGCCGGAGCTAGTGCATCCCTTCGCCTCAGCGATCGACAGCGACCTGCCGAAACCACCCGAAAAAGTGCATCTGATGCTGAAATACAAGGCGAACTGGGTCGAGCCTGAGATCGGCAAAGGCGACAAGACGTTCGACGTCTATCCCGAGGAATCGATCGCGGACTGGCACAAGCGGACGGGTATGTGGGTGGAGTAGCTTTCTTCGCCCCGTTTACGGGGCGAAGGAAGATCAGGCCGTGGCGCGCGCCTCGGCCAGCGCCTTGAGATCGGCCGGCTTCAGTTCGACCGATTCGCCGCAGCCGCAGGCCGAACTCTGGTTCGGGTTGTGGAAGGTGAAACCGGTGCGCAGCGTCGTCTGCTCGAAATCCATCTCGGTGCCGAACAGAAACAGGGCGGCTTCCGGAGCGACATAGACATGCGCGCCATCGCGCTCGATATGGTCGTCCTTGGTGTTGGGCTCGGTCACCAGATCGACCGTGTATTCCATGCCGGCGCAGCCGCCCTTCTTGATGCCCAGGCGGATGCCATGCGCGTTTTCGCGCGTGGCGACGATCTCGCGCACCCGGTCGGCGGCCTTTTCGGTCATCGTGATGACGGCAAAGCGTCCCATGTTTTTCCTTCTCCATTCCATGCAGGTTCAAGGCCTGCCGAATGATTCCTCACCTAAAATGGTGAAGTTTTACCACCGGCGCAAGTGTGCCAGGTGCGGCGCTAGTACCAGCCCACCGCCACCTGCGCCTCTTCGGACATGCGGTCGGGCGTCCAGGGCGGATCGAAAGTCATGTTGACCTCGACGCCGGAGACGCCCTCGACCGCGCCGACGGCATTTTCAACCCAGCCGGGCATTTCGCCGGCCACCGGGCAGCCAGGCGCGGTCAGCGTCATGTCGATCTTGACCGAGCGGTCGTCCTCGACGTCGATCTTGTAGACGAGGCCAAGCTCGTAGATGTCGGCCGGGATTTCCGGGTCGTAGACCGTCTTCAGCGCCGAGACGATGTCGTCGGTCAACCGCGCCAGCTCATCAGCGGGAATTGCCGAGGCGGAAACGACGCTGTTGCCGGCGGCTTCCGGCGTAGCTTCGGTGGTGGTGCTCACATCATCCATGGTCGTCACCCGAAAAAAATCGTCATCCGAAGAATTTGCGCGCTTTTTCAAGCGCCTCGGCCAAAGCGTCGACTTCGGCCCTGGTATTATACATGCCGAACGATGCCCTGCATGTGGAGGTTACGCCGAAACGTTTCAACAGCGGCTGGGCGCAATGGGTGCCGGCACGGACCGCCACGCCTTGCCTGTCTATCACCATCGACACGTCATGGGCATGAATGCCTTGCAGCTCGAAGGAGATGATGGCGCCCTTGCCGGGCGCATCGCCGAAGATGCGCAGCGAGTTGATGGCGCGCAGGCGCTCGTGGGCGTAGGTCTTCAAGTCTTCCTCATGCGCGGCGATGCGCTCGCGGCCGACAGAGTCCATGTAGTCGAGCGCGGCGCCCAGTCCGATCGCCTGGACGATCGGCGGCGTGCCGGCCTCGAAGCGATGCGGCGGCTCGTTGTAGGTGACGATGTCTTCCGTCACCTCCTCGATCATCTCGCCGCCGCCCATGAAGGGCCGCATGCCGGCGAGACTATCCTTCTTGCCGTAGAGCACACCGATGCCCGAGGGACCGTAGACCTTGTGGCCGGTGAAGACGAAGAAATCGCAATCGAGATCCTGCACGTCGATCGGCATGTGCACCGCGCTCTGGCTGCCGTCGACAAGCACCGGAATTCCACGCGAATGCGCGATGCGCACGATCTCCTTGATCGGTGTCACCGTGCCCAGCGCGTTCGACATCTGCGTGATGGCCACGAGTTTAGTGCGATCGGTCAGCCGCTTTTCGAATTCCTCGATGTGGAAGACGCCGAGATCGTCGACCGGCACCCAGACCAGCTTGGCGCCCTGCCGCTCGCGGATGAAGTGCCAGGGCACGATGTTGGAGTGGTGCTCCATGATCGACAGCACGATCTCGTCGCCCTCGCCGATATTGGGCATGCCATAGCCATAGGCGACGGTGTTGATGGCCGACGTCGTGTTGGAGGTGAAGACGATGTTGTCGGTGCTTGGCGCGTTGAGGAAACGGCGCACCGTTTCCCGCGCCTTTTCGTAAGCGTCGGTGGCGGCATTGGACAGAAAATGCAGGCCACGATGGACGTTCGCGTATTCCTGGGAATAGGCGTGCTGGATCGTGTCCAGCACCACCCGCGGCTTCTGCGCCGAGGCACCATTGTCGAGATAGACCAGCGGCTTGCCGTAGACTTCGCGCGACAGGATCGGGAAATCGCGGCGGATCGCCTCGACGTCGTAGAAATCTCCAATCTTGCCCGGTGCGTTCATCAGCTTCACCCGTGCGTCACAAACCACTCGTCGAGCTTCGCTTCCAGCGCCTCGACAATCGTCTCGTCGTCCAGTTCCTCGATCACCTCGGCGACGAAAGCCTTGACCAGCAGACCGCGCGCGCTCTTTTCGTCGACGCCGCGCGCCATCAGGTAGAATAGATGGTCGTGGTCGATCTCGGTCACCGTCGCGCCGTGGCCGCAGACGACGTCATCGGCGAAGATTTCGAGCTCCGGCTTGGTCGAGAACTCGCCATCGTCGGACAGCAACAGCGTGTTGCAGGCCATCTTGGCGTTGGTCTTCTGCGCATATTGATGGACGTTGATGCGGCCCTGGAAGACGCCACGCGCCTTGCCCGTCACCACGTTGCGGACGATCTCCGTCGAGGTCGTGTGCGGCACGGCGTGGTCGAGCACCATGGTCACGTCAGTGTGGGTGTCGCCGGCGAGCAGGTTGATGCCGCGCAATCGGAAGTCGGCGCCCTCACCTGTCGTCTTGACCATGATCTCCTGGCGCACAAGCTTGCCGCCGGCGTTCATGACGAACAGCGTCAGTTTCGCGTTCTTGCCGATATGGGCCTTGAACTGTGCCAGATGCGTCGCCGTCTCCGGCTGCTCCTGCACGATCAGCCACGTTACCTCAGCACCTTCGCCGAGCACGAGTTGGCTGACCGAACTGGTCAGCGCCGCGCCCTCGCCCGCCTGACGCTCGACGATAACGGCCTTGGCGCCGGCGCCGACGCGAGCGGCCAAGCGCACATGGGTCTGGCCGCCGGCCTGCAAATTCTGCAGCTCGACCGGCTTTTCCAGTTCGGCGCCATCGGCGATGTCGACAAAGTAGCCGTCGGCAACGAAAGCCGTGTTCAGCGCACCGATGGCATCGTCATTGCCATAGGGATCGAGGCCCGGCGCGATGCTGCCGTCAATCAGCTTTTCCGACAGGCGCTGGACGCTGACGCCCTCGACAACTGGCGCCTTGGCACTCGATACGCCGTTCAACAAGCCTAGAACCGTCGAACCGTCGACGATTGGCGCAATGGCTTTCGCCGTGGCGGCCGGGTCGAACTCCGGCACCGCGTTCAAAAGGCGGCGCAGGTCGGTATAATGCCAGGATTCGATGCGTCGCGTCGGCAAGCCGTGCTTGATCGCTTCGATGGCATCGTCGCGCTTCAGCATCACCGCGCCGTCCCCCGGCAACAGCGACAGCCGGTCGCCGAACGCGTCGATCAACGCTGTCTCGGCCGGTGTGCGCTGCGGTTGTGTGTGCATATTCATCAGCTTTGCCCCGTCTTTTGGCACAAAATGACCTGGCATCTCACGCGGCTTCGCCGATCACGCCGGCATAGCCGTTGGCTTCAAGGTCGAGCGCCAGCGACTTGTCGCCCGACTTGATGACCTGGCCCTTGTAGAGCACGTGCACGCTGTCGGGCACGATGTGCTCGAGCAGGCGCTGGTAGTGGGTGATGACCAGGAACGCCCGGTCCGGCGCGCGCAGCGCGTTGACGCCATCGGAGACGATCTTCAGCGCATCGATGTCGAGGCCGGAATCGGTCTCGTCGAGCACGCAGAGTTTCGGCTCCAGCAGCTTCATCTGCAGGATCTCGGCACGCTTCTTCTCGCCGCCGGAGAAGCCGACATTGAGCGGCCGCTTCAGCATCGCCATGTCCATGCTGAGCGAGGCGGCGGCTTCCTTCACGCGCTTGAGGAATTCCGGGATTTTCAGCGGCTCTTCACCACGCGCCTTGCGCTGCTCGTTCATGGCCACCTTGAGAAATTCCATGGTCGCGACGCCCGGTATCTCCATCGGATACTGGAAAGCGAGGAAAATTCCTGACGTAGCGCGCTCGGCCGGATCCATTTCGAGGATCGACTGGCCGTTGTAGAGGATGTCGCCCTCGGTCACCTCATAGTCCTCGCGGCCGGCAAGGATGTAGGACAGGGTCGACTTGCCCGAGCCGTTCGGGCCCATGATCGCGGCGACCTCGCCGGCTTTCACCGTCAGGTTCAGGCCGCGGATGATCTCGGTGCCGTCATCGACGATGCGAGCATGCAGGTTCTTGATCTCAAGCATTCTTTGTTTCCTGAATATTTATCTGGGCTGGTCAGCCCACCGAGCCTTCCAACGAGATGCCGATCAGCTTCTGCGCCTCGACGGCGAACTCCATCGGCAGTTGCTGGATGACGTCCTTGACGAAGCCGTTGACGATCAGCGCGATGGCTTCCTCCTCGGGGATGCCGCGCTGCATGACGTAGAATTTCTGGTCCTCGGAAATCTTCGACGTCGTCGCCTCATGCTCGAACTGCGCCGTCGAGTTCTTGGCTTCCATGTAGGGCACGGTGTGGGCGCCGCACTGGTCGCCGATCAGCAGGCTGTCGCAGTTGGTGAAATTGCGGGCATTGGTCGCCTTGCGGTGCGCTGAGACCTGACCGCGATAGGTGTTCTGCGAGAAGCCGGCGGCGATGCCCTTGGAGATGATGCGGCTCGACGTGTTCTTGCCGAGATGGATCATCTTGGTGCCGCTGTCGACCTGCTGATAGCCGTTCGACACCGCGATCGAATAGAATTCGCCCGAGGAATCGTCGCCGCGAAGGATGCAGCTTGGATACTTCCAGGTGATTGCCGAGCCGGTCTCGACCTGGGTCCACGAAATCTTCGAACGGTCGCCACGGCAGTCGCCGCGCTTGGTCACGAAATTGTAGATGCCGCCCTTGCCCTCGGCGTCGCCGGGGTACCAGTTCTGTACCGTCGAATATTTGATCTCGGCATCGTCGAGCGCGACCAGTTCGACCACCGCCGCATGAAGCTGGTTCTCGTCGCGTTGCGGCGCCGTACAGCCCTCGAGATAGGAGACGTAGGCCCCCTCCTCGGCGATGATCAGCGTTCGCTCGAACTGTCCGGTGTTCTTCTCGTTCATGCGGAAATAGGTCGACAGCTCCATCGGGCAGCGCACCCCCTTCGGCACGAAGACGAAGGACCCGTCCGTGAACACGGCCGAATTCAGTGTGGCGTAGTAATTGTCGGAGGTCGGCACGACCGAACCGAGATATTTCTGCACCAGTTCGGGATGCTCGCGGATGGCTTCGGAGATCGAGCAGAAGATGACTCCGGCCTGCGCCAGTTCCTTTTTGAAGGTGGTGACGACGGACACGGAATCGAACACGGCGTCGACGGCGACGCGGCCCGACTTGTAGACGTTGTCGCTGGCTTCCTCGAACTCCGAGGCGTCGGTCTTCTGGACGCCTGCGAGGATCTCCTGCTCCTTCAACGGAATGCCGAGTTTCTCGTAGACTTTCAAGATCTCAGGATCGACGTCGCTGAGCGAAGTCGGTCCGGGCGTGCTCTTGGGCGCCGCGTAATAGTAGATGTCCTGGAAGTCGATCTTGGGGTAGTTGACGCGCGCCCAGGTCGGCTCTTCCAGCGTCAGCCAGCGCCGATAGGCTTCGAGGCGCCATTCCAGCATCCAGGACGGTTCGTCCTTCTTGGCCGAGATGAAACGGATAATGTCTTCGCTCAGGCCCTTGGGAGCCTTGTCGACGGCGATCTCGGTCTGGAATCCGTATTTGTATTGGTCGACGTCGATCTTTCGGACCCGATCAATCGTGTCCTGCACAGCAGGCATAAGCGTTCTCCATCCACGCCGGGGTCAAGGCCCGACAGTTTTCAAACTATGGCACCGCCAAATGGACACCGAGCAGCATCCGCGGCAGCGTAAGTTCAATATAGTGCGCCTCGACCGGAAATTCACCCGGCCAGCATGAAACGCACGGCTCTACCAGGCCGAAAGGCCCAAATCCGTTTTTCTCAAGCATCGGATTCTCCGTCCGATGCTCCAACCGCTAGGCGGCCTTCTCTCTACCCGCCCGACGCGCGGCAATGCTTGCCAGCGCGGTGCGGAACAGTTCGATGTCCTCGGCGGCGGTCGCGGCACCGACCGAGACGCGCAGGGCGCCAAGGCTGTCGCCGTGCCCCATGGCTTTCAGCACATGGCTCGGCCCGACCTTGCCCGACGAGCAGGCGGATCCGGCGGAAAGCGCCACGCCTGCCAGATCGAAGGCGATCTGGGCGGTTTCGGCTTTCACGCCGGGAATAGCGAAGAATGTCGTGTTGGCAAGCCTTGGCGCGCCCGTTCCGAAGATTTCCACGTCCGGCACCAGCGTCTTCAGGATGGCTTCGGCCTCATCGCGACGCTGCCGCACGGCACCGACGGCCTTCAGTCCGGCCAGGGCTTCTCGTGCAGCGGCGCCAAACCCGGCAATGCCAGGCAGGTTCTCGGTGCCGCCACGGTGGCCTTTTTCCTGGCCGCCGCCATTGATCAGCGGCGTCGGCATCATCAGGTCGGCCGCGGCGACGATGGCACCGGCGCCCTTGGGGCCCCCGATCTTGTGTGAGGACACAATCGCATAGTCGGCGTATCCAGCCGCCATGTCGATCGAGACGCGGCCAGCGGCCTGCACGGCATCGACGACAAGAATGCCGCCCGCCGCCTTGACGATTTCGGCAATGCGATCGATCGGCTGGATGACGCCGGTTTCGTTGTTGGCGGCATGGATCGCCACCAGCGGCAGACCGTCGGCCTTGTCGTGGCCGGCGAGCGCCGCGGTCAAGGCGTCGAGGTTGACGATGCCATCGGCGTCGACACCGATCCGCGTTACCTGGCTTGCCGGGAAACGTCCGCCATTCAGCAGGCACGGATGGTCGGCCTCGCACACGTAGAGCCGGCTCATGCGAATGGCGCCGCGCCCCATCCGCCAGTCCGGCGTCAGAAGCGCCGAGGCGGCCTCGGTCGCACCCGAAGTGAAGACGACATGTTCGGCCTTGCCGTTGACCAGTGCCGCCACGCCGCCCCTGGCATTGTCGACGAGCCTGCGCGCGGCGCGCCCCTCGGCATGGACTGAAGAAGGGTTGGCCGCATTAAACGCCGCGACCATGGCCTCGCGCGCCGCTGAAAGCAGCGGCGCACTGGCATTATAGTCGAGATAGGCGCGTCTCGCGGCCATTTTTGTCCAGTTCTTCCCGTCAGAAGCCATTCCGCCGACGTATGGCGTTATTTCCTTGAAATTCCAAGGCAAGCCGTCCTATTTACGCGGCTTGCGGCGAGGGCGACCGGGCGATTGCGTTTCGGCCACCCAGTTTTGAACAATTCTAAACTAGCTTCTATGAAGACGCTCGCCCTGCGTCAAGGTCTGTGGAAGCGGGGCCAGTGGAACAGTTTTCCGGGCACCGCGCACTTGTATGTCACGTGGAGTATTTCATGCCTGAGGTCATTTTCACCGGTCCGGCCGGCCGCCTGGAGGGACGCTACCAGCCCTCGCGGGAAAAGAGCGCGCCAATTGCCATCGTGTTGCATCCGCACCCGCAGTTCGGCGGCACGATGAACAACAAGATCGTCTACGACCTCTTCTACATGTTCCAGAAGCGTGATTTCACCACGCTGCGCTTCAATTTTCGCGGCATCGGCCGCAGCCAGGGCGAGTTCGACCATGGAACCGGCGAGTTGTCGGACGCGGCGGCGGCACTCGACTGGGTGCAGTCGCTGCATCCGGATTCCAAGAGCTGCTGGGTCGCCGGCTATTCCTTCGGTTCGTGGATCGGCATGCAGCTGCTGATGCGCCGGCCCGAGATCGAGGGCTTCATCTCGATCGCACCGCAGCCCAACACCTATGATTTTTCCTTCCTGGCGCCCTGCCCGTCTTCGGGCCTGATCATTCATGGCGACGCCGACAAGGTGGCGCCGCCGAAGGATGTGCAGGGCCTGGTCGACAAGCTGCATACGCAGAAGGGCATCACCATCACGCAGAAGACCCTGCCCGGCGCCAACCACTTTTTCGCCAACGACGCCGATCTCTTGATCGAGGAATGCTCCGATTACCTCGATCGGCGGCTGGCGGGAGAATTGTCCGATCCGAGGCCGAAGCGGCTGCGTTGAGACATCTGGCCAGGCGTGTTCGCGGGGCTATGGGCGGGCGGGCAATGTCTGCCTCGCCATATGCTGCGGTACGGTCCGGCAGCTTATTTTTCCGGGGCAATAAGCCGGAACGATGATTTGCGGACCGGCAATCCTGAAGCTGCCGGCCGGAAGATGAAACCGAGCCTGGCAAAGACCAGTCCGCACGCCAGCGCGAAGGCACAGCCGAGGCCGAAGCCGGCGACGGTGTCGCTTGGATAGTGCGCGCCGACGAAGATCCTGGTCGAGGCGATGCAGCCGGTGACCACCAGGGCGATATACCAACGCCGCGGAAACAAAAGCAGCAGGATACCGAACACGGCGCCCATCGTCGTGGCGTGGCCGGACGGAAAGCCGGCAAAGCGCGCATCGAAGGCAAAGGGGTGGAGTGCAAGGACGCCAAAATCCTGGAAATAGAGCGGGCGCGCCCTGCCAATGGCATATTTCAAGACATTGACGGTCAGGCCCGACAGGCCAACGGCGCTCAGCACCAGAAAAGCCAGGCAAGTCCAACTGTAGACCAGCATCAGCGCGCGCCGCGAAAGGCTTCGCCAATCCGTCAGATTGGCCGGGACAAGCAGCAGCGCGGACGGGATGAGATACCAGCCGCCCAGTCCGAACTGCGTGAAGAATTCGGCAAGCCTGGCGGCACCCGCCGACCATTGGCCATGAGCTACCCCCGCCGGCGTATCGAGACGAACAAAGGCCGCTGCCGTCAGAAAGACCCAGACCAGTGCCCACGCCCACCATGAGATGTTGGGATAGCGAGCGGGCCGAACGGCGAGGCGCCCCCTTGCGATCCGCAGGGTGTCGCGAAAATTGTCGAGGGACCGGCGTCCTATCCCGAGGGGGGAGCTGGTAACTGGTGGGCGTGATTTCACGAGCATTTGAAACTGGACTCTGTCATCGACCCAGCCGTCATTGGGCCACACGATAAAGGCCGAGCGACAGTTTGTCTCCCGACGAATAGTTGAGGCCATCGATTTCAGCGACGCGGCTCACCGATTTGCCTCGGGCCGACAGCATGCCATTCAGCTTCTGCTCATCCCCGATCGGGGCCAGCCCCAAGGCACAGGCAGGATCGGCGAGCAGGTGCTCCGCCACGCCTCCGACATCGGTCAGCACCGTTTTCGTGCCGACCAGAAACACCAGGCTCGGCTCCTGATACCGCGCCGAGGCCAGCACCGTTGTGTCGCATGCCTGGTTGGCAAGCACGGCTTGCCTGATCGCCGGGCTCAGCCACATCGGCTTCAGCGACGGCGCGATGACCCCGAACAGCAAGGCATAGGTGATGCCCGCGCAGGCGGCGGTGGCTCCAATGCGAGGCAGCGGCACCTGCAACTGCCTGGAGAATGCGAGATAACCGGCGCCCAGCGCTGACGCTGCCGCAGGAATGCTCCACCAGGAGAAACTGTGTGTAAGGTAGATCGGCGCCCCGATACAGACCGCCGCCAGCCCGAGGCTGACCACCACCAGACCGAACGCGGTCGACCACCACAACCACTGCTGCCAGCGCTTGAGCGGCGCATTGGCGTCCTGCGGCGACAACGTCAGCAGCCAGCCGATCAGCAGCGCCATGCCGGGATAGGCCGGCAGGACGTAATGCGGCAGTTTGGTCGGGATGAGTTCGAACACCAGCCAGAACGGAATGTACCATGCCAGGCAAAAGCGCAGCCTGAAATCGTCGCGCACACGATTGAGGGCCTGCAGGCCGGCGCCGACCGCGATCAGGCCGAACGGCCACATGAACAGCGAATAGGTCAGCATGTAGAAGCCGGGCGGCAGGCCGTGCGATTCCTCTCCGGATGCGACCTTGTTCAGCATATCCTTGCCGACCGCTTCCTGAAAAAAGGCGCCGCCGCTCTTCCAGCCGATAAAAGCGACCCAGGGCAGCACGATGAGCAAAACGAGCGCGACGCCGCGCACGAGCTTCAGCTTCGAAAGCCAGCGCCAGTCGCGTTCGAAAGCAAACAGCGCGGCCGCCGTCAGCAGTGACAGAAGCGGGGCCACGGGTCCCTTGATGAGGATCCCGACGCCTTGCGCGAACCAGAATATCCATGGCAGATGGCCGGCCACCGGCTCGTTGCGGCGCGACGCCAGGTAGACTTGTGCCAGCGCGCCCTGCGCGGCCACGCAGCAGGCCAGAAGCATGGCGTCGGTTTTGGCGTCGCGTCCCTCGAACGCGGTTGCGAAGATCGCCGCCATCATCAGGCCGGCGGCAAGGCCGGCATTGGCGCCGAACAATTTTGTGCCCGTCCAGCCGATGCCCAGGACAGCGAGCGCGATTCCGAGCATCGAGACAAGGCGGTACACCCAGATCGGTGCGGCCGCGCCCTCGCCGCTCAATGCGACGGCAGCCGATTGCAGCCAGTAGATGCCGATCGGCTTCTTGTAGCGCGAGACATCCTGGAAGCGGATGTCGATATAGTCGCCGGTTTCGACCATCTGCTTGGTCGCCTGGACAAAGCGGGACTCGTCGCGGTCGATCGGCGGAAGGCTAGCCAAGCCGCTGAAACTCATGACCAAGCTGAACAGAAAGAGGAAGAGGTAGTTTCTGTTCATCGCGGGAGCTTTCCGGATCTGATCTGCGGGACGACCCCGTCGCGGCGTGCGGGCGCTGCCCTTGCGCGGCGCCTCATTACGCCAGCGGCATGGATGAGGCAAGGATTCGCAAATGCCATCCGCGCCGGCCGCAAAACCGGAATCCACTTTTGCTGATCGTAGACTCCTCTTTGGCGCGCGATCGGGCGCAAAACCGGATTCCACTTTTGCTGATCGCGGACTCCTTGTTGGCGCGCGATCAGGCGCAAAACCGGATTCCACTTTTGCTGATCGCCCTTGGGTGCTAAACGCGCGCGTTCACATTGCTCGCGCTGGACGGGCACACGCTTTCGGGAAAAAACCATGCCTGCCTTCAAATCCGATTTCCTGCGCACGATGAGCGAGCGCGGTTTCATCCACCAGACCTCGGATGATGCCGGTCTCGATCAACTCTTCGCCAAGGAGACCGTGACGGCCTATATCGGCTTCGACGCCACCGCCAGGAGCCTGCATGCCGGCTCGCTGATCCAGATCATGATGCTGCACTGGCTGCAGCAGACCGGCCATCGGCCGATCGCGCTGATGGGCGGCGGCACCTCGATGATCGGCGACCCCTCCTTCAAGGACGAGGCGCGCAAGCTGCTCACGCCGCAAGACATCGACGGCAATCTTGCCGGCATCCGCCGCAACTTCACGCCCTACCTCAAATTCGGCAGTGGTCCGAACGACGCGGTCATGGTCAACAATGCCGACTGGCTGATGGAGATCAACTACGTCAATTTCCTGCGTGATGTCGGCCGGCACTTTTCCGTCAACCGCATGCTTGCGTTCGATTCCGTCAAGTTGCGGCTCGATCGCGAGCAATCGCTTTCGTTCCTCGAATTCAACTACATGATCCTGCAGGCCTATGATTTCGTCGAACTCTACAGGCGCCTCGGCTGCCGCCTGCAGATGGGCGGCTCCGACCAATGGGGCAACATCATCAACGGCATCGATCTCGGCCGCCGTATGGAAGATGCGCAACTCTATGCGCTGACCACGCCGCTGCTCACCACCTCGTCCGGCGCCAAGATGGGCAAGTCGGCGTCGGGTGCGGTCTGGCTCGATCCGCAGATGCTGAGCCCTTACGAGTTCTGGCAGTACTGGCGCAACACCGAGGATGCCGACGTTGCCCGGTTCCTGAAACTCTACACCACATTGCCGCTGGACGAGGTCGCACGGCTCGAGCGGCTGGGCGGCTCCGAGATCAACGAGGCAAAGAAGATCCTCGCGACCGAGATTACCGCCCATCTGCATGGCCGCGCGGCCGCCGAACAGGCCAGCGAGACGGCGCGAAAGACTTTCGAGGAAGGCGCTCTCGCCGACACTTTGCCGGCCGTCGAGGCGGACAAGGCCGCGCTCGAAGCCGGTGTCGGCATCCTGTCGCTGTTGGTCAGCGCCGGGCTGGCATCATCCAATGGCGAGGCACGGCGGCACATCCAGGGCGGCGCCGTGCGCCTGAACGACCAGCCGGTCGGCGACGACCGCCGGCTGGTGACGCTTCAGGATCTGAGTCCGGAAAACGTTATAAAGCTTTCATTGGGCAGGAAAAAACACATCCTGGTCAGGCCGGCCTAAGGCCCTTGGAGCCGTTTCCCGGAAACGGCTCCAACTATTTGTCTTGAGGCAATTCCGGGCGGAAAACCGTTTCGCTCTAGCGATACTCGAAGATCGACCTGAATATCCCCGGAGCGATCACCGACAGCGGATTGACGTCGAGCACGGGCTTGTTGGCATTGCCCCTGAGGCGGTAGGTGACGCCGATCAGGCCGCGGTCGCGGCCATTGCCCAGAAGCGCGCCGACGATGGGCAATTCGCCAAAGATGCGGTTGAGACCGTAGGCAGGCATGAAGGTGCCGGTCATATCCATATTGTTGTTCTGGTCGTAGAGGATGCCCTGGAAGGTCGTGCCGATGCGCGGGCCGCGCAGCACGCCATTGGTCAGCCGCAGATAGCCGCTGCCCTTGTCGATTTCGGCATAGCCGCGCTCGAACTTCACCCGCGACGTGTCGAGCTTGCCCTTCACCGCCTGGTTGAGGCTGCGGCTGTCGCCGGCCGGCGTGGTCGAGACGATGGAGGCGAGCTTGGGTTCGTTGACGATGAAGAAGTTGCTGGTGTCGACCTTGCCCTTCATCGGCCCGTCGTTGGCCCCGGTCAGCGCCAGCGTGATCGATCCGCCTTCCATGTGCTCATAGATGTTGAGGAACCGCAGGATGGCGCCGGCGTCCGCCGACTGCACATTGAGCGAACGCCTGCCGTCGCCGGTGGTGTTGCTGATGGCGATGGCGGCACCCGAACTTGCCGTCGCGCTGACCTTCAGTCCGTTCACTCGCGAACCGGCCGCACTGTAGTCGAGCTTCAGGTTGGAGAGCTGCTCGTCGTGGAAACCGGTGAGCTGATTGACGTCCGCACTGACTGAAATATTGTCTGTTCCTGTCGTTTTGGTCGCGGTGTCCACATCGGACGTGAACTGCTTGATCAACGAACGAGCATCAAGCGCATTGCCATTGATGCCGACCGCATAGCCCTTGCCCGATCGCTTCACCGACACGGAAACATCATCGCCCCGGTTCAGGGTGACCCTGCTGAACTTGGCCGACGACAGCGCGCCGTTGACCAGCACGATGCCGCCATCGATGGAGAATGTCTTGCCACCGAGGTCGAAGTCGGACAGCGTCGTGGTGTCGCCGGCCTTGGTCATGACGAAGGTGGCGCTGGCGGGAACCCCCGCCCCCTTGCTCCAGCCGGCCCAGGGAATGTCCAGCCTGGCATTGGTCAGGTCGACCGAAACGTTCTGGTTGCCGCTGCCGCTCTTGTCGATCGCGACCTTCACCGTTCCACCAAGCAGCGGCGTCAGGCCGGGCATGGCGGCGGCGCGGATCTTGTCGTCGAGCACAAGGGCGACTTTGCGGCTGCGCGCCGGCCCGTCATCCACCAACGGCTCGACGAGATCGAGTTCGGCCGGAATGCCGTTCAGCGATGCCTTGGCCGAAATGACAGCCTTTTGCGGGTCGACCGTGATCGAGCCGTCCGCGTCCGTCACGGCCTGCCCCTCGAACGGCTTGGCCAGGGACAGGCCGGTGTAGTCGAGCGACACCAGCCAATCGAGCTTCGCCGTATCGACGCCCGACTGCAGCGGAATATCCGCCTTGACGTGGCCGGTGACGCTGCCGGAAAGATCCTCAGGCAGGATGCCGACATGGCGCATGGCGTTGATCGGTTCGTAGGAGGCAAGCTCGGCGACGGCCGGCGCCTCCCCCTCGACATCGATGTCGAGTGCGCCGATGACCGGCGGACGGTTGGCGGCCTTGACCGTCAGCGTGCCATTGCTGGCCGCCACCGTGCGGCCACTCGGCATGAAGACGGTGCCCGACGACAAGGATACGTCGACGTCGTTGCCGTGGAATCCGACCACGCCCACCGCGTCGCGGATCGGTGGGATGCGGCCGGCAGTGTCGAAACGCGCGCCTTCGATCTGGAAACGGCCGAAGACCTCGTCGGCGGAAAGCGGCACGCCATTGCCGAGGCGATCCGGCACCACCTGGAACTGGAGGCTGGCGTCGACCACGCGGCCGCCGAACAGATTGTTCAGCACCCAGAGCCGCGCATTGCGCGCCGAAAACCACGGCCACAGCTGTTTGACGTGCGAGACCGGCATGTCATGGATGTTGAGCGCCAGATTGACCCCGGGAGCCTTGCCCTCGACGAATTCCACAGCCGCGGTCCCAAGCACCTCGCTGCTCCCGGCGGACCGAACCGCGATCTGCTCGGCCACCAGTTTATGGCTTTGCGGCTGGTAGACGCCGGCGATGCGCGCCAGGAACATCAGCGCGGGCTCAGGCGATTCCGATGGCGCCAGGGTCGAACCGTCGCTGGTCAGATCGTAACGGTAGGAGGGTTCCTCACCAGCCACCCCGGTTGCTGGTTTTGGCCCGATCGAGCCGCCGAAATCGAATGAAGACCTGCCGGTTTTCAAGAGCAGCCTGTCGACCTGGATCTTGTTGGAGCCATAGACAAGCGTCGCATTGACATCGGCATCCGCCGGCAGCAGCCCGCGTGTGCCAAGATCCAGCACGGACCCGGTGGACGAAAGGGCGGCGGTCAAGCGTGATGCGGTGGCACCTGACCCTTCCGATCCTGTCAACTTCAGCGCGACGGCACCAAGCTTGCCGGAGCCGGCAGCGGTGGCGCCGGCATCCGCCAGATTGATGCTGGCATCCAACGCCGTCACCCGATGCGCCGCGATGTTACGGGTGGCGGAAGCTACAACGGTGACTGTCCTGCCGTCGACGTCCGCGTCGGAGGTGAACTCCATGCCGCCCGGCCCCGACTGAACCACGGTGGCGTCGGCGATCTTGACCAGCTTGATCGATCCAGCGTCGGGCAACACGAACTCGACATTGCTGAGATCGATCCGGCGCATCGAATCTTCCCGCACGGCGTCGAGCGCACGATGGATGTAGCCGAACACCGCGTCCGACAGCTTCTCCGGATCGACGAGGCCGTTCTCGTTGCGCAGTGCCGCCGTCCAGTCGCCGCCGGACGGCATCGCCGCCATGACGATGCGGGCATCGGAGATCCTGGCGCTGGTCAGCCGCACCTCGCCCCACAAAAGCGGCACCAGGCGGATGCCGAAGCGCACACGCCCGGCATCGGCCATGGGTTTGCCGTCCGATGTCTTCAGGCTGACATCGCTCACCTGCAGCGCCACGAAGCTTGAACTGTCGAGCGTGATGCGGGCGGGCCCGACAGCGACATTGACGTCGACGCCCGCCAGCCTCTCGATGGCGCTCTCCGCCTCGACGCGCAGCCGGTCAGAACCAATGCCGGAAAGGCCGATGAGATAGACCGCCGTCGCGGCCAGCAGCATGAACGCGACCAAGCCGGCAAACACGCGCGAAAGGATGCGAAAGCCGCGGCCGATCGCCGCCTGGCCAAGAGGCGGGACGCGGCACGCGGACGGCAGGGCGCCCAGGTCGGTGATTTCGTCCCGCCTGAACCGGATCTTCTCGTGCTGCGGTTGCTCCTGATCCACGCAATCTTCCGTTGTACAAACTCGCTCGTGGACGAATCCCCGGTCGACACTATATCGGTGTGGCTTCGCGCGTAACCTCAAACAAGGGCATCGATATGGCTGACCTCGAAGTAGGCGATCCCGCGCCGCAATTCGATCTGCCGCGGGACGGCGGCGGATCGCTCAGCCTGGCCGCATCCGCCGGCAAGCCAGTCGTGCTCTATTTCTATCCTCAGGATGACACGACAAGCTGCACGCAAGAGGCGATCAGCTTCTCGCGGCTGAAGCCGGAATTCGAGAAGGCCGGCGCTGTCGTCATCGGCCTGTCGCCCGACAGCGCCAAGAAACACGACAAGTTCAAATCGAAATACGATCTAACCATCGATCTTGCCGCCGACGAGGAGCGCAAGGTGATCGAGGCCTACCGCCTGTGGGTCGAGAAATCGATGTATGGCCGCAAATACATGGGCGTCGAGCGCGCGACATTCTTGATCGGCCGTGACGGACGGATCGCCAAGATCTGGCGCAAGGTCCGGGTCAAGGGCCATGCCGAGGCCGTTCTGGAAGCCGTTCGCGCGCTTTGAGCGTCGCCAAAGCACACGACGCAAACGACGATCGTGGCGCTATTCGTCAGGCACCGCGTCGGCTTTCGGCTGCCGCCGGGTCTTCCAGGACTTCGAAACATGGTCCACATGATCGGCCAGTGCGGCGAGATGACCGCGCAAGCCGCGCGCACCCATTATCGACGACAGCGCGACTGATTGCGTGGCGAAGCGGCGCTTGAAATCCTCGCCGCCGCAGAGAAAATCAATCGTGGCAAGGCCACGGTCGAGCGACCACTGGATATAGTCCATCATCAGCACCATACCCGGCGAGGCGCGCTCGTGTTCGGGATCGTAGGTGGTGACGAAAGCCATCATCGTGCCGTGCTGCTCGAAGTTGATCGAGACCGCGATGATCGTGTCGTCAAGCTCCAGCACGAAAATGCGCAACAGCCCGAGGTCGGCCAGCACGGAAATAAGCGCGGCGAGAACCGGCGAGCCCTCATCGAACAGATCCGAAGCGCGGCCATGCCGAACGAGCCAGAGCCGCTTCAGCGTCGCGACCCGCTCGAGCACCGGCTCGCGCGGGTCATCCGCATCCAGGAGGCGGAAACGCAATGCGCCGCTCTCTTCCATGAACTTGCGGCCACGACGATAGTTCTGCCGACCCTTTTTCGACAACGTCTCGAACCATTCCGCCCCACTCTGCCAGGGACCAGTGACACGATAGCTGATTTCACCGCGGTGGTTGGGCCGAAGCGCTTTGCCGTGGGTCGGGCACAGCAGGGCATGAACACCGGCATCCGGCAGCAGACGATTGAGGTAGATCAGGTCGAAGCCGCCCTGATCGAAAACATGCTGCCAAAGGCGGGAGATCGCCTGCGGGTCGCTGTCGGGTGCAACCAGCGCGTCGCCATAGTCACTGTGATCCTTCGCCGCCCATTCGAGCATGCGGATGCCGGAGCGCCTGAAGGTCGCGAGCGCTATCACGCCCTCGAGCCGGTCGCCGTTCCAGGCAAGCCCAATCCTGAGGGCGCGCCGCTCCTGATGCGGGGTGGTGCGCCACCAGGCCGCGATCCAGTCGGGATGCTGGAAGACAAGCCCGCCAGCCCGCTGCCAGAGCGCGCTCCAGGCCGGTGCGATCTCGGCCAGGCGCACCGCCGATGTCACGATTTCGAAGGTGCGTGTCCGCGGGATGGAGAGCGTGACGGGAGCGTTCATGGCCGTGTCCCTTCCGATGGTCGCGCAGTCCGTGGCTGTCGCTTTCCAGGCCGGATGCGCCTGGCAACATGACCCCACATCCGCTTCAGCGGCATGACATAAAGGCCGGCGAGCGACTGGTAGTCGCGCACATCGCGGTCGACCAGTCCGAACTTGAAGTCCTCGTCGGGCCTCGGCACGCACAATGTTCCGAAGAGCCGGTCCCAGAACGAGAAGAGCAGCCCGAAATTCTTGTCGTAGTGGCGCGGATCGACGCTGTGATGCAGCTGGTGCCAATGAGGACACAGGATCAAGTTGTTGAGCGGGCCGAACGAGATCTTGAAATGCGTGTGCCTGACGAAATCCATCATCAGGATGTTCCGCATGACATAGACGTTAACGCCAAAGACGGTCAGTTCGACAAGGTTCAGCGAAATCAGCGACCAGATGCCGAAGCACAGCCCCACGATGAGCCCGTCCCAGGCTCGGTTCATCAACTCGTCGAGCGGATGGACCCGGTCCTTGGTGATCCCGACCAGCACCTCGGCCGAGTGATGCACCTTGTGCAGTTCCCAAAGCAGGGGGTAGCGGTGCTGGGCGACGTGATAGAGATAATAGGAAATGTCGTAGGCGAGCAGCATGCTGATGGTGAAGATCAGCACCGTCACCGGTCCTGCCGGCCCCTCGATCAGAGGCGGCAGAAACTGGAACAGTGTCGAAAACAGCCAGTTGGTCCCGTAGCCCACCGCCGTGACGAAGACAATTCCGGCGGGCAGCATCAGGAAAGGCATCAGGGCCTTCCTGGTGATCCAGAACAGCAGGTCGGCCTTCGCGGAGGGATGGGTGATGACCTCATGGGGGACGACGAACTCGAAAAATTCCTTCCAGCTCTTCTCCTCGACCGTGCGCCAATAAGCCACGAGCGCGCTGACAAGGGCCGTCAGCAGCAAAAGCCCCGTCGCCAGCAGACTGGTGCCCGAAATCTTGTCGAGGATCTTGCCAACCAGGTCGTCCAGCATTCCTACCGCCACGGTGAATCCGAAATACCAGCAGGTCTTTACTCGAAAAGAGTCAATTAAATGCAATCGAATACAGTTAAGAAACCTGGAGCTTGCTCAGCGCGTGACTGACCGCTGCTGGCGGAACATTGGTGCACCTCGCCAACGATTCGCGACGTAGCGGCCGTAGCTGGCGATTTCCATGCAACCTCTCGCCTGCATTGCGTGCATTCGGCGTCGCGCAGCCGATACGGCAAGCCTTTGTTAACCCTAATAATGTGTAATCGGGCGGTCGTAGTGTCGTAACGAAAGCTTGGTCCCGTGAACGCAACCGGTCAGTCCGCAGTCTTCGGCAGGCGCAAGGAACCGCACACGATCATCATCGCCCGGGGCAACGAGATCAGGCACTTCACGATCCGCCCCTGGCTGGCGGCATTCATCGGTTCAGCACTCGCCGCCATTGCCATCGGCTACCTCCTGGCCACATCCTATCTCGTGCTGCGCGACGACCTGATCGGCGCCACCACGGCGCGCCAGGCTCGCATGCAGCAGGCTTACGAGGATCGCATTTCGGCGCTTCGCGCCCAGGTCGACCGCATCACCAGCAGGCAGTTGCTCGACCAGCAATTGATGGAGACCAAAGTCAGCGAACTGCTCGAGCGCCAGACGCAGCTCAGCCAGCGGCATGGCCGTCTCGGCCCACTGCTCGAACGCGCCGAAAGTGACGTTGGAACGGTGCCCGCCGAAGATCCGGCCGCGCCCGCCAAGCCGGACAAGCGCGCCGAGGTGACCGGCAGCATCAGCCAGCCAGCGCGGAACTACGCGGTTGCCAGCCTGGGCGCGGACCTCGGCACCGCCGACACAAGGCCCTTCTCCTTGTGGTCGACCCGCACCGATCCGCTGCCCAGCGACTCAGCCGCCGATCGCGCCGACAGGCTGTTCGTCTCGATCAACCAGTCGCTGAAATCCATCGAGAATGAACAGCTCAGCCGCATCAACACGCTCGCGGACAATGCCTACAAAAGCGCCGATGCCATCCAGCAGGCGCTGCAGACGGCCGGACTGCCGGTCGACAGTGATTTCGGCAAGAACGAAAGCGACGTCGGCGGACCGCTGATTCCGCTCGACTCGTCGATGATCTTCGACAGCAAGGTCAAGGAACTGGACGAGGCGCTGGATACGCTCGATCATCTCAAGAAGGAAGCGCGCCGGTTACCGCTTGCAAACCCTGCCCCTGGCCACTCCGTCACCAGTCCGTTCGGCGTGCGCACCGATCCCATTCTCGGCACGGCCGCGTTGCATTCGGGCATGGATTTCAGGGCGCCGATCGGCATGGCGGCCAAGGTCACCGCGCCCGGCATCGTCACCAAGGCCGGCTGGAATGGCGGCTATGGCCGCATGGTCGAGATCGACCATGGCAATGGCTTTGCCACGCGCTACGGACATCTCAGCGAGATCGACGTGACGGTAGGCGAGAAAGTGGACGCCGGCGCCGTCATCGGCAAGACCGGCAGCAGTGGGCGCTCGACCGGCCCGCATCTGCACTATGAAGTGCGTCACAATGGCGAGGCGATCGATCCGCTGCGCTTCTTGACCGTCGGCAAGAAAGTCGCCCAGTATCTCTAGCAAGATCAGCCGCTCGCTTGCTGAATCCGGAGCCGTCGGTCCCGGTCGAGCACACCTCTCCTCGCCATGCGGTATCCCGCACCCCGTAAACCGCCATAGGATCGCGGCTCCTCAGCTTCCGGATTATTTTTGAATTCCATTTGACTGAATAAATGTTTGATGCGACCCTTACGTCAAGTGGGGGCGCAAGGCATGGCATTGCGGGGGACCAATCAGGAGTTCGGGCGGCCATACAACCGGCGCATCGTGCTTGAGTCCATCCGCCGTCATGGCCCGATTGCACGCGGCGACATCGCCAGGCACGTCGGGCTCACCGTGCAGACCGTGTCGACCATCGTTCGCGAACTGGAGGAACAGGGCTACATCCTGTCCGTGCGCGAAGAGCCGAAGGGACGTGGCCTGCCACCGGCAACGCTGCGCATCAACCCGGAAGGCGGCTATGCCGTCGGCATCCACCTGACGCCGCTTGGAATAGACGCCGCGCTGATCAATCTCAGCGGCGACGTTATCGAGAGTTCACGCCGCGAAGCGTCCAACGCGACGCCCGATCACGCGTTCGACCAGATCGGCGCCATGGTCCGCGACCTCACGGGCAAGCGGCCCGGCGGCCGCGTCATCGGCGTCGGCATGGCGCTTCCCGGCCCGTTCGACGTGGACTCCATGAGCTTTGTCGGCCCGACCACGATGACCGGCTGGAAGCATGTGGCGCTGCGTGAGCGGCTGACGGCCGCGACGGGATTGCCAGCATTCTTCGAGAGCGACATGGCCGCCGCCGCGATGGGCGAGCGGCTCTATGGCATCGGAGCCCGCCATTCCGACTATTACTATCTCTATTTCGGCGTCGGGCTTGGCGGCGCGATGATGCATGACGGCAGCGTTCTGCGCGGCGCCTGGGGCAATGCGGGCGAGATCGGCCACATTCCCGTGGTCCCCGATGGCGAGCTTTGCCCCTGCGGCAACCGAGGCTGCCTCGAGCGCTACCTCTCGCTCGAGGCGCGAGGCCGCCGGGCCGGCAGCGACGCCGATTGGGTGGCGCAAGTCGGCCCGATCTTCCGCAACACCATCGCCATCATCGAAAACCTCTTCGATCCAGAGACGGTCGTGCTCGGCGGCCTGGCGGCATCGGAACTGCTCGAGCGCCTGGCGGACGCGGCCGAACCGCTGCACAATTCGGTTTCGGCCCGCGCGGACCGCAAGACGCCGCGCGTCATCGTCGCCAGCGGCGGCCAGCATGCCGTGCTGCGCGGCGCGGCGGCGCTCGCCGTTTCAGGGGTGTTGTCGCCACGCTTCGGCCAGATGTTCGCCGCCGAACGCGAGCGCGGCCGCGACATACTTTCGGCCAGGGAGATTGCCGCATGAGCGAACCCCTGCTGGTGCTCGACAACGTGACCAAGAACTACGGCGCGATCGAAGCGCTGAAGGGGATCAGCTTTTCCATCGGCAAGGGCGAAGTGGTGGCGCTGCTCGGCGACAACGGCGCCGGCAAGTCGACGCTGGTCAAGATCATAGCTGGCGGTCTCGAACCGACCTCCGGCCGCATGCTGTTCGAGGGCAAGGAATTCCTGGCCCGGTCGCCGGCGGAAGCCAAGGCGGCAGGCATCGAGACCGTCTACCAGGACCTGTCGCTGTGCACCAATGTCGATGTGGTGGCCAATTTCTTCATGGGCCGCGAGATCACCAGAAAGGTGCTCGGCATTCCGGTGCTCGACGAGCGCGCCATGGAAGCCATCGTCGGCAAGGCGCTGGCCAGCGCCGGGACCCGCATTCCTTCACTGCGCACCAATGTCGAGCATCTCTCGGGCGGCCAGCGGCAGGCCATCGAGCTGAACCGCTTCGTGCATTGGGGCGGCAAGCTGGTGCTTCTCGACGAGCCGTTCGCCGCACTTGGCGTCGAGCAAACCCGGCGCGGTCTCGACATGATCCGCCAGGTGGCGAGCCAGGGCATCGGCGTCGTCATCATCACCCATATCATGCAGCAGGCTTTTCAGGTCGCCGACCGGATCGTGGTCATCCGGCAAGGCGTCGTGGCGGGCGATGTCGCCCGCAACAAGACAAGTCCCGATGCGGTGATCAACATGATCACCGGAGAGACGCTTGCCGGTGCCGGACCGGCGGGCTGAGGGACAAAGAGGGGTCCGGCTTAACAGGGAGCCAACGACATGAAGCGAATACTTCTTGCTGTCTTCGGTATCCTGGCACTGGCCTTTGCCACGCTCACGCCGGCATTCGCCCAGTCCAAGGGTATCGTCTACTACATGGTGCCGACATTGCTCGACGAATTCCAGACCGGCTCGGTGAGCGCGCTGGAGCTGTTCCTGAAACAGACCGGCTACGAGATGAAGACGCTGAACGCCGACAACAAGACCGACGCGCAGCAATCGCAGATGAACGACGTCATCGCGCTGAAGCCGGCGGCGATCATCCTGGCCGCCGTCGATTTCAATGCGCTGAAACCATCGATCGAGGCAGCGCGCGCGGCCGGCATTCCGGTGGTCGAGTTCGACCGCCAGATCACGTCGACACCGTCCGACTTCACGTCGGTCGCGGGCACCGTCGAGATCGGCTACGTCGCCGCCGAGCAGGCCGAAAAGCTTCTGAAAGCCAAGAACGGCTCGGTGAAGGGCAAGGTCCTGCAGGTGCTTGGCGATCCCGGCGATCCCTACACGCTGGACATCCAGAAGGGTTTCGAGGAGAAGATGAAGGCGTTCCCAGACGTCAAGATCATCTCGCTGCCGGCCATGCAGTGGGAGGCCAGCAACGCCGGCACCATCGTTGCCGACCAGATGCTGGCCAACCCCGACATCGACCTGATCTTCAGCCATGCCGCACACCTGTCGGTCGCCGCCGTCGCCTCGCTCGAGGCCGCCGGCAAGAAGCCGGGCGACGTCATGCTGATGAGCTCGAACGGCGCACCGGTCGGCCTCGACCTGATCCGCAAGGGCTGGCTCAACGTCGAAGTCGAGCAGCCGCTTTACGCACAGGCCGCCGCCGTCGCCATGTTCATGGACAAGGTCGTCAAGAAGGAAGAGATCAAGCCCGGCGAATACGATGTGCTTGGCCTGAAATCGACCCTCACCAAGGAAGCCTGGGGCCCCAACATCAAGATCCCGGGTGCCGCCATCACCAAGGAAAACGTCGACAACCCGGCTTTCTGGGGCAACCAGAAGCCGCCGACGGATACCGTCAAGCCGGTCGAATAGACAGACGGCCCGACCGCTCCGGGCCATACCAGGCCCGGAGCCCTGCCCTGCCCGCATGAAACGAGACGCAGGCAACCTGCCGCGGCCTTGATCCCGCACGCCAACCGGATCGACACATGAACCCTCGCACACGCCACGCCCTGGAGTTCGTCCTCGACAACCTCGTCTGGTTCATGCTGCTTTTTGTCCTGGTCGTCTTCTCGCTGTTCATCCCGAACTATTTCCAGCTCGGCATCTTCGCCAACATCATCGAAGCGTCGAGCGTGCTCGGCGTGATGTCGATCGGCCTGGCGCTGGTCATCATTGCCGGGCACATGGACCTGTCGGTCGAATCCGTCGCCGCGCTCAGCGCCATGGCGGTGGGCATCCTGTTTTGTTCCTCGGGCATTGGCCTCGGCGTGCAGTTGCACCCGGAATGGCTGATGGTTCCGGTCTCGCTGCTGCTGGCGCTGGCCGTCGGCGGCCTCATCGGCGCCTTCAACGGCTATCTCGTGGTCAAGGTCAAGATGAGCGCCTTTATCATCACGCTCGCCTCCTACATCTGGGTGCGCGGCCTGGTGCTGGTCATTTCGGGCGGCCGCTCGGCGCAGGATCTGGCACCCGCCATCCGCTGGTTCGGCATCCAGCGCCTGGTCGGCCTGCCGCTTACCGCCTGGATCGCGGTGGCCTGTTTCGTCGTGTTCTCGCTGATCATGGCCAAGACCCCGTTCGGCAGGCACCTGGTGATGATCGGCGGCAATGAAACCGCGACCTTCCGTGCCGGCATCCGCGTGAACCGCAACCTGATCATCGCCTTCGTACTCGCCGGCGCCATCGCAGGGCTGGCCGGCTGGCTGCTGGCGATCCGCACCTCGGGCGCCACCGCCAATCTGGGCGTCGGCCTTCTGTTCAACGCCTTCGCGGCCGTGGTTATCGGCGGCGTCAGCCTGAAGGGCGGCGTCGGCACCTTGCCCGGCGTTTACGCCGGCGTGCTCCTGCTTTCGGCCATCAACACGGCGATTAACCTGATGGGCCTGCCCGCCAACTTCACCCAGGTCATCCATGGCCTGCTGGTGCTGGCGGCCGTGCTGCTCGATGCATTCAAGCAAACCATTCGCCAACGATTGGCGTGAGACGGGGATTGGCGTGACAGGACGGCTCGCATGACAGGACGACTGGAAGGCAAGGTGGCGCTGATCGTCGGCGGCGCGCGCGGCATCGGCAAGGGCATCGCGCTGCGCTTCGCCGAGGAAGGTGCAAGGCTGGTGCTCGCCGACTCCGAGACCGAGGCCGGGCTGGCAAGTGCGGATGAGCTTGGCGTTCCCTTCATCCGCACCGACATCTCGCAAATGAGCGACGCCGAGGCCGCCGTGGCGCTTTCGCTGAAACACCATGGCCGCCTCGACATCATCGTCCAGAATGCCGGCATCTATCCCTGGCAGTTGATCGAGAACACCAGCGCCGACGACTGGGACCGCGTCATGGCGGTCAATTTGCGCGGCACCTTCAACGCCAGCCGCGCGGCCCTGGTGCCGATGAAGGCGCAGCGCTTTGGCCGCATGCTCTACACCTCCTCGATCACCGGCCCGCACGTCACCAGCCCTGGCCACGGCCACTATTCGGCGACGAAAGCAGGCATCAACGGCTTCATTCGCGCCGCGGCGCTTGAATTCTCCGGCTACGGCATCACCGTCAACGGCGTCGAACCCGGCAATATCCTCACCGAAGCCATCCAGGAACATCGCGGCGCCGCCTATATCAAGAACATGGAAGATTCGATCCCGCTCGGCCGGCTCGGCAGCCCACGCGACGTGGCCAACGCCTTCCTGTTCCTCGCCTCGGACGACGCCAGCTATATCACCGGCACGACCATCGTCGTCGACGGCGGGCAATTGCTGCCCGAGGGGAAGGATTTCCGTATGGTGCCGCCGTGATACCCGACGCGCCGGCGGCCGGGTCTCAGCTGATTTGAAATGTGGGTTTGAATGGTGGGCGATGACGGGCTCGAACCGCCGACATCTTCGGTGTAAACGAACTACGCCTCGTTCCCTGCGTTGCCCGTGGTTTCAATGTACGATTGATTTTGCTAAGCTTTTCAGCTAACAGGTACCCTACGTTTCCCTAGAATTCCCGCGACAACTGTTGCTAATCTGTAGCTAATTCGCCATGCCCTTAACCAAGACCGAGGTCGAGCAAATGGAGCCTAACTCGACGATGTGGGACTCCGGTCGCGGTTCTATACCCGGTTTCGGTGTGCGCCGCCAATCCAAGCACCCCAGCTTTTGCATCAAGTACTCCGCCAAGGGAAGGCAACGCTGGTTCACTATCGGCCGCCTAGGATCACCGTGGACGGTCGAGACGGCTCGCATTGAGGCCAAGCGACTGCTGGGACTGGTCGCATCAGGGCAAGACCCTGCCGTTGTACGAGACCAATCACCAACAATGACTGTTTCGGATCTTTGCGACCGCTACATGGTGGCGGCAGAGGCTGGAGCAATCCTAACCCGCTTCAATCGCCCCAAGAAGGCATCAACACTGGCTATCGACAAGGGACGGATCAGCCGCCACATCAAGCCGCTGATCGGCAAGAAAGCGGTGGACGAGATAGACAGCCGAGCTGTCAAACGCCTGATCAGCGATGTCACCACAGGCAAAACGGCCACGGTAGTGAAGACTAAGCTACGCGGGCGAGCCAATGTTAGAGGCGGTCCAGCGACCGCTGCCCGCGTTGCCGATCTTTTGTCCGGCATCATGACATGGGCGGTTGATGAAGGCGTCATCGAGCATAATCCTGTCCACAAAGTGCGCCGCTACCGGAGTGAGGCTCGCCAACGCTTCCTGAGCAACGAGGAGTTAGGCCGACTAGGGGCGACCTTAGCTGCAGGCAAGGACAAAGACGGGAAAGTCTTCAATCCTCACGCTGTCAAAATCGTAACGTTACTATGTCTGACTGGCTGCCGCGTTGGCGAAATCACTGGTCTGCGCTGGGGCGAAATTGACCTCGCCCTAAAGTGCCTTCGCTTAGAGGATACCAAGACCGGCAAAAGCATCCGACCCGTTGGAGATGCGGCAGTTAGCATCTTGAATGCTCAACGTCGGTTGGCGGGTAGTCCGTTCGTTTTCACCGGAAGCAGGCGTAAAGTGCCCTATCAGGGTATTGGCAAGGAGGCAGGACGGATCTTGAAAGCAGCGGATATCGAAGACGCCACGCCCCACACACTGCGGCATACTTTTGCGTCGGCAGCGTCGGGCCTAGGCTATTCTGATGGTACGATAGCGGGGTTGCTTGGTCACAAAGGCAGAGGCGTGACGTCTCGATATATCCATCGCCCCGATCAAGCGTTGGCCTCAGCTGCACAGGCTGTGAGCACTGAAATCTCAAAATTGCTCTTCCCGCAAACGACCTAAGGGGTCAGAACGAAGCGCCAGCCCTCAACGATTCGTTCTAGCCAGCCTTGAAACACGAAACAGGCGTTACTACGTTGCTGCCATCGGGTCCTTCTTGGGTCCGTCTTGCCCTTTAGGCAAGCGTTGGGCCTGCGGCTCAACTTGGAGACAGCGAGCCTTGTCGCTACAGCCCGGTCAGCTGCGACAAGGTCATGGTGCCTAACTAGCATCACCGGATGACCGGACGGCCGTCTCGCTAAGTCCGAACTCAAATGTTGAGTCGGGCTGGCGGACGGCTTTTTTATACGATGCTGTCTCCAGCCCGGCTCCTTCTCAAGGGAGCTACATCCATGAAATCCCCGAAGAAAGACCCCACCGCCGCATTCCGCGCGGGCCTGATGCGACTAGCATTTGTGGCGGCCACCCAAGCGGGAACTGACGCGAGCGCATTCCTCCCACACTATGGCACTGCGACGCCTTCACGGCGGCACCGCCTCGACGACCTGCTGCGCACCAAGGAGGCGGCAGTCGTTCTGAATGTTAGCCTAAAGACCCTGCAGAATTGGCGTGTCACAGGAGTTGGCCCAAAGTTCGTGAAAGTGGGCGCTTCAGTCAGCTATCGCTACGCCGATCTGTTGGCCTTCGTTCGGCAGAATACGTCCGCTTCCACCAGCGAGAGGAGCGCACGATGAAGGCTCCGACCCGCATCAACTCAGTTCGGGTACCCAACCCAGCTGAACGCAGACGTAGGTTTAATGAGCTTATCCGCGAGAGCATCGTCTCGCCAACGCCCTTTGCCGCAGGTGCGTTTGCCACAACCCTTGTTGATGGCGACTCAGTCCATAACGTTTTGATCGCCCCGCCTTCATCCACCTCAGAACTTTGCGTAACGCAAACTTTGCAGGCTATCTCCAAAGATCACGCAGGCGGGAAAGATCGAATCAAAGCTATCGATGTGCCTTCCGTGGAAGAGGCACGCACTTCGCCTATCTCAGTTCTGCTGACGTGCCGCGCACAGACCCCACCCCGAGAGAAGAAATACAGAGCAAAGTTACACGCGACCGCTGCAGCGGCGTATGCAGCCTATTACGAAATTGAGCGCAGCTACGCACTTTGGAAGGACTTTGTTGAGGTAGCAAATGCGTCTCAAGCTACTAAGCACTCTATCCGAACAGGGAAAGACCGCCCTAAGGCCCTGCTTTTGGTCATGAGGTTTGTCTTTGGCTGGTCCCACGACTATGACCGCGCCTACAAGCTCGCGCGCGGTTTGGAACTGTGTCAACTCAGAAAGGTCCGGCCCGAAAACATCCTTCAGGAACTCGAGCGCAAAGGCATCGACAAGCTCTATCGGACAGCATGCAAAGAACTGCCATACCTTGGCAAGACAGCCAAAGAGAAGGCTCTTTTGCGCATGGATTACGAGCCAGCGGCCGCCGACGATCCTTTCGCCGACCTTGATGACGGCTCAAACAGCGAAAACGGAGCAGAGCCTATTTCTGCCTCAACGAAGCCTGAGTTGAAGCGTGACGGGGCCAATGTGCTTTATATTGAAGTCACCGACGAGCAGCTCTCAACGATTCTTGAGTCACCTGAGCACCAGCTACTGTCTCTTTGGTTCGAATCTGCCGGTACCCTTCACGATGGATTTCGCAGGTTTGTCGCGGTGAAGGTCGCCGAGGTCAAGACAAGCAGCCGCACTCTCAGCGACTAACCAACATGCAGCCGAGATGGTGACCTTACTTCGATTCTGGTCGCCATCTCGCCCGTAAAGGGCTGAGGTCGCTTCGGCGCAATCCCAATTCAAAGCATCGAACAGCAACGCCTGCCGTGGAGTCGCCACGCAGCGCCGACCTGTTCTTCGAGGCTGCCAGTGTCGTTGCTCAGAAGGCAACGCATATGGGCGGGTTCGGGCGTGGGAGTGGCCGGGCAGCCTTCGAGGGTGTGACCGTAGAGACCACTTCACGACCCCCTGACAGGGAAGACATCCCCAAAGGGAACACACCCCCACCGCCACACCCCAAAGCACTCGAAGCAAACCCACAACGAAACGGGAGACCACAGCGATGGAGAACATGGTGCCGCCCTCGATGATCAGAGGCCTTATTACCGGCTATACCCGCATGGCTACCGACCGCATTGCATGCGGTTGGGAGCCGACATTGCTGACCTTCATGTTCAACCAACTCAGTGGGTCCCCACAGAATGTCGAACAACAGATGCAGGACACGATAGAGGCGGTGTACGCGAAGGTTTTGCGATGGTGCTTTCGAAAACCGAGGAATGTGCCGGTTACGGCAATGCCGCTATGGATTTGCAGCCCTGATTACCCAGTTCACAAGTATCACAGGCAAAACTTCCGCGACATTGTGCTTAACGATGGGCGACATGTCCACGCTATCGCCCTCACGCCTCCCGGCACGGGAATGAGAACCACGCTCGACAACCATTTCGACCACGAACAAATTCGATACACAGGACGTGATCGCCCACTTTGGTACATCGATGCATGGCCCATCCAAGACAATCTTCCCTTCGTCGTGGACTACGGTGTGAAAGGCATAAAGACGCCTCGCGCCGGGGTGGATGCGATGTTCATCCTTCCAAGAACACATTCGGAAATGGAAGGACGCCGAGCCGAGAAGGCGTACCTCAGCGACATCGTATAGGCACCCGGAGGGCAGTCGCTCCGGGTCACGGCCTCCATCATTCAAGGGAGCGGCGGGTAAAGGGTGATGTGGCCAGCGGTCACACACCCTCGATGGAGAAGACAATGACTGAAAAGACGCCTCAGATCTCCCGCGACAAGATCAAAACCGTTACCGATCAACGCGCCCTTGTCCTATGGCTGGCGAAGGAAGCCAAAGAGAGTTCCCCAAAGGGCGACGTTCCAAAGGGCCTGATCCGGCTATTCGACGCTCTGATCGGCGAATTCGCAGAATAGGGTGCGGTATATCCGCCGATGTGTTGGGCAGAGTGGTTCGAAGAAGTGCTGCCATCCATGTACGACCCCAACTGCGAGCGGTGCTCAGAAAGGGTCCGCTGGTTGATCTCTGAATATTATGGAGAACTCGTCAACCGCCGCGCACGGCTCGAACCCGACTATTTCATAAAGAAGTTGGTATTGCAGGTTCTGCCGAGGGGAGCAGTCGATATCATGAGGCAGAACGGGCAGGTCAAGGTTTCGAGCTCTGAGATGTTCGATCTTGAGCACGGATTCAAAGTTCGAGTGATCGTCAGTGAGCCCAAATCCCGCGACGCTAAAATAACTTCCCGTTGGCTGCAGGAGCTTTAGCGCTTCGATCAGGAGCGCGAAACTCACGTTCAAGGGCTCCACCGAGCGGCCAAAAAACCGCTTGGTGGGCATCGACACTGGCTGGGGCCCACTGCCGTCTAGCTTGTGAAAAAGGGGGGCATCGACGGGACGTCACGCTGCCGCTGGTGGCTGATTTAAAGCGGGGGTCTTGACAATAGGTATATAGTCCTATATGCTATGCCGCATTCGGTCGGGCAATTTTGACCCTTAAAACCGCCGAAAGGTGAGCTGTTGGGCACTTTCGAAATGGGGCGTTATGCCCGGCTTTTGCCAGCAGTGGCCTCAGGCCCACACCGCCGATCATCATCTGAAATCGAAACCAAGGGCCCCATCTGGGGCCCTTTCCTTTTGGAGATCTGAAATGACTCATTTCGCAGGTTCCACCGGCGCGCCCGCTGCCGCTTTGCCCGCCCTTATCGTGCTAGGCCTCGATGAGGGGGGCAAGGCGCACGCGTCGTGGTTTGGCGAGGCCGAAGTCGGCTTGGCGGAGAAAGCCGCAGGGATGATGGGAATGGCTGCCCTGCCTGTTGCCGATGCCAGCGACTTGAAAGGTCTGGCCGATAAGCTGCCGCAGGGCCGCGTGTTCGAGAGCGGCCGCGCCTTTGTGCCGTTCGTGAAGCGCACGGTGTACGACGCCATCGCTACGCACCTGCCGCCCGGCTACCGCTTTCCAACCCGCGCCGCCGATGATCGGCCCGCGCCCGGCAAATCGAAGAAGGCCTCCGGCGGAGCCGCGCCAGAGGGCGGCCCAAAGCGACCTGAACCGCATCGGCCGACCGACTGGGACAAGATCGAGGTCGGCAGCCTTGTCCTAGCCACCGAGGGCGCGTTTCAGGGATGGTACGAGGCCACCGTCACCAAGATCAGCCCCGAAGATCTCACGCTGCGCTGGCGCGATTGGCTCGAAATGCCTGCCTTCACCCGCAAGCCGAACCACATCGCCTTGCTTCACCCAGATCACCGGGATTGAGCTATCGACCGGGCGGCATCGCTTAGGCTGCCGCCCACCCTCCCAACATTCATCGGCAGGAACACGGTCGCGGCAGCGGCCAGGATGAAGGATTCGCTTGATGGCAGCGGAATGCAATTTCAGCGGGACATGTGGACTGGGCAACCGGCAACAGCGTATCGCTGGCTTGAACGACAGCCTGCGTAAAACAGGGCAAGGCGGTCGCGTCGTGTTGACCGTCGGCATCACCGGCCTTCGCGCAGAGATCCGTGCCGCCATCATCGCGGCGGTCGCCAGCTTTGATCACTTCGACCAGAACAACGACCCCCACGGCGAGCACGACTGCGCCGTGATCGAAGTCGGCGGCAAGACGGTCATCTGGAAGATCGACTACTACGATAAATCCATGCAGTTCGGCTCGGATGACCCAGCCGACCCGGCAGTCACCACTCGCGTTTTGACCATCATGCTCTCGGAGGAATACTGATGCGCAGCCGCCTGTTGTCACGTCGGGCGTTAATCAGAGCATTATCGGCACTGGGGCTCGCGCCCGCTCTGCCCTTGATGCGCAGCCAAGCAAGCGAAGCTGCTACCAGCACCTTCGAGGAACGCTGGCAAGATGTGGCTCCGGCCCTAATGAAAGCCATGTGCGAGCACTGCGCCGCTTTCTCCGACCTCGCCCGAGTCAGCCGTGAAACCGACCCTGTCAAACTCCGGCGCGCTGCCACCTTGGATGAAATCCGGCGCTTGGATGCAGCAAGCGATCTTGAGGGAAAACTGTTGCTGGCAGTTTGTCGGTATCCAGCTGGTAACGACGCCGAGCAACACGACAAGGCGACATACTTGCTCGGGGTTTTCGACGGCAACGCGCCTGAGGCCGACTCGGTAACGGCTATTCTTTGGTCGATGACTCGGGAGGCGGCTCGGTCAACGAACCGGCCTGATCAATCGGTCTGACGAGTTCGACATGGCTAACGCCAAGCGCGCTCGCGATGGCCTGCAGAGTTTCGATGGTCGGGTTCCGCTCACCCCGCTCGAGGCCGCTCACATACTGCTGGCTGACATTGGCGCGCTCAGCAACCTGCTCCTGCGTGAGGCCACTGGCTGCGCGCAGGCGCGCGAAATTCTCCCCGACCAGTTTTCGCATCTCCATGCGGCCACCAATCGAGGAATTCGAGCGTTGAGTTTATCAATTATAATATGTAAATGGACCGAGGGCACAGTACGGGGATGGGAATGACTGAATGGTACTATGAGCAGGACGGCACTCATGTTGGGCCGGTGAGCGAGACAGACCTCAACCTGATGCTTGCGAACCGGTTGATCGATGCAGGTACGAGAGTTTGGACGGCGAGTTTTGGGCAGCAGTGGAAGCCCGCGAATGAGACGCAATTGCAGATACCCCAGCCGACTCCGCCACCGCCGCTCCCGCCGGTCTCGGGGCCGCCTCAATTGCCGGGCACGGCCGAAAAGAGACGTGCAGGGCCTAGTGCATCGGCAATACCAGAGCCAACTAAGGCCTATGCTTACCTCTTGGCGTTTCTTCCCCTCCTCGGCGCGGTCCTGGTCACCGCGATGGCCGTCGCAGGTGGCTCCGGTGACCTGCCTAGGATGATCAACGTAGTCCGATTTGCTACCTTGATTGTGTCGCTGCTGCTGGTTTTCCTCGACGCCAAAGAGCTGCGGCGGGTGAACATCGTCAGCCCTACCAAGGTTATGGTGCCATTTCTGCTCCTGATCCCAGTGGGCTATTTGCTTCATCGCAGTTTCGTGATGCGCCTGTCCTGGACACCCCTTTGGATTTGGCTGGGTAGTTTCGTGGTTTTGCTTGGCGTCACTAGGGCGCAGATGGGATCATGAACTTCAGAGGTATCTTCCCGCGCAAGGCAATCCTGCCCGCTGTTGTTCTAGCGGTCGCAACATCGACCCCCGTCTACGCGGCCGACGACAACCTCGATGCAGGAATCGCGTTTATCATTTTCTTCCTCATACTGGCAATCGTTTATGAGCTACCAGCGATCATCGCGTTCGTGCGGGGCCACCCGAATAGGTGGCTGATCCTAGTCCTCTGCACAACGCTCTCTGGCACCGGCATTGTCTGGCTGGGTTGCCTCATCTGGGCGTTTATGGCCGTCCACATCAGCAAAGACCCCGGCTGGTCCAATGGCGGCGAGTCTGGACTCAACCTTGTCGCCAACGATGTTCAACGGGTTCGGATTGAGAACCTTTCAGGCATCCAGCGATCAATCGTTCAGCCAGCGCACCTTGATCCAGTCGACAAACTGGAGCGCTTGAAAAAGCTCCTCGATGATGGCGTCATTGACGACGCCCAGTTTCGGCGCATGCGCGACCTAATCGCCGGGGGCTGACGCGCAAGGTTGTAATATGCATCAAGGCACGTGAAGGTTGCAAGCGTTGAAAGGCGAAAAATCACCCCCGGCTTAGCGCCTCGATAGGTGTTTTTCAGGCCGTACAGGGGCCGCCAGTGCGCGAAACGGCCTCAGGGGGTGTTCGGTTAGTCGAGCCGAAGCGCTCGCTGGGTCACGCCTCGCCATCGCTAATCGAAAGTGAGCCAAATTGCAGCCTTGGGCAGGCCCTAGTTGACCGGCCTGCCTAGAGGTTTGCATGCTGTTAGTTGGGGTCCGAAGCTCATTTGACAATCTCTGGCCAGCCGGTTTCGGCACCCGCCGTCCTGCAGATCAGTTCTCTTTGATTGCCCACAGCTCGCGTGCGTTCCGCCGATGTGCCCACCCGAGAGGCCGAGACTGATAGGTGGCCCATATTGACCCCTCTAGAATCTCATGATATTAGAGGGCCTAAATTTCGCACCTAAAGGAGATCGCCCAATGCCTCAACCGAAGTTTCGCCTTGGAAGGGACCCTCTCGGCAAAATGACTTGGATCGAAGTCATTTCACGGCTTCATGAATTGTCGGGGACGTACGCCGATCACGTGCTTGACGACGATGACATTGCTCCCGCTCGTGTTCAGGTTTGGGTAGTGTCAATGGGCATGGCAGGCAGGACCGAGTTTGCCTCGGCGAAGATGCTTGGGTATGGCTCCAGTGTTGCAAAGTACCTCAAAGCGAGAGAGCGTGGCGACGCGATGACGGGCGTGGATGCCGTCACAGCATTGCGGATGAGGGGCTTTGTCGATTGCGAGCATGCTGCCTTTCCGAAACTCGATAAGCAGTTGAGAAACTGGTTGGGCAGAATGAATAGCCATCCTCGCTCCGCTTACCGGTTCATGATCCACCGCGTTGATCTTGCTCGCATGTCGAAACGACTTCCGAAGATCTGCACTCTTGTCGAGGCGCTAGACGGGGCCGAGAAAAAGGTGTTTGCGGACCTGCTTGCCAACGACGAGGTCTCAAGCGTTCTGGAAACGTATCCCATCCTTTAGGTCGTATCTTCACCAGAGCGCAATCTGCCCGGCTTCAACGCGCAGATGGGAGTGGATCGACGATGGTCAGACTGCTCGGGGAACGTTCTCGGCAAAAGCCACCCTTCCGTCGTCGCTCACCTGAAATACTGAAATGCTGAGGTAGTCCAGCGCTGGCAGTATCCGACCAACGTGTATGTCAACCACCGAGAGGATGGGATGCCGATAGCAAAACGGTCGCCGGGAATGTCTTTCTGAAACCGCCATTCGGCGGTCATTTGGAACGCTGCACCGGTCCTTGACCAAGCGTCGTTCGAGCTATCGGCTCCCGAGTACGCGCCGCCCTTTGCCTCAATCAGCCAACGCTCACCTGTGGCCGTACGCTTAGCAGCTATATCATAAACCACGAGCTCCGGCCTTGAGAGCTTTCAGGTCCGAGAGCCGTTTCCCCGCAAGCATGTCTCAATAGCGTCGACGACGCCCTGTTCCTTTAGCGGCATCTCTTCCCCTTTTGCCTTTTAGAACCTCTGATAGAACCCGGCACTCACAGCCGCTTTGAACTACGGCCGAGCCTAAAACCGACACCTTACCGAGACGCGTCGATCAGCTTTTGCAACTGCTCAATGGTCAGAATTGGTTCTCGACGGTGAATCATTGCGTGGCAGTTCGCACACACCGGACGCAAATCCTTCGTGGGCCTCACTTGATACTCGCGACCTATCTTTTTCAGGGGCACTAGATGATGGACATGGATGAACCCCTGTCCGTGCGCTCCGTATTTCTTGCCGAAATCCTCCCCACACGCGACGCAAGCCAGACCAAAATGCCGCAGACACGCAGCCCGAGCCTCAGGGTTTCGTTCGTAGGCGTTTACAAACACCTTTGTTCGAGCGCCCTCCCAAAACTCATCATCATCGCCTACCTCATTGGGGAAGAGCTGGCCGTCAGACCCAAAATGGGTTGTCCAATAGCGGATCACGGGGCTACCGTAGCCTCTCGGAGCCGGTCGGTAATCCAATTTTTCGAGGAGTCCCTTGCGAGCAAACTTCGCCAGCGTGTGCGCTATCCGAGAATAGGCACTGAAGTGAGTTTTAGCGCCGACGCCACCAGCGCCATACCGTTGCTCAATCTCTTGCCAAGTCGCAGGGTGGTGCTGACCCAGCTTACGAATAAATTCGAGCGTCGAGAACGGCCGGGGCGTAAGATGGTCGAGTACGTCGTGAAATTCGTTTTCGGTCATGTCAGCGGCCAAGGTGCGTCCCTCTCCAGACTCGAGCGAAGCGCCGTTCCTGACGGTGCCTGAATGCCGCCAGCATTGTTGGGAATTAGATCGCAACTACCACACAACAGGATCGAACGTGATCCCGCGGCGTTCCAATTCGGCTTCGATTTCGTCGCGGATCTGTGCCCAATCGGCATACTCCGACACCCCGTAGTACGGATCGCTCTTCTGCGGGTTCGCTGCGTCGGCTTCGGCTACTTTCTGAACAGACAGATGAAACGACTTCAGACCGTTCTCACTGAGTTTTGTAATATCCACTGGCACACTCCCGCTGAAACCCAGCCGAAAGTAAACACACATGGAGCCGGACCACAAGCCGCGCAGGTGGCAGAATTTACAAGAATTTTGCTTTCAATAATACCGTAAACTTATCGTACTTCGAGCATTGTTTGAGCTTGCCCGCTTGTCTCCCATGTGCATACCTTCAATGGCATGTACTCAATAGGAGCACACGGATGGCTAAAGAACCAAAGAACAATGGCAAACCATGGTCCCAGGAAGACATAAGAGAGCTCAAGCAGTTCGTAAAGGAAAACACACCGACGCGCGTCATTGGGATTAAGCTCGGTCGATCACCCGACGCGGTCTACAGCAAATCTGCCAGCGAAGGCATCTCGCTAAAGCCGACTAACCAACGGCCTTATGGAAGCAAGAAAAGATAGGTGCTGATGCGAGCCGACAACATTGTGGCGCGGCCAGAAGGTGGTGGCCGCCACTTTCAGCCCCTTACCTAGGCCATTCGCGCTGAAGCCACTGGGTGGCCCCGATGACTACAGGCTTCGCCCGGGCCGGGTCGAGGCTGGCCGGGCGCAAAGTGGCGCTTTTAATCAAATTCGTGTAGCATGGTTGGGATATCTTTAACGGAGAATCGCTATGCGATTGACTGTTTCGGCAAGTGTGAATGGTCGTTGGGAAATCAGAGAGGCGGCGAGCTTTACACAGGCAGCCCAGATTGCCGACCACTGGCACAGTCTCGGTGCCATGCCAGTGCGCTTCAAGCGCGATGGCGTCGTGATGGACGATGCGGACGAGTTGGATCGTCTCATCGCAGAAGAAGCCGAAGCGGACGCTGCCTAACCTCGAGCCGCTATCAGGCGGCGTAGTGTGCGAACACAGCCTCCATTATGTCTGCGGCGTGTCCCTTCTGCTTGTCGGTGGCAGGCCTCGCATCCTTGAAGTCGATTTGGCTCGATAGTCCGTCTTTGTTGACCACCAAGAACGTTATGTCGGGCGTCTCTTCCCGGCTAATTTCATCAAGAAGTGACTTCCAAGGTCCTTGTGCAGGGATACCCACAGCCTTTCCAAGCACCCCGTACCGAACTGTCTGATGTTGCATCGCACAATATTTGAGAACGGCTCGAACCGCCTCTTTCCGATCAGCATAAGAAACCATGCTCAACCCCCTATTATTGGATTAGCTCCCACCCTGCGTGCTCAAAATCTTTGAGCGAGCTGACCGGATGACCGCGACAATGCACGGCATATCGGAAAGCTGCAGGTCATCCATGCCTATAACGAGCTAGTGCAATTCGGTCTTCAGCGTCGATGCGAATCGTAATCCCGTTGTGTCCGCCGTCCGAAATCGCCCCTCGGACGACCTCGACGCTTACGCCGAGGTCACGAGCAATGTTGGCGAAGAAATACTGCTGAAGCTCACGAGGATCATCGGCGATGAGCTTGTTAACATGCTCGGCTACGCGCTGAGCAAGTGCGTTGGCTTGGGCGTTCTTGAGCTGAAGGTCGCGCTTGCCGCCTCGGTACCTACTCACGTGCGGAACTAATGGCAGGATTGGCATTGTCCTTTGCCCCCAGTCCTCCAACAATCAGACCTGCGCCTTGCTTCGACGCTTGGCTGGCTTAGCCGCTGCTTTTCGTCCAAGCCCGCTGGACTTGGCCATCGCCGACCGCTGGGCCGCGTAGTTTGGCGCTACCATAGGATAGTCCGACTTCAATCCCCACTTGGCCCGGTACTCATCGGGCGTCAGGTCGTACCGCACACTCAGGTGGCGCTTAAGCGATTTGAACTTCTTCCCATCTTCAAGACAGATGATGTAGTCGGGGAACACAGACCGCTTCGGGTTCACCGCGGGAGGCTGAAGTGGCTTCTCGGGCTCGACCGGATGCCCAATTTTCGACAGTGAGGAATTCACGCTTTGAATCAGTTCGGGGAGTGATGCGACCGGTACAGCATTCTTGCTGACATAAGCAGAGACAATATCTGCTGTGAGTTCGAGCAATTGGGTTTGTGGGTTCAAAACGTTATCTGTCACAGATGGCTCCTAAGGTGCGTAGCTTCGGAGATCCTTTACGCACTTTGCTCCGAAATACCAGTCCACGCGTGAGCTTTAGCGCGTCGAGACGGAAACCCTAGGTGCAGCAGCGTAAACGCTCCTCCCTTCTTCTTGAGTTTTCGCCTAACGCGGCGCATTCTCGTCTCGGGAGAGATGGGCATGCAGCAGAAGTCTTGGTCCAAGGGGTTGATGGAAAGTGGCGAACCGAATGGGCTAGTTAGCTCGAATGCCCGGGCTGCCAGTTAGGGCATACGGGGTGCAGGCCGCATCGGGGTTCGCCCAGTGCGGTATTGGCCGCCCGAACCGGGCGCAACCTTGTGATGGCGTGATTGAAGGCGGCCGAGGACCGCTACCTCGAAAGCTATGAGAAGGACCAACGTCATGAAAAGAGAAATCACGGCCGACATCAGCAGCGGCAACGTGTTTGCGGACTTGGGTTTTGACGATCCTGAAGAGGAACTGCTCAAAGCCGAGCTGACCCGCAAGATCCGCGCCATTATCAAACGCCGCCGCCTGACTAAGGCGAAGTCGGCTGAGATGCTTGGTATGAAGCAGCTCGAGGTGTCCGCGATTGTCACCGGCGGCACGGGGAAGTTCTCTATCGACCATCTTGCCCGCTGCCTTGATCGACTTGACCACAAGGTCGGTGCGGAGAACAAATGGAATTAATTAAACACCCTTTCTTATTTGAAACGCGTGGAGGCCTGTAGCTTCCCTGCTGACCTTTTTCGCGTCGGAGGTTACCCGTATGAGCGCTGCCGAGATCAACTCAAAGTGGGGGCGGGGCAAGCCTGCCAAACACAGGCGGTACTCGTTTGCCAATCGGATAGAAAAACCTGACCAAGGTAGCGCGGGGCCAGTATTTGCACGACACAGATATCGATATCCAGTGATCAGAATGGTTCCACAAGCCAAGTTCACTTGCGCTTGCTCTGGCGTTCAGCAGCCTCTAAAAGCTCCCTCGCTCTTTTCCGCGCCGCTGAGCGTGACTCTGATCGGGTAGTTGGGAAGCCTGCCAACGCATAGGCCTGGAGTATCGAGCCAAACCGCGATCTGAACACACCAGCAGCAGGAAGATCTGGATCCGAATTGATGAGCGAAGAGGTGATATACCCAAAATTCGCGTGTAGGCGTCGGAGTCCATCGAGAAGTTGGTCATTCGTAAAACCCCACTTAAACTTGCTGTGAGGTTGTGCCGTCGCCCTTTTCATACCTGCACGAACGGACTCATATACAGTTGAAGGAAAGCCCGCCAGCGCATAGGCCCGGATTAACGAACCAAATCGGAACGTGAACACACGAGCCACTGGGAGGTCTGGGTCTGCATTGATCATTTTAGCTGTGACATATCCAAACTCGGCATGGAGTCTTCGTATCCCGTCAATTAGATAGTCATCCGTATATCTAAGGCCTTGCTGCCACAGGCATTTATATCCAACGAGTTCATAGGATGCAACGAGACTACCAAAGTGATTAACATACGAACTCGAAGAAGCCGTGTATGAACAGGCATCAATTATTCCCTGAGAAAGCTTTCCCTTCTCCCTGAAAAGCCGCCTCAACCTATCGATCATGTCCGTCTTCGCATAGGCATTGCCGACTTTGCGCCTCATCTCCTGTTGAACCTTCGCGAAGCGTTTCGTATCAACAATCGGGTCCATCACCCGTGTTCTGATCCATAGGTCTGGAGGATTTGGTCGGGATGGTCCTTTCATCCGCCGTGTTCGTACGTTGTAGACGTAGTATCCTACCATCAACTCGCTTGTGAGCAGGGTTCTGACGCGGGTTTGGGTCCAAGCCTGACCGTTTGTTGCAGGGACACCTTCAACGTTCAGTTTTCGTGCGATAACTGTCGTTGTTAGATGCTGGCTAACGAACATCCGGAAAATGCGGCGCACGGTTGTGATTTCATCCGGAGGACCGGGCACAAAGACAACGCGATCTGTGCTTAGGCCTTTTTGCTCGCCTGGACCGAGGAGAAATCGATGCTCTCCATCTTCGCTGACCAACAGGCGTCTTATCCCGTAGAGCACCCCACCGCCCTGTCTAAATCCAAGTCGTGCTTGCTGTGTTTGCGCCCTTGAGACTTTTGTAGACAGTTCGCGGCTGTACTCACCGGCCATCACCCGCTTCAGGTTCTTAACTATCATCGAGACCATACTGCCGTCGTTCTCGAATGGTTCGCCGCAATACTCGACCGCGACCCCGGCGTCCCGACAGATGAATTCGTAATGGGCGGATTGGTCCGAATCCTGAAATCGGCCCCATCGGCTGACGTCCAGGACCAAGATCGCTGAATAAGAATGCTGTCCGGTCACTACGTCGGCCAACAATTGCTGAAGTCCGTCTCTGCCCTTCAGGCTCAGGCCGCTTTTGCCCGCATCGGCATAGGTCTGGACGATGGCGTACCCTCTTTGGGCGGCATATTCCGCAATGGCGGCGGCCTGATTTTCAAGAGAATAGCGCTGGTGCTCGGTTGACATACGAACGTACTGCGCCGCCGGGACACGGAGATCGCTTGTAAGCTCAGTCACAATAGTGCCTCCGCGCGAGCCGATTTCTATTGCGGCGGGAACGACGCTGATGACTACAAGCGCATGATACTCCACAACGTGTTTGAGCAAAACGTTTTGAGCGGTCAATTCAGGTGTGCTCGCCGTAGCCGAGGATAGCGCACCCTGACGGCGGAAGGCGATGCCAGCGCCGTAAGCGTAAGCCTTTAGCCGTGGCAGGGCCTCGATGCACCTGAAGGCTTCATGATGCTGCCACCGCAGGCGCATTGAGGATACGGTAAACCTGCATCCTTGAGCAGCCGACTACTTTCGCGATCTGCGTCGGGCTCTGGCCGTCATCGCGAAGGGCCAGCACCTTATTCCTGTCAAGACGCTGCCTGCCCCCTTTGTAGGCACCTACAGCCTTTGCCCTCTCAATTCCCTCGTGCTGCCGGTCTTTTATGAAACGACGCTCCATCTGCGCGACCATGCCAAGCACTGTCAGCACGATGTGGCCCATTTCTCCGCGCGTGGAAACGTGCGGGTCGAGCACGGTGACGAAAGCGCCCTTCTGCTCACACTCGTAAATCAGGTTCAGAACGTCGCGCGTATCGCGGCCTAGCCGGTCGAGGCGCGTGACCATCAACTCATCACCAGGACGAAGGAATTCCAAAACCGTTGCCAGTTCGGTCCGGCCGTCACGGCTGCAGCCCGACACCTTCTCCGAGCGGATGACCTCGCACCCCTCAGCTTTCAGCTTGACGAGCTGCGTTTCGAGGTCTTGGTCAGCAGTGCTGACGCGAGCGTAACCGATGCGAGCCATAGCCTGTCACCTCAAGGTTTAGGCCTGACGCTACCCTGTCACAAATAGTCGATGTCAACCCAGATGTTACGCCTGATGACTACAGCGGTGTTACGTCACGCGGGGGTATACCCTGAGGTTCGCCATCGCCCGTTGCTCAAAACGAGGCTTAACCTCACTCTCCCGGCATCGTAAGGTAAGCGCTGTTCCGGCGGCACCTTTCGGAGGTCGGCCTGAGCGAGGATGTTGGAGCCTTTGAGGGCTTCGACACATGACGATTTCAGAGCTTACGCTTAAATCCAGCGATCCCGAGCCTGCGCGCCGGTTCGAGGTGTTCACGGGTTCCGGTCGTCGGCGCGAATGGCTGCCGGAGGAGAAGGCGCGGATCGTAAGCGTCTTGAATAATGGTAGAAATCGCGCTGCGGCGCACTGGGTTCGGTCTTGCACCCGGAAGCGATATTGATAAAAGTACCAAAGGTCAGCGTCTTATGCGCTGCGGGGTGGGCAATGAGTTTTCTTCATAGAGTCGGGGCGTCGACCCGTTCTCTCGTGCGACTTGATCGCATTGTGAGAGTGTTCATATGTTCAGCGCTCGCATGGTTTGCCTATCGCCTTTTCGAAAATAACGACGGGATGTCTATCAGGTTTGCCTCTCGACAGGCATTTAACCTATCACTTACGTTCATCGTATTCGCTTCTTGCTCGATAGCATTCTGGCACGCCGCGCTTTATCCGATAGTGCTGGGGCGTTTCAGGCCGAGATGGAGGATCCCCCTTCTACGCTCCATCGACTATGTGTGGTATGTCGCAGCGCTGGTCTCTGCCGTTCTAATTGTCAACGAACTTCAAATCAATGAGCTAACGCGGCAACGGGATTATCTTGATCGAGATTTCGATTACAACGTTGAGTTAGGAAGGAAATATAACGCTGAGATGAGGGAGAAAGACTGCCCTTTCCTCCTCAAAGGCATGACGGCGCAAGACGAAACGACGTTTGATATCGACAAAATGCAACTGGCGACAATGTGCCACGGCGATGTCCAGCGAGAGCAAGACGAAACATTATTCGTACGTGCTTGCGACGCCGCTGCAATGGTATCGCACAGCAATGATGCCCGCTTTTATTCTCCAGAAAAAATAGACCAAAAGCGCGATGCGTTGAATGAGTTGTCGATGATATGCACCGTATTCCACGACCATTCCTCTATTCCGAAAGATCGCGACGAAATTGACAATATTATAGAGCAATCTAGCCTTCTCCCTTCCCAGAAATCTGGGTCTTGGCTTTACATTCTGGCTACGGTGATCGGTTTGCGGCTAACCCGTACAACCGCAGAGTTCGTGGAAGCGTTGCGTGAGTCGTCGATTAGCACGCCTGTCAACCGGTTGCCGCTCTTGTCCGATCCCGAAGCGCATATCAGCTAACGCGCTGCACGCCGTTTGGACCAACAAAATGAAAATTGGCTACACTGAATTCTCTTTCGGTTATGCTTTTACTGAGAACCTTATCCGATCTTCGGCGACACCTCCCGTCGGCGCGCCGCAATTTCCCAACTTGATCCAGGAAGCTCAATTAGGTTTCGACATAAAGCTAAATTTTCCAGCGACGCCTCTTTTTTTTCAGTTCAAGCTGCCAGAGTTAATGAAAAGAAACAGTGCGTTCGAGATTACTTGCGGGCAGTGCCCCGGATTGACAACGCCGTTCTTCCGAATTGGCCTGATGAGAAAGGACCTATCCAAGCAACATGCGCTGCTTATAGACTTGGAGAAGCAGTACCCAGCCGGGGTCTACTATGCGGCTCCTGCGCTGTGGACGGTGGCAGCGTTTGATCAAGCTTACAATGCTGCCAAAGTGGCAGCGCGGTCTGTATTCTTTTCACCTCGCGACATCGGTCCTTTGCCCGATAACAAACAACATAACGTAGCTTACGACGATGCCCTTCCGGTCGGGTTCTTTTGCTCGCAACCGCGCAAAGTAAAAACCCTGTCGTTCGAGGCTTTAAGCGATATAATTAATCATCGACTGGAGGCGAAGGCAGTTCCGGACATTCAACAGGTTGCGTCGAGCGTCAACGAGGAAATTCTGTCCCTAGTTCCACTATCGATGCGAAGGGCAGTAGGCGCAATCCGGGACCGCACGAGAAGCCGTCGCCTCAACGCAGAAGCAGCTACTCCGATCCCGCCAGAGATAGCAGAAGTAGAAATTGAACTCTTGGTCGCCCGAGAGGTCGCTCGGGTAGGGCTTGGCGTTGACTTCGTAGTAGCCCAACCGGCCTAATGTGCGCTTTTTACCCGCCTCCAATCACACCGGGAGAGAACGTTGACAATCGCTTGCTTAGGTTGGGGCTCGCTCTGCTGGAAACCCGGAGATCTACCCCTGCAAAGTGATTGGAAGACTGATGGTCCGCTTCTCCCGCTCGAGTTTGCTCGTGAGTCCAGCTACCGTCGGATGACCCTTGTCGTTGTAGACGCCCAAGAAATGTCCCAAGCGCTTTGGGCGTCAATGAAAGCGAATACGCTGGAGGCAGCCAAGCGTGATCTCGCCAAGCGTGAGGGCATCGATGAACCCAACATCAGGTATGGCATTGGCTGGTGGGATCGAGCGTCCAATAGACGTTACGGCCGGTGTTCCGGGCGGGTCGCTGAATGGGGCGATCAGAAGGGCATAGATGCGGTCGTCTGGACTAACTTGAAGCCGGGGTTCCGGACAGAAAGAGGAATCGTACCGACATATATCGAGGTCTTGGCCCACTTTCGCAGTCTCAATAGCGAGGAATTCTCGCTTGCCGAGGAATATGTTCGTAGGGCTCCCGCGCAGGTTTCCACCCCATATCGCAAAGCCCTTGAGGGCGACTTGGGGTGGCATTTCATCCGATCCTAAGCGAAGAGGTCGGCAATCTCCGGCCCTCCCCAGTATGGACGCGGCCATCCCGACATAATTCGCTCGCCTCCTCCTTTTCTCATCCGGTCAACCCTTGCGTGACGTAGGCAAATCACGACTGGCAGTTATTGGAGCGGCGTAGTCGCACTGTTAGCGCAGTGGTTCGCCGCGAAGCGCAGTACTTTCCTGCTTGATAACAGCGACGTCTGACCGAACATAGGTTGGTAAGGTGATCGAAAGGCAATGGTAAATCGGAGAGAACCGGCTTTCGATAGAAGCGCCTTGATCCGGTCGCGAGGTATCTCCGTAATTACTTCAGATACGGACAGGTCCGCCTGCCAGATCGTCGGCGCGCCGTCATCCCATTGGAAGCTATCAGTCTGAACACGCAATCCTAGGACGGCATCTGATAGCTTTGATACCGGCGCAGTGACGTACATCGAGAGGAAGAGACGACCTTGGAGCCTTTCCACGCAGAACAGGTTGATCTGCGCCTCTCGTTCATAATCTGACGCAGTTCGGGAAAACGCCTCGAAGCCGTCATCTCGAAAGTCAAGTCTCCAAGCCGATTGCGTCAGCGGCATACGGCCTGTCAGCATCTTGAGTACTCGCGGCTCGCTCTTTTGAAACCCGCTTTCTGCTTCTCCGGGGTAACGCGTGATCCCCCACCCTTCGGCATCTTGTCGGGAGAACCAAACGATTTTGTCGGGTGCAACGTAGGTGATGAAGGCGGAGATGCTGCCATAGGAGACGCCGTGGTCAACCGCGTGACTGCTGATCCTGTCGTTGCACGCTTGATCGGCCTGTCCGCCTAGAGAACATGAGTGCTGTCCGAGGAGACCACCCTCTTCAACTGTGCGATATGCGCCCGCCACGAACACTATCGACGCACAAGCAGATGCACAGTGCGCCCCGTCGGGAACAACTGTGTGCATTGGATGCAAATCCATCAACGCCGATATCCTGAAAGCCTCGTCAACCAATCCGCCGGGGCTATCAAGGAGCAACACAGGCATACCATGGGGCAAACTAGGAACAGTCGGAATGAGCCTAGCGAATTCATCGGCCGCTCCTTCCTTGATTGGACCGGACAAGCGCAACACGGTGTGCCCCCGCCACTGTTCGAGCTGCAAGCCGTCCGCGTTGGCTTGGGAAGTCGACAAAAAAAGCCAGATCAAAGCAAAACATGCGCAAATATTATGCGACGAATTGACATCAGTTCTTCGAGGTTTTGGAAGGAACATTTTCGGGCTGTTTCAATGCTGCGTCTCTGCATGTCTTGAACCAATGTCGTATGACGACGCCGACAATCGCGTCAACGGCCTCCCTCCCAGACACATACTTCTCAGCACGTTCACGCGCCGCCGTTCGCAGCTTGGCTTCGCACGCCTCGAACAAGGCCACAATTGCGGCGCATCGGATATGCGATACAGGAATCTCATAGAGGCCTGCAAATCCGAGGGTCCGAAGCATTCTCGCATAAGCGACCCGCCCGTAGTGCTTGAGATCGAGTCTCTTCTTCTTTGTGGTAATGATGCCCGACTCAATTAGAGGCTCTGTAGTGGGTATGTACGCGTCGACCGGGATGTTGACCATTTCAACCACCTCGTCCGCGGCAATGAAGTCGCTAGGAAAATTGGCAGCTTCATGTCGAATTTCATCCCAAACCCTGCGGCCTGTCGCTTCGACTGGAGTTATCGTGCGGGTCTGCCCCGACGCGTTCATGGCTCGCCGATTTGACCGCATCTTCGCTTCGACGTTTTCGACACCGCCGCGCCAGCGCGCGTAGCTTGCGTAGATTCGATCTAGCAGTGCGATTGCCTGACCGGTGGTCATCCCGAGCGCATACAGCACCGCAATATCCAGACGATTCCGAAGGGGGCTCACTTGCCCGCCAGTTGATGGCGCAGGTGGCATCACATTTGCCTCACGCATCTCTTCAAACGCGTCGAGTACCGAGGTAGCACGCGCCGCTTCAAACCTGCGTATGTCGGGGACATTCATCTTCCTCGCAGCCGGAGGCCCGACATCGAACGCGCCTTCCACGCCGGTAGCAACGCCTTCTAGGAGGCGACACATCGCTGTCATTGTGGAGTTTAAGACCGCGCCAAGAAGCATCTGGTAGCGATCCTCAATCGCTTCCGCACCTACGAAACGGCCGTTAAGAATCGCACCAAATTCATTGTCCCAAGCGCCGTAGTCGTAAGCTGAATTGTAGGGAAGCGCCCATCGACTGGTGACGCGCGATCTGCTCTGGCGGTACCACACGTCTTCGGCATTTGCCGCTACTAGCTTTTGCTGCGGTAGGCCCGCGATCTCACCCAGCCTCACATAATCTTTTAGGTCTTCCCGAAGCGCGCCGGGCCGGGGTGACAAATAGACATGCTTGGTTTGCTTCCCGATACGCAGCGTTCGCTTGTCGCCGTCGTAAAGCTGATGGGGATTCAGGATGGCTGGGATAAGATCCTTTGAGGAAACCACGCCGTGCCAGTTGTCTTTCCCCACAACGCTAAGGCTACCTCGAGACGATACGAGTTGTCCGTGGGTTGGCTCGGCACCGCGCTCAAGAAAGAAAAAATCGTCGGATCCAGTCTTGATGCCAAGCTTCACATTGGCCAGACTGTCAAGTCTGGTAAAATCGTTTCGCCCAGCCAGTTCCAATGCTATTTTGGGCGCGCGCAGAAATCGCGAACGCCATGCCGATCCTCGATAGTTTGTGACATTTTGAGAATATTCGAGATCGAGCATTGGCATCGTTTTCAGTGAGCCCCAAGTTGGATCAACTCGCTTTGAGGTAGAGCACTCCAATCGAGATCGTCAGTCTCGTTTGCGCCCGTCAACTGTAGAATCCGGTCACGAAGCCGGTCGACTGCCGATAGATGTGCGGCTTCGTTCTCGCTAATTCCAACCAAGTCCCGGATGGTGCGCCTTAGCGTTACGAACCGCACTACATTCGCGTCCCGCTCTTTCTGATCTGGGCAGTGGCTGGCCACGGTTACGACGGTCCCGACGCGCGCTTCTGAGAACCACGCTTCCGCGCCGCTCTCAATGAACGCGTGTATTTTGAAATTGTCGAGCAGCCAGAGTTGGAGCGCCGCACCGTAGTCACTATCAAGCCATTCGCCCGAGGTTAGGAACGCAATCGTCCCGTTTGGTTGCAGAAACTGCGCCGCGTGAAACCAAAAAAATAGGTGATAGTTGGCGAGGCCAGAGATACGCTTCGGCGCGCGTATACGCACGCCACGACCAAGGATCTTCTCTACTTCGCGCTGCCGGTCGTCGCCGAGCTTGTGCATTCGGACATATGGCGGATTACCTACCACCGCGCGCATAAGGGGTAGCATTACCGGTGATTGCTGGGTTGGCTCGTCTGAACCGGCAGGCAAGCGCATGAATTCTTCGTCTGGCTGAACTAGAAAGAAGCTCCGCGCCTTTACACGTGGATAGTTGTCCTCAAACTCAAGTTTACGTATCGCAAGGTTGACTGTCGCCATGGTTGCTGCGAAGTGCGACACGTCCACCCCAAAAAGTTCTCGCAACCGGTCTTGGTGGGTCTGCTCGGGAACGAGGTACTTTTTACGCGCGTAGGCGCGAACTAAGAATGTACCCCCTCCGGTCGCTGGGTCCAGAATAGGTCCTTTGCCATCGGGCATAGCGAAACTAAGCATCAAATCGACTACATCCGAAGACGTGTAATGCTGTCCCCATTCATATCGCTCATGCGGTTCGATCAGCCTTTCAAAGAGCCTCCCAAGGATATCATGGTCTATCGCGCTCACGTCGAAATGTTCGATGTGCTCGATCAACCGCCTCCAGTGTGGTACACATGAATCAGACATCATCGCGTATTCAGAAACCTGATCCCATGTAAATAAGGTTTCGTAGTCTCCAGAGATACGCCGTGCCTCGCCGAAAAGGAAGGTTAGAGTATTCGCCGCAAGCTTCGCACTCGACAGCGGTGCGGGCGGCATCACAAGGGGATCAAGTTGTGGTTTTGTTCGGCGGAGCGCCTCGTAGAACATAATGCGAGTTACGAACACGTACGCCGTCAACTTAGCGGCGCGCGTAACTTCGTCGTTCCAGCGAGCCGGATTGTGCGTCCATCCTTGGTCATCAACCATCCATTCGATGAGCCGCCCGCTGAACTCCGGATCGGACTGGCGTCTCTCGTTCATGGCGTCACGGATCGCTGAAACGGGCGCGGCCATCAGTTCGCGGAGAGCGTCAACGAATAACGCATCCGCTGCCATGCCCGCAGGCTTTACGGCACCGGTTATGATTGGCGCGAGGCTATTAAACGCCTCTCTCCAAGTGCTGCTGACCCTTTTCAGGAAGTTCGGGTCGTCCAAGTCTGCACGAGAGAAGGGCGACCCGACTTCTTCACGATGAACGATGCGAGTGATGAGTGAGCCGGTTTGTTGGGTGTCGATAAGCAATAGAGTCCGCGCGTCGGATGTGAACGCCCATCGGCACCCCCGCGCCTGAGCCTTGTAGACAGCGTCTTTCAGATTGTCGAAATCAAGTGGCGATGAACGGGGATGGTCTGGCAGCCGTATCTCACCACAGAGCGCCGCGTTGTCGCCGAATACAATCAGGTCGCTACGCTGTCGGCTGCCGGGAACATGCTCTTCCACCCGAACGGAGTTGAGACGCCAAGATGGATTAGCTGCTGCTGCCTGCTCCCACCACTTGCTGATTTCCGACGCAAATCCCCACTCATTCAAAATAACGGCCCCTTGAACACACCCGAAAAGGGAGTGTAGCCAGCATACTATTGACCGACCGTTAACCATTCCGTCTTCGTTGGCGTGTTCAACTGAATTCGACCACACCAGCAATGCGCCTAGTGTAGCGGGAGGATCGGTTCACTTGCTTCGTAGTGCTCAACGGTTTGGAGAACGTCAGCTAGTCTGGTCTCGGGTGGGGCCATATCGAGGACGCGCATCATTGATTCAATGGTGTCTGACAGCCCAAATTTCATGGTCGTTTCCGAGTTGGAGAACTCCCACCATTGTCCCTGCCCACTCTTCAATTCAGCGAAGAGCTCCTCAACGGTACCGGCGGGTTTGTAAAGCGTTGTGGCATCAGCTCCAACAGGGCCAAACAAACACCAAACGAAACTCCTTCCGTCATCGGTTTTCGCTATCGGCGTGAACGCCACATTCGTTGAGCCTTCACCGAACTTCACACGCCGAACACCAAAGACTTGCTTTTCCTCGCCGTTGTCGAGCAGCTTCGAGCCCTCGATAAACTCTTCTCGGACCGATGCCGCCGTTCCGTACCCGAGGAGACTGCTTCGGCGTCGGAGATGATAGTACCTATTTACGCAGGCATTCAGGACCATTGTTGGTGTTATACCGTGAAGGCTGCGAATTTGCAGGGTGTAGTCGATGTAGTCGATGCCGAGGAACCTGACCGCATCAACATTGTCAGCCATATAGAGGTCATCGCGTGTTGGCTTGAGAAGCTTAGGTAACTCGGCAGTTGAGACATACAAATGGTCGGCAATTGCTATAAAGCGCGAGATTCCCAAGACGGCTGCGGTATATGCCTCCGACACGTTTTCAGCCGTGTAGGATGATCCGCTCAGGGCGAGATATGGGGCGTGAAATCCAAGTTGAGCGTCGCGTTCAATTGATCGGTCAGGAAGCTGGTCTGGAATGGGTCCATCATCCGATGCAGGTGTCGGATCGGTTGCCCGCTGGGTGCCCCCAAGGAACGCTAGCGCACAGGCAGAAAAGCAATGGTCGTCAGATTTAACAACTGTCGCCAATCCCAATCTGCGGAACAGCAGCGCCAAATCTAGGCCAGCCTGATAAGATCCACCGGAACTATTAAGTTCGACGACAATGATCGGCCAGACGTCGCCATCATTCCCTAGCCCGGCTTGCGCCAATGCCGCCTTCACCCCAGCGGGGTCAGTTTCATTAATCTCGCCTTCAAGCCGGAGTGCTAGCGCCTCGCTTCCCTTGTGCTCTACCTTCCCTTCGAATTTTACATCGGCGGCATGCGCCATTGCGGTCAGACTGAGACAGATACCGAGCGAAAGCCACACGCGAAGCCAGCAGCCCATATTACTTCGCAATTCCGGGGCAGAGGTGCTGGAAAATGCCAAGTTCGACCCAATAACCTGAAGCCGTTGTGCCGTCGAGGATCTCGCCAGTCTTCACGCGCTTTATGGCGTAGTCGGCAAGCATTTCGTCTGATTTCTTAGCGGGGCCAAGGTACGCGAATTTCTCTTTCGATAGGTCTAGCCAAGTACGTTTCACGCAATTTCCGGTCAGGTAATTGTCAATTTTGACCAAGGCCATTGTTTGTTTTACGCACGCCATCGAATAGTCCGAGTTGTATTGAACACAGAAGGCCTTGGCGTCTTTTGGGGTATGTTTTACGTGAATCTTGGCGTTCGCGGTACCGATGCCCTCCTCGGACACCGTTGTAAGTTGCATACCGGCCCGGCTTCCATAGTAGATAGGATCCTGATCATCTGCCCATCCTGCTGAGGCGGATAGGGCTATGGCTAAGAATGCCGAGACACACCCGATGAGCTTCATAATCAACCCCCAAAGATATTCCGTATGCTTAAGTCGCCCGAGTTGACCCTATCGGCAAGACCGCGGCTCAGCTTGTTCCATAGCTGAAGGTACCACAGAGGCTTGGGCTGTTGATGTCGTGTGGCGCGTCCTTCTATCCAAAAACGGCCATTCCTAGCAGCTGAGAAGCGCCATACGACGATCTTTCGAGGAACACGACGTAGCGGGCCGCTCAGTTTCGACTCCGTCGCCCAAATTCGCCTCCCACGATACGCGCAACATAAGTCGTTTCGCCGTGCTTTTTGATCATTTCAGCGTCGCAGCTATCGCAACAGGCCGTATGGCGCGTCTTTGGGGCACGCGTCGCAAAAACCGATTCAAGGATTCGCTCGGATAGACTTAGATTGGCTCGCCCTTCGGCCTCGCCGAAGTATCGGCGGATCGACTCGCGAAAACAGGACGTCGAGCGGAGCATTCCGGCCACTTGATCGATGTTCCCGTTCCGCTGCGCCAGCATGAACGCTTTTTGCAGATCATCGCCCGGCGCGTTCAAAACCGTCAACTCGGCCATGTATCTGAGTCGCCCTGCGTCGCCCCGACCCGGACCATCGTGGAAAATGACTGAAACCGACGGCTTCCGATCCCGGCCAGCCCGGCCGAATTCCTGCAGCAAGTCCTCCACAGATGCCGACTGCTGCCAGTGAACCACCAGCCGCACATTCGGGACATCGAGACCCATGCCGAATGCATTGGTGCAGATGATCTGATCGACAACCGGACGGCTCTGTCCGAGAAACCGCTTGACGAGTTCCTGCCGCTCCCACGCGTCTCCAAGCTTGGAGTGATAGAATGGGAGGTCCAGCCCAAGGCTCGAAAGGGACGCTTTAAGGTCCTCCCCGACTTTTACGGTAGGCACAAAGACCATCACCTTCTGCCCCTTCAACTGAGGCAGAGAAAGCATCGACGCGATCTCTTGCGCTCGCCGTTCAGGTCGGCACTGCCGCCGCAACATCGCGATATTTGGCCTATCGACATCGCGGACGAAAACCTTCGCGTCGGGGATGCCAAGCGATGAAAGGATTCGGTTCTGCATCTCCTTTCCGGCGGTAGCAGTGAAAGCCAAGACTGGGGGAGCCCCGAGTTTTTCTCGAACCTCGCTCAGTCGCCCGTATTCGGGGCGGAAGTCCTCTCCCCAACGGTCTACGCAGTGGGCCTCATCAATGACCAAAAAGGAGGGCTCGCTTCGTTTGAGTTGACCGCGCTCGGCATCGCTACGAACGAAAAAGCGTTCCGGCGCAACGTAGAGGAGCTTAATTGCCTTGTGGCCAAGCAGGGAAAATCGGGTGGCCTTTTCCTCGCGGCTGAGATCGCTGTTGATGAACGTAGCCGGTATCTTCTTCGCCAAAAGGTCAGACACCTGCTCGGCCATCAGTGCCTTCAGGGGAGACACAACAAGGGCAACCCCACGCCTCAGCACCGCAGGAAGTTGAAAGCACAGGGTCTTGCCAGAGCCTGTAGGGCTGACCAGCAATATGGATTTCCCTGAAAGAGCCGCCAGAATGATTGGGAGCTGACCGTGACGAAATCTTTCAAGTCCAAACAGCCTTAGAGCGGGTCCGAAGTTGCCCGCCGCTTCGGTCACCACCCCCTCACGGTCTAGCCATTTGGCAAGGCGTACTGCCCATCTTTCAATAGTCCGTCTTGCGAGGCCACCGGCCAAGTTGGGGTGATGGCTCGCATGGCAGCCGTCGCAGAGAGTGACTAAGTTCGACATTTCGTCGGTGCCACCCATAGAGCGCGGCAGCAAGTGGTGAATGTCCGCGCTTGCCGATATGAGTTCGACGCCGCACGAGACGCATCGAAAGCCGTCCCGTTGCAACACCTGCTGTCGGACAGCAGACCAACTATTCGATGGCGGGTTCAGACCGTACTCTCCTCATTCTGGCCAGCATCAGCTGGCTGGTGTTTCACGATGCTTGAGGAAGAGTAAGATGCCTCCGTTAAAACTGGGTGCAGGGCTGTTGGCAGGGTCCAGCTATTTCAGACCACGGGGTACATAGGATGCGGTATTGGTTGCTTTATCTTGCGGCACTGCCGAGTTTCGCTCACGCGCAGAACGTCTATGAGGTCCAGAGGGTTTGTTGGCTGGCTGGGCAGCAGTACTCCCCGGGTGCCGTCATTCTAGCCGCGGATGGTCCGATGTTATGCAGCCCGGATTTCGTGTGGGTAGATACGAAGAAGGCACCTGCCGGATGTCTGAGGAACGGACAGCTATCTGCCGTCGGCACTATTGCAAAAGGTGAAACCAAAGACTCCATCCAAACGGAGTGTCGGCCGGACGGGACGTGGGAGCGGGTCGAGTGATCGATGCTCACTGCTGCCAGTGACAACGGTCGGGTTGGCTTGGCGCAACACCTAGTGATTGACGGTTGCGGCCACCCGCATTCATAGCGATCACCACCGAAACGAACAGAGATTCTCATGGTCGCGATTAGACTCACGGGGGCGGCAGTCACGTTGATTGCGTTTACCCCTATCGCCCACGCTTTTGATTGGCCCGCCCAGCTGCAGAAGTCACCGACCGCCCTTCAGGCGGCCCTCGGATCGAGTGCCAGCTGCAAGGAAAGCGACTTCTCCGTGCCAGTCGATTTAGTAGACCAAAGTACCAAGGTTCAGGCCGACCTGCTAAACCCGATTACTACCAGCGCAGGAGCGTTCAGTCTGGGAGATCTCTCCATCGACTACGACCAGTACCGTCGTTTCCGTTCCGATAGCGTGACGCTCACGACGTGCATCCTTGGCCGCGAGGCAACGGCCATCGCCTATGTCTACAACGCGAGAATCTTCCGGATCGCAATTCGATATGATCGCTGTCAGGAACGTCGAGAAGAGAACCTTCTCCTGTCTAAAGAGACCGAATTCGTTTGTTCGGGCGTCGATTTGACTGAAAAGCCCTTCGACACCTCGCTCTATGCCGAGATCAAGAAGATCCCCCACGGGTATCAGACAGCCTATGAATGGATCCCTTCCTCACACAAGGGTTACGGTCCAGCGGAGGAGCGGCTTTTATTTAGCCTCGAATGCGACGGCTACAACGAACTCACGGGAGTCCTTCGGGCCAGTAAGGGGTCAAAGCGATGCCTTCTCGCGGTTGACAACAAGGACATCGAGCACTGGTCGGGAGCCGCGATCTACGAACGCTACGAAGACGGTTATCTGGCCGATGAGGTGACAGCGCATTTGGCGGCATCTCGGCTTTTCGTGGACCTTCCGGCCGAGCAGCGAGCGCTTGAGGCGATGCTTCCTGAGGCGCAGACTATGATCAGCGGCATCCAGAACAGAATAGAAGAGCGGCTGGCGGCAAAGAAATCCAAGGAAGACGCGGTTTCAGACCTCCTCGGCGCTGATAAGTGACGTGACTACAATGGAAAGAGGGGGATTTTCGCCATCTCGCTCACCATAGTTTTGAGAGTGACTTCACAGTGTGTCTCGCCGACGTGCGCGGCGCTTGGCCCAATCGCATCGAGAATACGGGGCGGAATACCAGAACCTTTGACCCCTTGACTGGATTGCTGACCAATAGGCCCAAGTTCCACGGCATGGGTGAGGACACTCCGAGCAAGCCCACTGCTCGCGCACACGAGACTCGCTTACTGCTCCTCCACATACGCCAAGCATCCTTCGATAAAGCTTTTCGACTTCCCCCGGCAATCGGACGCACTTGTGATCCCACCCTGTTCTGCCCAAGCGTAGCCCGCTTTATGGCCCGAACAATCGCCAGTGCAACGGTAGCTACCGAATGTCGCCGAATTGGTCTCATCGGGCAAACTAGACGAATTTCCCACGGGCTCCTTAAGCCCCTCTTGGTGAATCAGCTGGAACTTCCCATCCAAGAGAACATAGTAGTTAGTGACCTTGGGGCCTTCTTCATTGGCTACGCCACGAAATATTACGAGATGACTGTCTTGCTGAAACTGAACCCTCTTTTCGTCCCCTTCATAGCAGCATGTGGTTTGCGGGTACTCGATCACCTTTCCGGAGTTCAGATCGACAACTCCACCCATCAGGCAACTCGTGCCGCATCCGAAAGTGACTCCGACATAATGTCCCGCCAAATTCGGGGGTGCGACGGCAGCCTCCCTCATCCTTGAGCGGAACTGCTTCGAGAACCCGGTTCGCTCAAGCACCGTTGGGTGCTTCCCATTCCACTGTTGTTCCGCCGGATATTGGCTGAACGTTGGTGCGCTATCTTTGGCGCTTGTTGGCCCTCCAGCAATCATCAGAAGAGCCGCCATAACCAGTACACACGGCTTCAAACGTGCGATCATTCCCGATACCCCATGAGCCCACCGGTTGGGTGCCCAATCAACATCATCGTGGTGTTCCCCCTCATATCGGAGCGCGGCACCTTACGCCTTCTCTGCCCCAATCAGTTACCATTGCCTCCATAGCCATCTGTTGGTCATATATTGCTCCATGGACAATCGAACGCGCATCGCTGACTTTATCAAGCGTTTCCCGGGAAGGGATGACGATCAGATCTCGATGGCCCCTCAAGATCACGCCGCGCCAAACTGTAAATCAGATTTGCCGCGCGCTGGCCACCGCAGGGGTGGTGGAGAGACGTCCAAATGCGAGCGGTAAACTAGCAAACTATCCCTTGGGGATTAAGGGCGATCCACTTCCTTCAGGGCAAGCCAAGGAGCAACCGCAGTCCAGCGGCGCTGTGGACGCCACCGCTGATTGGTTTTGGGAGGCAATGTCGCCAATGCGGTTGCGCATTGCCTGCGAAAGCAAGGCTGGTCGATCATGTCTCAAGCGGATACTGGTAAAGAGGAACGGGGCGTGGATATCCACGCCACCCGCCTCAACCAAGCGTTCGTAATTGAGGTGAAAGGATATCCTTCCCGAGGCTACCGCGATCCAAATCGGAGTGGCGAGACGAAGCCCACAAATCCTTCGCTACAGGCACAGCACTGGTATGCTCATGGTCTGTTAAAGGCGCTACGGATGCAGTCGGCGTATCCGACAGCTCAAGTTGCAATCGCGCTGCCCGATTTCCCGCGATATCGGTCTCTGTTTGGCGAAACAGCCCCAGCTCTTCAGCGGCTAGGAGTCGCCACATTCTTCGTTGCTGCGACGGGCCTTGTGGAGCCTACTGGGCTCTAACTGTTTCGCGCGAGACCGCTCCCGGTTCGCTAGGGGCACGTAATCCTAACTCTGGCGATTCAGCTGACCAGCGACCGGATCGCGCCGATCAGGCTGTTGCTATTCTGTAGCTATTGGTCAAACCAACCGCCAAATTAGCCAGGAGCTGAAACGCAAATTTCGCTTCGAAAACAATGTGGTGGGCGATGACGGACTCGAACCGCCGACATCTTCGGTGTAAACGAAGCGCTCTACCAACTGAGCTAATCGCCCGCTCCGGGCCGGACCTTTAAGCGGTCGGGACCTGCTTCGCAAGGCCAAATGAGTGCGGGATGCCCTGTTCGCAGGCCGGATTTGCGAACAAAATGCCGGCTGTCAAAAAACCTTCTCCTGTTTGGCGTTATGATGGTTTGGTGCGCTTGACACCCGGTAGCGAACCCCTTATCCAGCGCCCCAACGACGAACACGGCTGACACGTGCTCGTCAATGCGCGGGTGTAGCTCAGTTGGTTAGAGTGCCGGCCTGTCACGCCGGAGGTCGCGGGTTCGAGCCCCGTCACTCGCGCCATTTCCCCTCAAGGACGATGATCCTTGGCTCCGGGGAAATGCCGACAAAATTGTCAAAGACCTCTCCAGGAACAGCGTCCGAAGACCTTCTTCGGCCCCGTTCTTCTCGGCTCCAAAATCGCCCTTGCATGAGCGATGCCTTGGAATCCACGACGCGTTTCGTGTGGGTCGCCAAGCAACGGACGAAGAGGCCCTGCGGACAGCGGACGACTTGGTCGTTGCGAATCTGCTTGCGCAACCGCCCACAAAACGCTCGATTCATGCCGCAGGCAGCCACATTGCAGTATGCTGCCGGAATGGCATGGAGGACGTAATGTCAATTGCACCGAACATTTCCACGCGCACGATATTCACGCTGATTTGCCTGGGTGGCGCGACGACGGCCGCATCCGTCCTTTTTCCCGCCGCCGCGTCGGCCGACCGGCTGCAGCGATGCGCTCGCGAGGGTGAGATCTGCCGCCTGCCCTATCCCGCCGAGGTCGTCTACGGCGCCAGGGGCCGCACGACCTCGCGTTACATCGAGCGCAACGCGGTACCCTGTTCGAACCGCGTTTTCGGCGATCCCGCGCCGGGCAAGGAAAAGTTCTGCTTCATCGTGAAGCGCGACCGTGACGAGTCGAACGACGACTACGATCAGCCACGCCGCGAGAAGTGGGCGGTCTGCGCCGAGGAAGGCGAATTCTGCGATTTCTATGGCCGCAAGGTGGTCAGGTATGGCGCCCGCGGCCGGTTCACGCAGGACGTGTTCCGCAATGGCGTCCAATGCGACAACGATGCATTCGGCGATCCCGCTCCCGACCAGGGAAAGCGCTGCTACGTCATGCAGTAGCTCTCAACGCCCACTGACCCGGAGGCCAGAACGGTCTGGGCTCCGGGACCCCGCGAACCCTGAGCAGCCTCAGCGCTTGGCCAGCAACGCCTCGACCTCCTGCGATGTCGGCATAGACGGTGCCGTGCCTGGACGGGTCACCGAAATGCCGGCCACGGCGCAGGCGAAGCGCACCGCCTCCAGCGGCTCCACGCCGCGCGAAAGTGCTGCGGCCAAGCCGCCGTTGAAGGCGTCCCCCGCGCCGGTGGTTTCGACGACAGGGCCGGCACTGATGGCGGAAACATGCTCGGAGCGATCCTTCGTGTGCAGGAGCGCGCCCTTTTCGCCCAGCGTGACGATGACCGTGCCGACGCCCTTTTCGAGCAGCTTGCCGGCGGCGGCGCGAGCCTCCTCGACCGAAGAAACTTTCAGCCCGGTCAACTCCTCCGTCTCTGTCTCGTTCGGTGTAAGATAGTCGCAGAGCGCGTAGATGCGGTCGGGTAGCTTTGCCGCCGGTGCCGGGTTGAGGATGGTCGTCACCCCGGCCCCGCGTGCGATCTCCAATGCCCGCAGCGCGGCATCGATCGGCTGTTCGAGCTGCGTCACGAAAACACCGGCACCCCTGATAAGGTCGGCATTGGCTTCGATGTCCTCGGGCGTGATCAGCATGGCAGCGCCGGGGCTGACGATGATGGCATTGTTGCCGCTCCCCTCCTCGACGAAGATGTAGGCGGCACCGGTGTAGCTGTCCGGCGTGTCGATGGCAGCACTCTTCACGCCGGCATCCTTCCAGGTCCGCTTGGCCATGTCGGCGAAGGCATCGACACCGAGGCGGGTCAGGAACGCGACATCGGCCCCCAGCTTGCCAGCGGCCACGGCCTGGTTCGACCCCTTGCCGCCCGGCCCCAGCTTGAAGGAATTGCCAAGGATCGTTTCGCCCATGCGCGGCTGGCGCTGGGCCCTGTAGGCCGTGTCGGCGACAAACACACCGAGGATGACGACCGGCTTGCCCGAGGCCATGCCGCTACTCCGCATCCGGCGGCACGACGCCCTTGCGGAAGGCAAAGCAGCCGTAGAAGCGGCGTTCGCCGGTCTGGATGACGCAATAGGCCTGCTTGGCGCGCTCGTAGAAGGCGTAACGCTCGACCGGCACCATCGGCCAGGACTTGCCCTCCGCGGCGTCGATCTCTTTCTGCACTTCCTTCTGCACGGCTGGGATCTCGTCCGGCTTTCCGACGATCTCCATTCGGGCGGCGGAATCATCGACGAACGTGTCCAGCGGGTAGAGCGACAGAACCGCCTTGACCACTCGCGCCGCCGGCGCATCGATGCGGAGCACCCGACCGAGTGCCGTCTGGCGCGCCACCGAATCGGACGGGAAGTTGGTGTCGGCGATGATCAGGTCGTCGCCATGCCCCATCGCCCGCAATGCCTGGAGCACGTCGGCATTGAGCAACGGATCGATCCCTTTGAGCATGATGGTCCTCGTGAAGTGCGTTTGAGATCAGAGACGCTTGCCGGCCTCGGCGTCGAACAGATGGATATGGTCGAGCCTTGGCCGGAGCTTCAGCGTATCGCCGGGCTTGAAGTCATGGCGCTCGCGAAACAGCGCCACCATCTCGCCGTCGCCGAAGCGGAGGAACACCAGGGTTTCCGAGCCGGTCGGCTCGACCACGGAAATCTTCGCCGGCACGCCTTCGGGATGGATTTCGAGATGTTCAGGGCGCACACCATAGACGACGGAGCGCCCTTCCTCGACGGTGTTGTTCGGAGCGACCGGGAATAGCGTTCCGGCAATCTCGACGCCGCCCTTGCGCCCGGTACCCTTGAGCAGGTTCATCGACGGCGAGCCGATGAAGCCGGCAACGAAAAGGTTCGCCGGCCGGTCGAAAAGCTCCAGCGGCGCGCCGACCTGTTCGATGCGGCCATCGCGCATGACGACGATCTTGTCGGCCATCGTCATGGCTTCGATCTGGTCGTGGGTGACATAGATGGTGGTGGTCTTCAGCCGCTGGTGCAGTTCCTTTATCTCGGTTCGCATCTGCACGCGCAGCTTGGCGTCGAGGTTCGAAAGCGGCTCGTCGAACAGGAATACCTGCGGATTGCGCACGATGGCGCGCCCCATGGCGACGCGCTGACGCTGGCCGCCGGAAAGCTGGCGCGGGTAGCGCTTCAGATAGGGGCTGAGGTCGAGGATGTCGGCGGCGCGCTTGACCCGCTCGGCAACCACGGCCGGATCGGTCTTGCGCAGCTTGAGGGCGAAGGCCATGTTCTGCTCGACCGTCTTGTGCGGGTAGAGCGCATAGTTCTGGAACACCATGGCGATATCGCGTTTTGCGGGCGGCAGGTGATTGACGACACGGTCACCGATGGCGATTGTGCCGCCGGAGACGGTCTCCAGCCCCGCCACCATCCTGAGCAGCGTGGACTTTCCGCAACCGGACGGGCCGACAAGCACGACGAACTGGCCATCGGCAATGTCGACGCTGACTTCGTGCAGAACCTTGACGGTTCCAAACGCCTTGGCCACATTGCTGATCGCGACTTGAGCCATCGTTCCCCCATCGGCTCCACTGGCCGCAGGCGCAGAAGCTAACCAACGCGACCGGTCAGGGCAAGTCGGTCTCTTATAGATAAAAACCCGTCCTCGTTGACACGGCGTTTGGTTGTGAGAATAGTGACGAGCGCCAATCCGAACGCCGGTACTCTACCCGAAAAAACGGAACGCGAAGCGACGCAGGTCGGGGTCCTGATTTCGCTTCTAAAAAGGCCAGCGCCCGGCACGATTGGCACTTTCGATTCACGACTAACGTTCTGGGAGGAAATAGTCCATGCGAGTAGGTCTTTACGACAAACTGGTACGTGCCGGCGCCACAAGGCGCGACATATTGAAGGGCGCGGCCTCGATGGCCGCGATCGCCGCCGCATCCGGCGCCGGACTTGGCGCGCTGACGCGCCCGGCTTCCGCCGCAAGCGAACTGCGCTCGAAAATCCTGCAGATCCCCGGGGTTGGCAAAGGCCAGCCGACAGACGCCGACTTCCAGAAGGTCGGCGAGCTTTGCCTGGAGGCGACCAAGGCCAATGTCAAGGAAGGCGAGTTCGCCGGCGTCGAGCTCACCTTCATGGGCCTCAACAACCAGAACCTGCACAATGTGCTGTTCCGTGGTTTCCTGAAGCCATGGGAGACCTATACCGGCGCCAAGATCAGCTGGATCGACCTGGCGCAGGCCGACTACAACGCCCGCCTGCAGCAGTCGATCGCCACCGGCACCGTCGACTTCGACATTATCGAGATGGGCGCGCCGTTCGAGGGCGACGTCTGCGGCAAAGGCCTGACTTCGGAGATGCCCGACTGGGTCAAGAAGCAGATCGACTTCGACGATCTCGTCAACTACCTCAAGCCGCCCGTCGGCACGTGGGATGGCAAGCAGTACCGGGTCACCATCGACGGCGACGCGCACAATTTCAACTACCGCACCGACGTGTTTGCCGATGCCGACCTCGCCAAGCAGTGGAAGGATGGCGGGGCGACGAGCGAATGGGGCGTGCCTAAGACCTGGCAAGAGGTTCAGGCCGTGACCAAGTTCCTGAAAGGCAAGAAGTTCAAGGGCCAGGATGTCTACGGCTACCTCGACGCGCCCAAGCCCTGGGGCGGGTTCGGCTTCTACTTCCTGGGCAGCCGTGCCACCGCCTACGCCAAGCATCCCGACGACAAGGCCTGGCTGTTCGACGCCGACACGATGAAGCCACGCATCAACAATCCGGCCTGGGTACGCGCCATCCAGGACGTCATCGACGCCCTGCCGTCGGAGCCGGCCGACCAGATCAATGCCGACCCGAACACCACCGCCTTCCAGCAGTTCCTGGCCGGCACCGGCTCGATGATCCCCTGGTGGGGCGACGTCGGCTCGAACGTCAAGACCAATGACAGCTCGGTCATCGGCGATGTCACCGGCTTCTCGATCCTGCCGGGCTCCGACGATGTCTACAACTCCAAGACCGGCAAGTGGGAGAAGCTCGCCAGCGGCCCGAACTATTCGCCCAACTGCGCCTATCTCGGCTGGGGCGTCTATGTCATGGCCCGCGTCGATAGCGACGAAAAGAAGAAGAAGGCGGCATGGTCGGCCGCCGCCCATCTCGGCGGCAAGGACCTGTCGATCTGGACGGCGATGTATCCGTCGGGCTTCCAACCCTACCGCAATTCGCACTTCGACATTCCGGAGTGGGTGGCGGCCGGCTACGACGAGGCGTTCATCACCTCATATCTGAAGTCGGAAGGCGACAGCTACAATCATCCCAACGCGGCGATCGAGCCGCGCATCCCCGGCATCTTCCAGTATTACAGCGCCGCCGAGGATATCCTGGCCAACACCTTCGCCGGGAAGATGAAGGCGCAGGAAGGCGCCGATGCCATCGCAGCCGCCTGGGAGAAGCTGACCGACCAGATTGGCCGCGACAAGCAGATCAAGCTCTACAAGGCCTCGCTCGGCATGTAGGCTGCCCTGTGAACCGTGGTCCGGCGGCAACGCCGGGCCACAGCCTTCCCTTCCAAACGGGCGAGATTTGTGACTGACCAGACTTCGACCGCGACCCGGTGGCCGGCAGACGCCGCCCCCTATGATCTGATCCCGCCGGGCCGCAGGCGTCTGGGTTGGGCGCTGATGGCGATCGCCACGCTCGGCCTGCTGGCGATGATCGTGGTGCAGATCCTCTACAAGACCGAGGTCGATACGATCGGCTTCGAGACATGGCGGCCCGTGGTCTACGCCTATGTGCTGTGGGGTGTGGCGATCGGCATCGGCCAGGTTCTGACACGCGGCGAGGACGGCCAGCGCGCGCTGTTCCTGCTGCCGGCCCTTTTGTTCACCATTGCGATGGTGATCTTCCCGACCCTGTTCGGCTTCTACATCGCGCTGACCGATTGGAACCTCTCCTCCTTCAGCGGCCGCAGGTTCAACGGGCTCGACAATTTCTGGCAGATGCTCGCCGACCCCTACTACCGCAACGCCCTGTTCAACATGGTGCTCTATGTGCTGGCGGTGCTGGTCGAATATGTCATCGCCTTTGGCCTGGCACTGCTCCTCAACGCGCAGATCCGGGCTCGCAAGTTCTTCCGGGTGGTGTTCCTGATGCCGCTCATGCTGTCGCCGGTCGCGGTCTCGTGGATGATCGGCAAGTCGCTGATGGAATACCGCTTTGGACCGGCAGCCACGCTGGCGCGCCATCTCGGCTGGGAAGACCCGGCCTTCTTCTCGAACCCGATCACCGCCCGCATCTCGATCATGCTGCTGGACGCCTGGACCTTCATCCCGTTCATGATGATCATGCTGCTTGCGGGGCTGCAGGCGATGTCGCGCGAGGTGCTGGAGGCGGCACGTGTCGACGGCGCCACGGCCTGGCAAACCTTCTGGCAGGTCACTTTCCCGCTGATGCTGCCGGTGTCGGTGACGGCGGTGATCCTGCGCATCATCTTCAAGCTGAAGCTTGCCGACATCATCATCACGGTCACCTCGGGCGGTCCGGGCGGCGCCACCGATTCGGTCTCGAGCTTCATCTACCGCGAATACCGCGACCGCTCGAATGTTGGCTATGGCACCATGCTGGCGATGGCCTATCTCGTCATCATCGTGGTGTTCGTGACCTGGCTGTTGAAGTTCGCCGGTCGTTTCGTCCGCAATGTGAATTAGGTAGAGATGAGCGTTCAGACCACCGACTACGTCGCATCCGAAATCCGCTCGCCGGCGAGCTTCCTCGCCAGCCGCGTCTTCATCTATGGCGCGCTCGCCTGCTGGGGCTTCATCTGCCTGTTTCCGATCTATTGGACCATCACCACATCCTTCAAGACGGCGGTGGATGTCACCCAAGGCCACCTGATCCCGTTCGTCGACTTCCAGCCGGATTGGAAAGGCTGGCGATCGCTTGGCCTGTCGCCGGACTCGATCTTCCAGACATCGACGGTGCGCGACGAGTTCCTCAAGCGCTTCATGAATTCGGTCATCACCTCGGTTGGCGCGTCGAGCCTGGCGATCATCATCGGCAGCCTCGCCGCCTATGGCCTGACCCGCTACCGCTACCATTTCGCCTGGTTCAAGAACGAGGACATCTCCTTCTTCTTCCTGTCGCAGCTCATCCTGCCGCCGGTGGTGCTGGCCCTGCCCTTCCTGGTGCTCTACCGCGAAGTCGGATTGCTCGATACCCGCGTCGGGCTGATCCTGCTCTACACGCTGATGGTGCTGCCGATCGTCATCTGGATCATGCGCGACCAGTTCAATTCCATCCCCGTCGAACTCGAGGAAGCAGCCCTCGTCGACGGCTTGTCGATCTGGGGCGCCTTTTTCCGTATCGTCATGCCGATCGCGCTGCCGGGCATGGTGGCCGCCTTCATCCTGGCGATGGTGCTGTGCTGGAACGAGTACTTCTTCGCCGCCCTTTTGACGTCCACGGACGCCAAGACAATTCCCGTCATGGTGGCGAGCCAGACCGGCTCGCAGGGCATCAACTGGTGGTCGATGGCAGCCCTTGCCACGGCGGCAATCGCGCCACTGGCGGTCATCGGCATCGCCCTGGAGCGCTACCTGATCATGGGCATGACCGCTGGCGCGGTGAAGTGACCGGGCGTCTTCACCTCCCCTCGGTCGGAGAAAGGTCGCGCTAATCTAAGCCTTCAGGATCGCGCGCAGATGATCCATGATCATGGCGACGCCCTTCTGTCCAAGTGCTGCCGAGGCTTCCGCCGCAGTTGCCGTATACCAGCTTTTGTTGTCCGCGAAATGCGCGGCGTCCACCGCTTCCGGGCATAGCGCCAGCATCAGCGATGTCTCGCCGATGCCGGCATGGTCGAACGGATATTTGCCGTTCATGGCGGTCGGCATCAGCGGGTGCACCTGCACCCAGTTGAAGAAGTTTTCGCCCTCGGCATGTCCGGCATAATAGTCGGCCATCGTCTCTGAACCCCACCAGCCCTCGCCACGCTGCTTCTCGAGGAAGCGGAAGATCGCCTGTCTGCCTGCGGTCTTGAAGGCGAGATCCGTCGGCATGCCGGCGGCGAAATTCTCGGTCTGGTGATGAATGATGGCGTGGATGTTGCGAAACCCAATGCGCAGCAGGCTGTAGAACAGCGCCTCGCCGAATGGCGCCAGTTGATTGCCGCCGACCTGGACGGAGCCGCTGCCTTCCGGCGGTGCCACCGCGTAACTCGCCGCGCCATAGTAGAAGGGCGGCAGGATGACGACATCGCTCTCTTTTTCGAACAGCTCCAGCGTCTTGATGACTGCCAGCGTATCCATGCCGACGGCCATGTGCTCGCCATGGTATTCCAGCACGCCGAGCGGCAGCGCGACCGGCCAATTCTGGGCGATTGCCTTTCGGATCTGGTGCGGCAGCATCAGTTCATAGCGCATGATCTATTCCATGTTGGTGTGGCGGGCGCGCATGGCTTCCGGCGACGCCGCGGTCATCTCCCTGAGTTTCAGCACCATGATCTCGAACAGCACGAACAACGCGCCCTCGAACACCGAGCCCATCGGCAGCACCGACGTCTTTTGCGGCCCCTGGTCGTCGGCCATGGTCTGCGCCGGGATCAGCAGCGTCAAATCGGCCAGCCCTGCGGCGCTGCCGCCTGCCTGGGCGGTCAGGAGCAGGACGGTGGCGCCTGCCTCGCGCGCGATGCGCATCAGGGTGAGTACGGTCGAGGTTTCGCCGGGTCCGGAACTGACAAGCAGGACATCGCCCTGCCCTACAGGCGGGGTGGTCATGTCGCCGACGACCGAAACCGGCAGGCCCAGATGATAGAGCCGCATGGCGAAGCCCTTCACCTGCAAGGCCTCGCGGCCGCAGCCATAGACGACGATCTGTCTGGCACCGACCAGCATCCCACAGGCGGCGTCGATCCGATCGCCATCGACGCGCGCCAGCACCGCGCCAAGCTCGTCGAGCGCGGTCTTGAACATCTCCGAGCTGGAGTTGCTCACGGCCGCGCCGCCTGCGCGCCGGCAATCGAATTGGATTGGCAATTCCTGATCACGCTTTTCCCCGGAACAGCTTGATTTCGTTCATGCTAGCAACCGGGAAAATGCGTGTCCAACGCTCAGCGGCGCTTTTGCCAAGCCACGAGCGTGATAGTGTCATGTCAGACAAATCAATCCGGGAAAATTTCAAGATATGAAGACACGGCATTTCGACCGCATCGGCAATGGCGGCATCACCTTCACGGAGCTGGGTTTCGGTACAGCGCCGCTCGGCAATCTTTACCGCGCCGTCTCCGACGAGGATGCCAATGCGACGCTGGAGGCCGCCTGGGCGACCGGCTGCCGCTATTATGACACCGCGCCCCTCTATGGGCTCGGCCTATCGGAAACGCGCCTCAATCCGTTCCTGCGATCCAGGAAGCGCGACGACTACGTGCTGTCGAGCAAGGTCGGCCGCATCATGCGCGCCTGCCCGCCAGAAGAGCGCACCGGCATCGGCAAGTTCTTCGACACGCCGTCGCGCAAGGAGGTCTACGATTACAGCTATGACGGCGTCATGCGCTCGTTCGAGGCCTCGCTGGAGCGGCTTGGCGTCGACCGCATCGATATCCTGTTCGTGCACGATGTCGATATCTTCACCCACGGCAGCAAGGAGGCGTCCGACCGGCGCATCGAAGAGTTCATGCGTTCGGGCTATTATGGCCTGCTCGCCTTGCGCGACCAGGGCGTCATCAAGGCGTTCGGCGGCGGCATCAACGAATGGCAGGTGGCCCAGACCCTGGCCGAGCGCGGCGATTTCGACCTGTTCCTGCTTGCCGGGCGCTATACGCTGCTGGAACAGGAGGCGCTGACATCGTTCCTGCCGCTTTGCCAGAAACGCGGCATCGGCATCGTTCTCGGCGGCCCGTACAATTCCGGCATCCTGGCCACCGGACCGAAGTCCGGCGCTTACTACAATTATTCCGAGGCGCCGCAGGAAGTGCTCGATCGCGTGGCGCGCATCGAGGCCGTCTGCAAGCGCCATGGGGTCAGGTTGATCGAAGCCGCCCTGCAGTTCCCGCTGTTGCACCCGTCGGTGGTTTCGGTCATCCCCGGCGGTCAGCGGCCTGAAGAGGTCGAGAGCAACCGCTCGCTCCTGGACGCCAAACTCCCTGCAGCGCTCTGGGCCGACCTCAAGAACGAAGGCCTCATGCGCGCCGACGCCCCGACAGCTTGAGGAGCTACCGTCCGGCCCAATACGCCGAAAAAGAAAAGCCGGGCAAGCCCGGCTTTTCTGGTTTTTTCAAAAATAAAAACGCGCTTAGTTGACGGCGTCCTTGAGACCTTTGCCGGCCGAGAACTTCGGCACGGTGCGCGCCGGGATCTTCACTTCGGCGCCGGTCTGCGGGTTGCGGCCGGTGGATGCGGCGCGCTTTGACACGGTGAAATTGCCAAAGCCGACAAGCCGGACATCGCCGCCCTTCTTCAGTTCGCCGGAGATGACAGAAAACACTGCATCGACCGCAGACTGCGCGTCACCCTTCGAAATGCTCGCGGCGTCGGCGACAGCGGACACCAGTTCGTTCTTGTTCATAAAAATTCCCTTCCATGAGAACACCGGAACTCACGACTCATCCGGCAGGAAACGGACTTTAGAAAGAAGCGTTCCCGCAACCAAGTCGAAAAGGCAGGAAAATAGCGGAAAAAGCCCGGAATTCCGGGGTTTTTCACATGAAAAAGCCGGGCGCGAGGCCCGGCTTTCTGTTTGTGCGCTGCAACCTTAGAAAAAACTAATGCGCAAGCGACTTTCCAGCGTCATCGCTGGTGTCCGTGGAAGCCGGCGGATTGACCGGTTCGACCCATTCGATCGGCTCCGGCATCCGCACCAGCGCGTGGCGCAACACCTCACCGACGCGTGAGACCGGAATGATTTCCATGCCGTTCTTCACGTTGTCCGGGATCTCCGCCAGATCCTTGGCGTTGTCTTCCGGGATCAGCACCTTCTTGATGCCGCCGCGCAGTGCGGCGAGCAGCTTCTCCTTGAGGCCGCCGATCGGCAAGATGCGGCCGCGAAGCGTTATCTCGCCAGTCATCGCCACATCCGCCCGCACCGGAATACCCGTCAGCACCGACACGATGGCCGTGGCCATGGCGGCACCGGCGGACGGACCGTCCTTCGGCGTGGCGCCTTCCGGCAAGTGCACGTGGATGTCGCGCTTGTCGAACAGCGGCGGCTCGATGCCGAAATCGATGGCGCGCGAGCGGACATAGGAGGCCGCCGCCGAGATCGATTCCTTCATGACGTCGCGCAGATTGCCGGTCACCGTCATGCGGCCCTTGCCGGGCATCATGACGCCTTCGACCGTCAGCAGCTCGCCGCCGACTTCCGTCCAGGCAAGGCCGGTGACGACACCGACCTGATCGTCAGCCTCGACCTGGCCGAAGCGGTAGCGCTGAACACCGAGATAGTCGGCGAGGTTCGCCGCTGTGATGCTCACCGTCTTCTTCTTCGTCTTCAGGATCTCGGTCACCGCCTTGCGCCCGAGCTTCATCAGCTCGCGCTCCAAGCTTCTGACGCCCGCTTCACGGGTGTAGGTCTGGATGATGGCGCGGATCGCGTCCTCACCGACGGAGAACTCCTTTGGCTGCAGCGCGTGATCGCGAATCACCTTCGGCATCAGGTGCCGCTTAGCGATTTCGATCTTCTCGTCCTCGGTGTAGCCGGCAATACGGATGATCTCCATGCGGTCCATCAGGGGCGCAGGGATGTTCAGCGTGTTCGCCGTCGTCACGAACATCACGCTCGACAGGTCGTATTCGACCTCGAGGTAGTGGTCCATGAACGTCGAGTTCTGTTCGGGGTCGAGCACCTCGAGCAGCGCGGACGACGGATCGCCACGGAAGTCCTGGCCCATCTTGTCGATCTCGTCGAGCAGGAAGAGCGGGTTGGACTTCTTGGCCTTCTTCATCGACTGGATGACCTTGCCGGGCATCGAGCCGATATAGGTGCGCCGGTGGCCACGGATCTCGGCCTCGTCACGCACGCCGCCAAGCGCCATGCGGATGAATTCGCGACCGGTCGCCTTGGCGATCGACTTGCCGAGCGAGGTCTTGCCGACGCCGGGAGGGCCGACGAGGCACAGGATCGGCCCCTTCAGCTTCTTCTGGCGGCTTTGCACGGCAAGGTACTCGACGATGCGGTCCTTGACCTTGTCGAGGCCGAAGTGATCGGTGTCGAGCACGTTCTGCGCGTAGGCCAGGTCCTGCTTGACCTTGGAGTTCTTGCCCCACGGGATCGACAGCAGCCAATCGAGATAGTTGCGCACGACAGTCGATTCGGCCGACATCGGCGACATCGTCCTGAGCTTCTTCAATTCGGCATCCGCCTTTTCGCGGGCCTCTTTGGAGAGCTTGGTCTTCTTGATGCGGGCCTCGATCTCGGCGGCCTCGTCGCGGCCGTCCTCGCCCTCGCCGAGCTCCTTCTGGATCGCCTTCATCTGCTCGTTGAGGTAGTATTCGCGCTGCGTCTTCTCCATCTGGCGCTTGACGCGCGAGCGGATGCGCTTCTCCACCTGCAGGACGGAGATTTCGGCTTCCATGAAGCCCATCGCCTTTTCCAGCCGCTCCTTGACGGAAAGCGTGGCCAGCATTTCCTGCTTTTCAGGGATCTTGATGGCAAGATGCGAGGCAACCGTGTCGGCGAGCTTGGAATAGTCGTCTATCTGGCTGGCGGCACCCACCACTTCGGGCGAGATCTTCTTGTTCAGCTTGACGTAGTTCTCGAAGTCAGTGACGACCGAGCGGGCCAGGGCCTCGACCTCCACCTCCTCCTCTTCCGGTTCGACCAGCGCCGTGGCCTTGGCCTCGTGGAAGTCGGGACGGTCGGTGAAGGAGACGATTTTCGCACGCGAGGCGCCTTCGACCAGAACCTTGACGGTGCCGTCGGGCAGCTTCAGCAATTGCAGCACATTGGCAAGCGTGCCGATGTCGAAGATCGCATCGGGCTCGGGATCGTCATCGGCGGCATTCATCTGGGTGGCAAGCAGGATCTGCTTTTCCTGACCCATCACCTCTTCCAGCGCCTTGATCGACTTTTCGCGCCCGACGAAGAGCGGAACGATCATATGCGGGAACACCACGATGTCGCGCAGTGGGAGGACCGCGAAGACGCCGTCGCTGGGAGCCTTGGATATTTTGGCCATTGTCCAACCTTTCATGTCGCGGCCACCATCAGGCCAACCGCGAATCTCATATTAACGACCGGGGATCGTTCCGCCTACCACCGTTTATGACGGGAGTTTTACAGCACAGAAATCGGGCACCTCGGCCTTCTCGTGTTAGGTGGAGGCAGGCAGGGCAAAGATCAAGAGTTAACATCGTCCCCAATCCACTCCATCGCGACGCTGTGCCGGTTCCTCACAGCAAAACGGCGCCGCAGGGGCGCCGTTCCATAAAAATATAGGGCCAAGTGCCATATCAGGCGCTGACATTGCCCTTCTTTTCCTTCTGTTCGGAATAGATGTAGAGCGGCCGGGCACTGCCGGTCACCACCTCTTCCGAAATCACAACCTCGCGCACGCCTTCGAGCGCCGGCAGTTCGAACATCGTGTCGAGCAGGATCGCTTCCATGATCGAACGCAGGCCGCGCGCGCCGGTCTTGCGCTCGATGGCGCGCTTGGCGATCGCCGAAAGCGCGTTCTCGTGGAAGGTCAGATCGACATTTTCCATCTCGAACAGGCGCTGGTACTGCTTGACCAGCGCATTCTTCGGCTCGGTCAGGATCTGGATCAGTGCCGGCTCGTCGAGATCCTCCAGCGTCGCCAGAACCGGCAGACGGCCGACAAACTCCGGAATGAGGCCGAACTTCAACAGATCCTCGGGCTCGACCAGGCGGAAAACATCACCCGTGCGGCGATCCTCCGGCGAGGCGACGACAGCTCCGAAGCCGATCGAGGTTTTCCTGCCGCGATCCGAAATGATCTTGTCCAGCCCGGCGAAGGCGCCGCCGCAGATGAACAGGATGTTGGCGGTGTCGACCTGCAGGAACTCCTGCTGCGGGTGCTTGCGGCCGCCCTGCGGCGGCACGGAGGCGACCGTGCCTTCCATGATCTTGAGCAGCGCCTGCTGAACGCCCTCGCCCGACACGTCGCGGGTGATCGAGGGATTGTCGGACTTGCGTGAAATCTTGTCGATCTCGTCGATGTAGACGATGCCGCGCTGGGCGCGCTCGACATTGTAGTCGGCCGACTGCAACAGCTTCAGGATGATGTTCTCGACGTCCTCGCCGACGTAACCGGCCTCGGTCAGCGTCGTGGCGTCGGCCATGGTGAAGGGTACGTCGATGATGCGGGCCAGCGTCTGTGCCAGCAGCGTCTTGCCGCAGCCGGTCGGGCCGATCAGCAGGATGTTGGACTTGGCCAGCTCGACATCGTTGTTCTTGCCGGCGTGCGCGAGGCGCTTGTAGTGGTTGTGGACGGCCACCGACAGCACGCGCTTGGCGTAGGGCTGGCCGATGACATAGTCGTCGAGAACCTTGAGGATCTCCTGCGGGGTCGGCACGCCCTCGCGCGACTTCACCATCGAGGTCTTGTTCTCCTCGCGGATGATATCCATGCACAGCTCGACGCACTCGTCGCAGATGAACACCGTCGGACCGGCGATCAGCTTGCGCACCTCGTGCTGGCTCTTGCCGCAAAACGAGCAATAAAGCGTGTTCTTGGAATCACCGCTGTTGTTGCCGACCTTGCTCATTTTCATGTCCTTTCATGGCCGCCCGCCGATGGTCTGGCTGAAAGGGCGCATACTCTATTTATCGCGGGAATCCGCCGCCGCCAGTCTTCCGGCTCCCGCAACGTATTCCGTACGAAACACAAATCAGAAAACGTGGCAATGATTCGCAGCTTCCCCACGCAAAGCTAAGCCGTCGAAAATCAACATAGCCTTAACGTAGGCAATCCCGACCTCCGAGGGAACAGCCAATTGTGGCCGAAATGACGCAAGACACGCCAAAAGCGCGTGATGGTGCCATCCAACTGCCAACTAGCCTTTATGCCAACGCTCCCTCGGCCGCCTCGCGCGACGAAATGACCTTGTCGATCAGGCCAAAATCCTTGGCCTCGTCGGCGGTCATGAAATGGTCGCGGTCGAGCGTCTTCTCGATGTCCTCATAGCTCTTGCCGGTGTGCTTGACATAGACCTCGTTGAGACGACGCTTCAGCTTGATGATGTCCTGGGCGTGACGCTCGATATCGGACGCCTGCCCCTGGAAGCCGCCGGACGGCTGGTGAACCATGATGCGGGCGTTGGGCGTGGCGAAACGCATGTCCTTGTGGCCGGCGGTCAGCAGCAGCGAGCCCATCGAGGCCGCCTGGCCGATGCACAGCGTCGACACGGCCGGTTTGATGAACTGCATGGTGTCGTAGATCGCCATGCCCGAGGTGACGACGCCGCCCGGCGAATTGATGTAGAGGTTGATTTCCTTCTTCGGGTTCTCCGCTTCGAGGAACAGGAGCTGCGCGCAGACCAGCGTCGCCATGCCGTCCTCGACCGGACCGGTGATGAAAATGATGCGCTCCTTGAGGAGGCGCGAGAAAATGTCGTAGGCCCGCTCGCCGCGATTGGTCTGTTCGACCACCATCGGAACGAGGTTCATGTAGGTTTCGACGGGATTCTTCATCAGTTATCTCTTGTCTCGCGGTGGGATTCCGGCGCCGGACAGGCTGGCAGCTCGGGCAGAATCGGTTCTGGATCGTTAAGATGTAAATAGGATGCCGGCTCATCCTTGTGCAAGGCCGACCCGTCCTAGCCATCTGGGTAAGTCGAATCAAGCTTCCGGGCAAGAATTAGCAGCAGCTGATGCCACGCCGACCTCAAATACCGACCGGCCCCGCCAGGGTAGCAGTTTCTTAACCTCGTCACTTAACGAAATGCGCCAAAACCGCTTTTCTCCGCAACGGCTTCCCCTACAATTCAACGTTGAACTTGTGCCTACAGTTCAGACGGGGAGTGCCATGTCCGGGAAAACCGCATGCTTCACCATTGCAGGGATGACCATGCTCGGCTCGATTTCGCAAACGGCGGCCGGTGGTCGCGCCGTCGAATGCTACGAGCCCGTCCACACACCGGCCGTTTACGACACCGTCTACGAAGACGTCATGGTCAGCCCTCCCGGCCAGCAGATCGTCGACTATGATCCGCCGATCTATGGCACGCGCGAGCGAGTGGTGGTGACTGTGCCGGCCCAGGTTCGGTATGAAGTGGTGCCTGCGGCCACCAGGACCGTCTACCACACCGTCAGGGTCGATAGCGGCGGCTATTCCTGGAAATGGCGCGTCATCCATGGCCGCCGCGTTTTGTGCAAGGTTTGGCACAAGGCACGCTTTGAACGCGTCGCCGAGACGGTGGTGATACAGCCCGAGCGCACGCGGCGCGTCGTCATTCCGGCGCAATATGACAGCATCGCCGAGGAGGTGCTGGTGCGGCCCGAGCAAAGGCGCGTCATCGATATTCCCGCCGCGTACCAGACCGTCCCGCGCCGCGTGCTGGTGCGCGAAGGCTCATCCGGCTGGCGGCGGGTGCATATTCCAAGGCACTGCCAGGACTAGGCTTAGGCCACCTCGGCCCGCAGCCAGGCCTTAAGACCGACGACATCGCCATCGCCAATGGCTTTGGCCACACGACGCCCGACCGCCGCGCCGAACTTGTAGCCGTGACCCGAGCACGCCGAGACGACCAGGCACTTGCCGGTCTCATGCGCCAGGAATCTCTCGTCATCGGTGAACGTATAGGCGCAGGTGACCACTTCGGTCACCTTGTACTCCTCGATGCGGGCGATCGGCGGCGAAAACAGGTTGCGGATCGCCTCGCCCTCGCCGGGCACCGGCTCGCGGTTCCAGTCGGCGTCGCTGGTCGGCACCTTGTGCAGGCCCGAGCCGAATTTCATGCCGGCGCCCCGCGTAAGCGGGATCATATAGCCGTCGGTCGTGCCGCCGACATCGAGAATGACGGGCGCCGCCTCCCAAGCGGCCCTGAGATCGGCCGGCGGCTCGACATAGGCGAGCGCGGTGCGAAAGGTCTTCAATTCGCCGCCGAGTTCGGGGAACAGCTTCAGCACCCAGGCGCCAGCGGTAACGACGATGCGGTCGGCCTGCATCGTCTCGCCGGATTCGAGCACGATATGGCCGGCCTCGGCATCGATCTCCGTCACCTTGCTGTGCTCGTAGACGTTGGCTCCATTGGCACGCAGCCATTTGGCCAGCCCGGCCGCTATTTTGCGGCAATGCAGCGCGCCGCCCTCGGGCGAAAAATAGGCGTAGCGGAACGAGCCGGCCTCAAGGAACGGCCAGCGCTCTACGGCTGCTTCCGGTCCCAGCAATTCGAAAGGGAATTTTCCCTCTTCCAGGCCCTCGCGGTATTCCTCGGCCTCGTCGCCGGGCTCGCGCGAAACGCAGACGAAGCCCCGCGCGTCGAGGTGGTTCTCGCCGAGATCGGCCCACATCTCGTCCCAGGCCTCGTAGGCTTCGGTGATCAGCAGCCCATAGCCGGTTCCAGCGCGGTAGGCGCGGCGGATGATGCGGTGATGGTCGCCCGATGCCGCCAGCGGATTGGGGATCGGCCCCTGCTCGACAACCGACACGGCGTGGCCCGCCTTGACCAGCGACCACGCCGTGGACAGACCGGCGATACCCGCGCCGACAACGATCACATTCATCCGTTCAGACCTTCCGCAACCCTACTGCCTGGCTCAATGCATCGGGCTGTCGGACGCAACATACGGTCTGGAACCGGGCTGGCAAGCCGCGCTATGGGTCTGGCATGACCAAATCGACGCTCTCCTATCTGGCCTTTGATCCAGCCACTCGCCAGCTCAGACTCGACCCGCGCGAACCGGCTTTCTTCCTGAACCCTTACGAGGCCTACGGCTTCCTGCACGAAGCCTCGAATGCGTTTTTCTGGGAAGAGTTCGGCTTCTGGTGCTTTGGCGGCTTCGGCGACGTCAACCGGCTGTTGCGCGACCGCCGTTTCGGCCGCCAGAACCCGGCCGGCATCCCCGACAGCCGCGGTGTCGGACAAGACAGGACCCATCTCAAGGCATTCGACGGCATCGAAGCCAATTCGATGCTCGAGCTGGAGCCACCGGTCCATACGCGGCTGAGAACACTGGTCAACCGGGCTTTCGTCTCCCGTCAGGTCGAACGGTTACGGCCGCGCGTCGAGGCGCTCGCCAACGAATTGATCGATCGTTTCGAACCTGGCAAGGCCGTCGACCTCCTGCCGGCCTTCGCCTCCCCGCTGCCAATCACCATCATCGCCGAAATGCTTGGCGTGCCGGTGGAGATGGGGCCGCGACTGCTCGACTGGTCGCATCAAATGGTCGCCATGTATATCCACGGCCGCACCCGTGAGACCGAGGAGACGGCCAACCGTGCCGCGGGCGAATTTTCCGATTTCCTGCGCGGCTACGTGACCGAACGGCGCAAGAAGCCGGGTGATGACCTGCTGTCGCTGCTGATCTCGGCCCAGGAGGACGACCAGAAACTGTCAGAGGACGAACTGGTCTCCTCGGCCATCCTGCTGCTCAACGCCGGCCACGAAGCAACCGTGCACCAGACCGGCAATGCCATCCACTCCATCCTGGCACAAGGCGGCGACCCGCGCCGCTTCTTTACCTCACCCGAAGTGACGGCAGCAACGGTCGAGGAATGCCTGCGTTTCGATGCGCCGCTGCACATGTTCATGCGCTATGCCTATGAGGAAATCCAAATCGCGCCCGGCATCGTCGTGCGGCCGGGCCAGACGATCGGACTTCTGCTTGGCATGGCCAATCATGATCCGCATGCCTTCGCCGAACCGCAGACCTTCCGGCCGGAGCGCACCGACCAGAAGAATGTATCATTCGGCGCCGGCATCCATTTCTGCATCGGTGCGCCGCTGGCCCGCCTCGAACTGCAGGTTTCGCTGAGGACCTTGTTCGAGCGGCACCCGCAACTGCATCTCGCCGAACAGCCACGCTTCCGCGACACTTACCATTTCCATGGGCTGGAACGACTTGCCGTCGATTTTTAGCTAGCGAGTTGCCCGGAAATCCGATCGGATTCTCGATATGTGATCAAGCTTCAAACCTTGATCACATACTCCTTGCGAGTCGTTTCAAGCACTTCCCAGCTTCCCTTGAAGCCCGGCCGCAGCACGAAGCTGTCACCGGCTTTGACGGTGCGCGCTTGGCCGCCCTCTTCGGCGATTACCGAAACACCTGAGAGAATGTGGCAGAACTCCCATTCTTCATAGACGATGCGCCACTTGCCCGGGGTCGATTCCCAGATGCCGGCATAGAGGCCGCCGTCGCGCTCCTCGACATTCCAGGTGCGGAATTTCGGATCGCCCGAGATCAGGCGATCCGGCGCCGGCGCGCCGGATTGGGGTTCGACGCCTTTGGTGTCGACGGAAAGAAACGCGGTCATATCAGGTCAGACCTTGGCGAGCGCCTGTTCGAGGTCGGCGACGATGTCGGTGACATCCTCGATGCCGATGGACAGCCGCACCGTGTCCGGCCCGGCACCAGCCTTGACCTTCTGTTCGTCGGAAAGCTGGCGGTGCGTGGTCGATGCCGGATGGATGACCAGCGACTTGGTGTCGCCGACATTGGCCAGGTGCGAGAACAGTTCGAGTGCCTCGACGAATTTGATGCCCGCCTCGTAGCCGCCCTTGAGGCCGAAGGTGAACACGGCGCCGGACCCCAGCGGCGAATATTTCTTCTGCAGCGCGTTGTTCTTGTCGCTGGGCAGGCCGGGATAATTCACCCAGGCGACCTTGGGGTGGTTGGACAGCCAGCCGGCGACCGTGATCGCATTGTCGCAATGACGCTGCATGCGCAGCGGCAAGGTTTCGAGGCCGGTCAGGATAAGGAAGGCATTGAACGGCGAGATCGCCGGGCCGAGATCGCGCAGACCGAGCACGCGCGCGGCGATGGCAAAAGCGAAATTGCCGAAGGTCTCGTGCAGCACGAGGCCGCCGTATTCGGGGCGCGGTTCCGACAGCATCGGGTATTTGCCCGACTTCGACCAATCGAAGGTGCCACCATCGACAATGACGCCGCCAATCGAATTGCCGTGGCCGCCCATGAATTTGGTCAGCGAGTGGACGACGATGTCGGCGCCATGCTCGATCGGCCGGATCAGATAGGGCGAGGCCAGCGTGTTGTCGACGATCAGCGGCAGGCCGTGCTTGCGGGCGATGTCGCCGATCTTCTCGATATCGACGAAGGTGCCGCCCGGATTGGCCAGGCTCTCGATGAAGATCGCCTTCGTCCTGTCGTCGATCTGGCTTTCGAAGGTCGAGATGTCGTTGGTTTCGGCCCAGCGCACCTCCCAGCCATAATTCTTGAAGGCATGGCCGAACTGGTTGATCGAACCACCGTAAAGCTTGTTGGCGGCGACGAAATTGTCACCGGGCTGCATCAGATTGTGGAACACGATGACCTGCGCGGCATGGCCGGAAGCGACCGCAAGGGCGGCCGTGCCGCCCTCGAGGGCCGCGACGCGCTCTTCGAGCACTGCCTGGGTCGGGTTCATGATGCGGGTGTAGATGTTGCCGAAAGCTTTTAGCCCGAACAGCGAAGCGGCGTGGTCGGCGTCATCGAAAACAAAGGAAGTCGTCTGGTAGATCGGCGTGGCGCGCGCGCCGGTGGCCGGATCGGGCTTGGCGCCGGCATGGACGGCGAGCGTGTTGAAACCTGGCGAACGGGTCACTGAAACCTCCCTTTGAACTTCCTAAATTGGCCGCGCATTCTTGGCGAAGGCGACGTGCGAATGCAAAGAAGAAAATACCTTTCGGCGCCGATCCTTCGATCACACCGCAGGATAATGCGGCGTTCCGCGGAATAATTTTGCGCCTCTGCGCCGCGCCTATTTCTGGCGCACGCCGAAACTCTGAAAACCCTGGCGCATCAGCGGCTTCTTGGACGACAGCACGCCGGAATTGACGCCGGTCCAGCCGATCTCGCCGGAGAGCTTGCCATACTCGATCTTGGGGCAGCGGTTCATCACCACCTTGATGCCGGCCGCTTCGGCACGGGCGGCTGCCTCGTCATGGCGTACGGCAAGCTGCATCCAGATGACTTTCGGCAAGGGATCGAGTTGCAACACCTCGTCGACGATGCCGGGGACCGCCGCGGCATTGCGGAAAATATCGACCATGTCGATCGGCTCCGGTATGTCGGCCAGCCTCGCATAGGTCATTCGGCCGAGGATTTCCTTGCCGGCCTGGCCAGGATTGATCGGGAACACCGAAAACCCCTTGGCCAGCAGGTATTTCAGGACGAAATAGCTCGGCCTGACATCATTGGCCGACGCCCCGACCATGGCGATCGACTTCACCGAATTGAGGATGCCGCCGATATAGGCGTTGTCGTAGCTATCGTGATTCATGCGTCGTCCTCATACAACGCCTCGGCGAGAAAACCATCCGGGTCATTGCTGAAATCGCGCAGCATGCGGAAGTGGTCCGTATCGCGAAAGTCGGCAGGCTCGAGCCCAAAGCGGCTGATGCGGAACAGCTGCGCGCCGGGACAGGCCATCAACAGCGGCGAATGGGTCGCCATGATCACCTGCGCGGTGCCCGATTGGTCCATGCGCCGCAGCATCTTCAGCAATTCGATCTGGCGCGTCGGCGAAAGCGCGCTCTCGGGCTCGTCGAGGATATAGATGCCTTGCCTGCGGCAGCGCTCCTCGAAGAAGCGGATGAAGCCTTCGCCATGCGACCAGGACAGGAAATCCGGCGGCGGTGGCTTGAACGGATCTTCCAGCGCTGCCTGGTCGAGGTAGCGGGCCACCGAGTAGAAGGATTCGGCGCGAAAGAACCAGCCGGCGGTGACTTTTGGCAACCAGTGGCCACGGAAGGTGTTGGCCAGTGCGGCGCCACTCTCGTCGATGGCGCCAGAATGGTCGACCGGCCGGTAGCCCTTGCCGCCGCCCGCTTCGTCATAGCCGGCCAGCGCGCCGATCGCCTCGAGCAGCGTGGATTTACCGGTGCCGTTCTCGCCGACGATGATGGTGATGGGCGTGGTGAATTCGAGCTCGAACGCGTGGCCGCGAAACAGCGGCAGGTTCCACGGATACTTTTCCCAGTCCGTAACCCGCTCCCGGTCGAGCAAAATCCGTTTGAGGTACGGTGCCTTGAGCCGTGTCAGTTGCTTGCGGTAGGCCATCAATCAGGCAGCGAAATCGTGCCGTCGTCCGCGATCGGAAAGGCCGGGTTATGAGCCACCTCCCAAACATGCCCGTCGGCATCGGCGAAGTACCCATACCAGCCGCCCCAGAAGGCGCGGCCGGCCGGCTTGATGATGCGCCCGCCGGCCTTTTCCGCCTGCGCCAGCACTTCGTCGACCTCGGCATCGGAGCGGGTGTTGTAGGCGAGATAGACGGCCGAGGGCGCCTGGGCGAAGGTGATACCGGAGTCCTCCTCGGCGCTGGGGCGCGGGAACAGGCCGAGGATGGCGCCGCCCATCTGGAAGAAGGCGACACCGTCGGTGATCCCCGCGTGGCGCTTCAGACCCATCGCCTCGTAGAAGCGCACGGCGCGATCCAGATCTTCGGTGGCGATGGTGATGATGGAAATGCGCGGTTCCATGATCCTATTCGTCCGTCCATTCCGGCTTGCGCTTGCCAATGAAAGCGCCGATGCCCTCTTCCGCGTCCCGCGCCAGCATGTTCTCGACCATGACGCGGCCGGTATAGGCATAGGCATCGGCCAAGCCCATCTCGGCCTGCGCGTAAAAAGCTTCCTTGCCGGTCTTGATCACCAAAGAGGATTTGGAAGCAATGGTTTGCGCGTATTTGGTGACAATCTGATTCAGGTACTCGCGCGGCACGACCCGGTTCACGAGGCCAAACTCCTTGGCGGTCGCGGCGTCGATCGTCTCGCCGGTCAAGAGCATCTCCATCGCCTGTTTGCGCGAGACGTTGCGCGACAGCGCAACCATCGGCGTTGAGCAGAACAGGCCGATGTTGACGCCCGGCGTGCAGAAGGTCGCCTCATGCGAGGCGATCGCCAGGTCGCAGCTGGCGACCAATTGCAGGCCGGCGGCTGTCGCCAGGCCGTCCACCTCGGCGATGACAGGCAAGGGATGGCGCACGATCGTCTGCATCAGCATGGCGCAAGCGGCAAAGGTCTCTTCGAAGAAGGCCTTGCCGCGATCGGCATCGGCACGCCGCGCGGTCATTTCCTTGAGGTCGTGGCCGGCGCAGAACACCTTGCCGGCCGCCGACAGCACAATAACGCGAACGGCCTTGTCCGCCTTGGCGCGTTCCAACTCCGCCACGAGCGCCGCCATCACCGAAAGCGACAGGGCATTGGCGGGCGGATTGGCGAGCGTCAGGCGCAGCACGCCCTTCTCCCGTCTTGTCGTGACCGGGCCCTCGTCGGCGGCAGCAGGCTTGATGGCAAGGATTTCGGCCATGGCTAAGGTCTCCGCGATTCCGGTGGTGCCGGCAGAGTATCTAATATCGGATCGGGTTTCGTCCAACACCCATCGCTTGCGCCAGCATGATGTATATGTTGCCAGAAACACCCGGCTGCGCCCATACAGGCTTGGCGCAGAACGAGAGACCGATATGCCCGCCCAGACCAACCTCAAGCCGGTGCTGACCGCAACGCAGATCAATTTGTTGATGGAAACCGTCTTTCCCCAACTCAACGAGAGTGCCGCCGCCTACGAGGCGATCGACGTGTTTCCAGGCGGCTGCATCGTACGGCTCAATGCCGGTGAACGGCATTTGCGTCCCGGCGGCACGGTGTCCGGCCCTGCCCTGTTCACGCTGGCCGACATTGGCGGCTATGTCTGCGTGCTCAGCCATGCCGGGCCGGATGCGCTCTCGGTCACCACCAACCTCAACATAAATTTCGTGCGTAAGGCCGAGGTCGGGCCGATCGATGGCCATTGCCGCATCCTGAAGCTCGGCAAGAGCCTGATGGTGTTCGACATTGACATCGTCGCCGGCCCGGAAGGACACACGATCGCGCATGCCACGGGCACCTACTCGATCCCGCCGCAGCGCGCCGCCAATGTGGTAAAATAATACCTTTAGTCCAACATGCTGTTTCTACAGCCTTTTCTGCGCTACAGGACTTTTCCGCTACCTTGACGCAGTTACTCCGCTCGCCTATAAGCCTTCACGAAGCAGCGGCCCGCAAAGGCCGCCGTTTTGTTATTGGCTGATGACAAGCGTCTTTCGCCAATCCAAGCAACAAGAAACGCCTTCACTCCCGAAGGTCAGAACCGAGAGCAGAAAACATGACAACCTTTTCGCAGAAGCCTGCGGATGTGGTGAAGAAGTGGATCCTGATCGACGCCGAGGGTCTCGTCGTCGGCCGTCTCGCCACTGTCATCGCCAATCATCTTCGCGGCAAGCACAAGCCGACCTTCACCCCGCATGTCGACGACGGCGACAATGTCATCGTCATCAATGCCGACAAGGTGGTGTTCACCGGCAAGAAGTTCACCGACAAGGTCTATTACTGGCACACCGGCCACCCCGGCGGCATCAAGGAGCGCACCGCGCGTCAGCTGCTCGAGGGCCGTTTCCCCGAGCGTGTCGTCGAGAAGGCCGTTGAGCGCATGGTTCCGCGTGGCCCGCTCGGCCGCCGCCAGATGAAGAACCTGCGCGTCTATGCAGGTGCCGAGCATCCGCATGTCGCCCAGCAGCCAGAAGTCCTCGACGTGGCCAAGCTGAATTCCAAGAACAAGAAGGTCGCATAAGATGGCTGAGCTTTCCTCGCTCGCAGAACTGGGCGCCGCCACCGGCAACACCAACACGCAGGCCGCCGCCCCCGTCCACGTCCAGAAGCTCGACAAGTCGGGCCGCGCCTACGCCACCGGCAAGCGCAAGAACGCCATCGCGCGCGTCTGGGTGAAGCCGGGTTCCGGCAAGATCGTTGTCAACGACAAGGAATTCGCGACCTATTTCGCGCGTCCGGTCCTGCAGATGATCCTCAACCAGCCGATCATCGCGTCCAACCGCTCGGGCCAATACGACATCATCGCCACCGTCGTCGGCGGCGGACTTTCCGGCCAGGCCGGCGCGGTGCGTCACGGCATCTCGAAGGCGCTGACCTATTACGAGCCGGCGCTGCGCGCCGTGCTCAAGAAGGGCGGCTTCCTGACCCGCGACAGCCGCGTCGTCGAGCGCAAGAAGTACGGCAAGGCGAAGGCCCGCCGTTCCTTCCAGTTCTCGAAGCGCTAACCGTTTCGAATTTTCGGACAATCGAAAAGGCCGCCTCCGAGCGGCCTTTTTGCTTGGACGCGGCGGATCAATTGATGCTGGCGGTCGCGGCTGGCTCGATGCGTTCGCTCGTGCCGGCATAGGGCACCCGATAACCATTCGCCGCCAGCCAGCCGATCGCCGCTTTCGGCTCGTCGGTCTGGATGATGGTGGCGCCACGATCGGCCCAGAAGCCCCAGGCTTCGCGCGGCAGGCTGGCCTGGACCGCCAGTTCGTCGCCACGGCCGCCGGCGAGGAAACCGCCTGGTTTGTTGACGATGGCATAGGTGTCGGCCCAGATATGCCAGTCGCCCCTTACCGCCTCGGCGCGCATGCGCGTGCTGAACAGCGGCCCGCCGGTTTCGGTCAGCGTCTCGGCGCCCGCCCGCCAGTTGATCAGTTCGATCGCGCGCGGCGCGAAGACGTGGTCGACCGTCGAGGCGAAGCCCGCATCATGGACCGCGTCATCGGCGATGATCGGCATGAACTGGAAGCCACCGCCTGCGGCAGTCATGGCCGCCTTCACCGTGCTGATCCTGTTCTGGTCCCAAAGGTTTTCCTTGACGATGACTTGCTCGGCCATGCCGAGTTCGCGCGCTATCGCGATCATGCCCGGGAGGTCGCCGACTTCGAGCTTGTTGTCGAGATTGATGAGGATTCTGTCCCGTGTCGCCATCAGCATCTCGCGCAATGTCGAGACGGTCTCGTTGGTGACGGCATGGGTGCCCTCGATCACCAGCCGGCATCTCTTCAACTCGGCCAGCGTGTAGTTGATGACCTCGCCCTTGCAGGTGGTCGTGCGGTCGAGCCAGCTGTCATGCATGACGATGAACGCGCCGTCCTTCGAGCGCCGGATGTCGACCTCGACGATTTCAGCGCCGATCGCGATCGAGCTTTCCACGGCGGCAAGCGAATTCTCCGCATAGAGCGTCTTGCCGGCCTGCATGCTGCCGGCGCGATGGGCGGCCACCATGACATGGTCGCGCCACTGGTTGGCATGTTCGAAGCGGTCGAGGACCTGCCTGGCGCGGGTTTCGCCGGCCAAGGCTTGACCGCAAGTGGCAGAGAGTGCCGTGGAAAGCAGAAGGCTCAGCCAGATCGTCCGCATCGAGAATCGCTCCTTGCCGGATCGAGCCGGGGATAAGCGACATCGGTGACATCCCGGTGAACGAAGCCGGCTAAAGCGCGTCGCGTCGAAACGCATTTAGGCGCCGCGCTTTACAGCGTCGCGGCGAATCGGATTCGCCCGACCGCTGTAAGCTCCTGATTTTATGCATGTCGTCTTGCCCAAACCGAGCTCAATTTGGGCGACATGCATTAGCGGTTGGACGGATGCGGGTCAGATGCGCTTCGACAGCCGGCGGAACCAGGCCATCGCAGGCATTTCGACCAGGCGCCATGTCACCCACGACACGGCGATGGTGGCGGCGAACATGACGACGATCGCCACGGTCCCCGTCCAGCCGGCGCCAAAGCCGGTCGCGGGCTCGCCACGCAGTACGATGTCGCCAACCAGGCCGAGGCCGAGTTTGCGCTCGACCAGCCCGGCGACATTGATCAGGCGCGCCTGAACGAAGATGTGGACCATGTAGATCGAATAGGACAGCGCGCCGAGCGTCAGCATGAACGGCGTCCTCAGCAACGCGCTGATCCAGCCGCCTTCATGGGCGAAGAGAAACAGCGCCAAGGCGAACACCAGGGGCGCGGCGATGCCGGCGTCATTGTCGCCCGCCAGCGAGACAAAGAGAGCGATGACGACCACCATGACGATTTCGGCAACAGTCCAGCTCATCCTCGGGCCGTTTGCGGCCAGAACCTGTCGCGCTCCTGCAATGGAATCATGCTGAAACCAGGCCAGCAGGGCGCCCAGCGAGAAGCCGTAGAGGCAGCGGATGAAGCCGAAATCATAGGACACATCCATATGATGCGTGGAGAAGCCGAGCAGGAACAGCGGCGCGGTGACAGCGGCGGCGACCAACCATATCCAGGCGCGCGCGCCGGCGATGAAGAGCACGCCGGCAAACAGGAGATAGGCAAAGAACTCGGCCGAGATGCTCCAGCTCGGAGCGTTCCAGGTCAACCGATCCTCGAAGCCGACACCTTGCAGCAAAAGGAGATTGGCAGCCAAGCTCCTGAGGTCGAAGCCACCGGTGAAAGGAGCAGCGCCCGTGCCATGCAGCTGCGGCAGCACGAGCCGCAGCAGCTCGAAGGCGGCAAAGGCGGCAATCATGACCAGATGCAGCGGATAGATGCGGCCGAAACGGACCAGCGCGAAGCGGCAGACCTCCTGCGTGCGGCCGAGCCGATCGGCATAGCTGGAGGCGATGACGAAGCCGGAAAGGACGAAGAAGAAGTCGACGAAGAGATAGGACGAACCGATAAAGCTGCTCTGCGAGACCGTCGAGGCGGTCGGGAAATGAAACAGCGCCACCAACAACGCGCAGATGCCGCGCCACGAATCGAGAACCCGGAACCGATCGCCGGCGATCGTACCGGTGTGGGTCGACACCACGGCATCCGACGGATTAAGAAACGCGGTCTGCGTCATGATGATACAAGTCCTGTCTTGCCGTGGCACCCGGGCGGCGCGGTTTCGTCTCCCCAAGCCGTGACTGGCATCTTCCATGCCGGTTCTGTAGTTGTTGCACCCCGATGAAAACGAGGACCCGTAATGGCGACCAACACCATCGACCATGCCTTCACCGCCCGCTCCAAAACGGGTGGCGCCCTCGAGCCGACCTACTCCGGCGCGCTGTCTTTCATGCGGCGCAAATACACCAAGGACGTGAAGGGCGCGGATGCGGTGGTGTGGGGCATTCCCTTCGACGCCGCCGTCACCAACCGACCGGGCGCCCGGTTTGGGCCGCAGGCGATCCGCCGCGCCTCCGCGATCCTCGACAACGACCCGCAATACCCGTTCTCGCGCGATCTGTTCGAACACCTTGCCGTGGTCGATTATGGCGATTGCCTGCTCGATTCGGGCAACCATCAGAAGACGCCCGGCACGATCGAGCGCGAGGCGGCCAAGATCCTGAAATCAGGCGCCTTCCTGCTGACGCTCGGCGGCGACCATTTCGTCACCTGGCCACTGCTCAAGGCGCACGCCGCCATCCACGGACCGCTGGCCTTGGTGCAGTTCGACGCCCATCAGGACACATGGCCCGATGACGGCAAGCGCATCGACCATGGTTCCTTCGTCGGCCGCGCGGTCAAGGAAGGCATCATCGATCCCGATCGCTCGATCCAGATCGGCATTCGCACCCATGCGCCCGACACATTCGGCATCAAGATTCTCCATGGCCATGAAATCGAGGAAATGCGCGCCTCCGACATCGCCTACGCGATCGTCGATCGCACCGGTGGCAAGAAGACCTATCTGACCTTCGACATCGACTGCCTGGATCCGGCCTATGCGCCGGGAACCGGCACGCCGGTTTCGGGCGGCCCGTCGTCGGCGAAGATCCTGTCGACGCTGCGCCAGCTGAACCAGGTCGATATTGTCGGGGCCGATGTCGTGGAGGTTGCGCCGGCCTACGATCACGCCGATATAACGGCGATCGCCGGCTCGATGGTGGCCATGCAATATCTCGGCCTGCTGGCCGAGCGAAAGGCCCGGCTCGAGGAGCTGAACAACGGCAACCACAATGGTGCCACGGTCAATCATGGCAACGGCATATAATTTCGAGATATCAGGGAACTTGATCAGGCAATGAAACCGAAAATCTTCATCGATGGCGAGCACGGCACCACCGGCCTCCAGATCCGGGCGCTGCTTGCCGAGCGCGGCGATCTGGAGATCATTTCCATCCCGATCGAGCGCCGCAAGGAAACGGCCGCCCGCGCCGAATTCCTCAACGCCGCCGATATCGCGATCCTATGCCTGCCCGACGATGCGGCCAAGGAAAGCGTCTCGCTGATCGCCAACGAAACCACCAAGGTCATCGATGCGTCGACCGCGCATCGCGTGGCCGAAGGCTGGGAATATGGCTTCGCCGAACTGGACAAGGAGCAGGCGAAAAAGATCGCCACGGCCAAGCGCGTCGCCAATCCCGGCTGCTGGCCGCAGGGGCCGATCGCGACGCTCAGGCCACTGGTCACCGCAGGCCTGCTGCCGGCCAGTTTCCCGATCGCGGTCAACGGCATTACGGGCTATTCGGGCGGCGGGCGCCCGATGATCGAGGACTACGTCGCCAAGGGCGAGGACGCCTCGGAATTCCTGCCCTATGGCCTGACCCTGCAGCACAAGCACGTGCCGGAATTGAAGGCCTATGCGAAGCTGTCGCATGATCCGATCATGCAGCCGGCGGTGGGCAATTTCGCGCAAGGCATGATCACGGTGGTGCCGTTGCAGCTCGGTGGCCTCGACCGCGTGCCGACGGGTGCCGAACTTCACGCCGCCATTGCGGACCATTTCGCCGCGATCAAGGACGGCGTGGTCGAGGTGGCGCCCTATACGCATCTGGAACGCGTGCCTGACATCGATCCGGAGATCTACAACGGCACCAACCGCATGAAGGTCTATGTCTTTGCCAACGACAGCAGAGCCCAGGCGCTGCTGCTGGCGGTCTACGACAATCTCGGCAAGGGCGCTTCGGGTGCGGCCGTCCAGAACATGGACCTGATGCTCGGTCTCTGATGGATGCACCAGCCTTTCCAGCGCGCTGGAAGGTCAGCGAACCGGAACTCATGGCCGAGACCTTTTCGAGCGGCATCTGGAAGGTGCGGCTCGAGGACGGCTCCCCAGACCGCCAGGTGCATATCGCCGTCGCCCCGGCCAGGCTCGATGCGCTCAAGGCCGCTGACAGGGTTGCCAAGGCAAATCAGGACCAGGCGGCCAGGCCGACCAGGACAAATCGGCACCATCCGCCGCCGCACTGCGTCAGGCTGAATTCGACGGCGAGAAGACGACCCAGTCGAACGAATTCTGGATGTGATCGGCTGCACTCAACGTCCGACGGCAATCTCGTTGGGTAAGGGATAGGCGCCCTTGGTGCCGCGCCAATGCGCGGCGGCAAAGCCCAGCACGACGAGCGCGAAAGCCTGATGGGTCAGCGCCATGTGCAGTGGCACCTGCATCAGCAGCGTACCAATACCGATCGAAGCCTGCACCAGCACTAGAACGAACAACAGTGTCGCGCGTCGCGGATGCGTTGAGCCGGGCAGACGCAGACGCGTGGCGATCATGTGCCAGAGCGCGACGGCGAAGACCGTATAGGCGCCAAGCCGATGGATGAACTGCACCGTTTTCGGACTTTCGAAGAAATTGCGCCACGCCGGCTCGAGCACGAGCAGATCGCCGGGGATGATCCGGCCGTCCATCAGCGGCCAGGTGTTGTAGCTCATGCCGGCGTCGAGACCGGCAACCAGGCCGCCGAGATAGATCTGGACCAGCGCCAGAAGCACGATGAAACCAGCCAGCCGCTGCGTCGAGCGATCGGCCGCGGGCTCGGAATGCGGCGCAAGGCCACGCGCGACGACCATGGTCGCGGTAAAGATAAGTGCCGCCAGCGTGAGATGCGTCGCCAGCCTGTACTGGCTCACCGACACGCGGTCGACCAGGCCGGACGCCACCATCCACCAGCCGATGGCCCCCTGCAGGCCGCCGAGAAGCAGAATGCCGACCAGTTTCGGCCCAAGGCCGCGCTCGATGCGACGCGTCGCCCAGAAGACCAGCAGCGGCAAGGCAAAGACCAGGCCGACGCTGCGCGCCAGCAGGCGATGCGCCCATTCCCACCAGAAGATCGACTTGAACGCCTCGACGCTCATGCCCTTGTTGAGTTCGGCGTATTGCGGGATCTGTTGATAGCGCTGGAATTCCTCCTGCCACTCGGCGTCGTTGAGCGGCGGGACGACGCCATGGATCGGCTGCCATTCGGTGATCGAAAGGCCGGATTCGGTCAACCGCGTGGCGCCGCCAACCAGCACCAGCGCGAACAGCACCAGGAGCACGACGTAGAGCCAGCCGCGCACGAGCGCCCGGTTGTGCAGGTCGCGGTCGCGGGCCTGATAGGGCGCGGCGGCGGTGATGGCGGCCATGGATATGTCCCGGCAGGTTGAATGTCGCGGATTGGTGAACCATCGCACTCCTGCTGGCAAGGCCGCGCAGCGCGGCACGCCGTCGCGCCCGGTGTCGTGGGTTGCGCGTGCCTTGCGTTCGGCCTAAGCGGTAGCCATCAACGAGGCCAAGACATGCCCATTCGCCTGAAAAAACTGATCGGAATGTTCCTGCTGTTGGCGCTGGTCATCATCTACGCGCTGGTCGCCTCGATCTTCGCCGTCGCCCGCCTGTCGGAATCGGGCGCACTGGTGCAATTCCTGTTCTTCCTCGTCAGCGGCCTGCTCTGGGTGCTGCCGGCAATGGGCATCATCAAATGGCTGATGCTGGAGCCGCGGACTAAGCGCTGAGCCCTGCCCGGTCATGTCTTACGTCAGACTGTAACAAGCATCTTGCCGGCATTGGCGAGCGGGGTCGTCACGCCCGACAGCATGGTGCGGATGTGGGCGAGGCTCTGGTAGCGGCCATTGACCGAAATGCGCGGCAAGGCATGCAGGAAGCCGGCATGTTCGGCGCGAAGCACGCCGTGGCGGGTGGTCACGGCGGAAGCATAGCCGGCGTCGCGCGCAAAGCCCACTTCGCGGCAGCCAACGGCGCTCGCATAGCCATAGGGATAGGCGAAATGGCGCGGCTCCTCGCCAAGCCCGGTCCGCAGCATGTCCTTGACGGCGCCGATCTCGCGCCGCGCATCGGCCTCGGAAAGCCGCTTCAGATTGCTGTGGCTGATCGTGTGGGCGCCTATCGTCACCAGCGGGTGCGCGGCGACGGCTCGGATCTCATCCCAGTTCATCAGCGTGCGCAGGCGCGGGGCGTCGGCGTCGACGCCATTCGACGCGGCGAGACCGCGCAGCACGGTCCGCAGGTCTTCCTCGCGGACCTCGGTGGTGAAATAGGCATGCAGGCGGGCGATGGCCTGATGTTTCCTGGCGGGGGTCCCGCAATCGATCACCGCAGGGCCGTTCGATGTGGCCAAAGTCAGGCGGTCGCATGCATTGACGATATCCTCCACCACATCCCACCAAAGGTGGGCGGAGCCATCGATCAGCCCGGGCGCCACATAGATGGTGAGCGGCGTGCCATGCTTTTCCAGCACCGGCAGGGCCTCGGTCATGTTGTCGCGATAGGCATCGTCGGCGGTGATGGTGGCGAACCGGCCGCCCTTGCCGCCTGCCTCGATACGCTCCACCGCTTCATCCATCGAAACGAAGGCATAGCCGCCCGCTTTCATGTCGGCGATCACGGCATCGAGGAAACTGGGCGCGATGTTGAGGTGCCGGTTGACGCTGTCGGGCTTTTCGGGCGTCGCCGTCACGCGATGCAGCATCAGGATGGCGCCGATGCCGCCGACAAACGGCCTGGCCAGCGGTGCGAGGCCGGTATAACGGGCGACGTTGAGCGCCAGTTTCCGGATTGCCTCCCCACCGTCGATCATTCATTCACCTTTTGCGCCTAGGCTAACCAAGCACGGAATACGCCCGAGCGCCCCCCAAATCGGGATCAATACGCCTTAAGGATTGAGGTATGGTTGACGCAATCGCGTCATTCGACGGCAAGCGGCTCGCGGCGAGCCAGGCCACGCCACGCACACTACCCAGAAATGCCGCGGGGCCGTCGGTTTCCATTGCCGCCGCCGAGGGGCTCGCGGCATATGCGACGTTCTGTCGTTCGGCGCTCTGTGCTCCAGCGCAAAGTGCGGCATGGGTGTTGAACTGGGCCGCCGAGGTCAGGCCCGACCTGCTCATTGCCACGCTGGAACTGGAGGGCAAGCCGGCCTTCGCACTGGCGTTGGAGGTGGTCAAGCGCGGCCCGTTGCGGGTCGCCCAGTTCATGGGCGGCCGCCACGCCAATGGCAATTTCTGCGCCGCCGAACCGCAATGGCTGGCCAGCGGCGACCTCACAGCCATCCAGTCGATGCTCGCGGCGATCGCAAGATTCCGGCCCGATATCGATCTCATCGCGCTGGAAAGATTGCTGCCCGATCTCGACGGCACCGCCAATCCGCTGGCATCGCTCGATCACTTCGCCAGCCCCAATCTTTCACTGGCCGTCGATCTCAGCGGCGGATTCGATGCGCTGCTGTTGCGCGCCAGCGGCAAGCGCAAACGCAAGAAGCATCGTTCGCAGACGCGCAAGTTCGAGGCTGTCGGTAGCTACCGGCGCGTCGAGGCGAGCAGCGACGGCGATGTGGAGAGGCTGCTCGACGCGTTCTTCGAGATGAAGGAACAGCGCTTCCGCAAGATGGGCATCGCCAACGTCTTCGGTGACGACCGGACACGCGCCTTCTTCCGCGGGCTGTTCAAGCAAGCACTTGGCGAGGACAAGCCTTGCTTCGTGCTGCACGGGCTGGAAGTCGCCGGCAAGCTGCGCGCCGTCACTGGAGCGAGCCGCTCGGGCAGGCGGCTGATCTGCGAGTTCGGAGCGATCGCCGAGGATGATCTTGCCCACACCAGCCCGGGGGACTTCCTGTTCTTCGACAACATCCAGGATGCCTGCCGGAGCGGGTTCGCGGTTTATGATTTCTCCGTCGGAGACGAACCTTACAAGCGGTTATGGTGCGATATCGAAACCCGGCATTTCGAGGTTCTCGTCCCGCTGACGCTCAAGGGCCGTGCGCTGGGACAGGCGCTTCGGCAGGGCGCGCGACTGAAGGCCTTTGTCAAGAACAGCCCGGCAATCTGGAAGCTCGCCAAGCTGCTGCGCCGCAAGGCCGTTGGACAGACAGCGCCCGTGCCCACGGAAGACGAAAACTAGCCCCAATACGCCACAGGATATTCGATGTGACGACGCTGGAACTCGAATAGACCTGATGGGCCTCTGAACAGCTGTTATCTCAAGCAGCCGAACGCCGCCCCGGCACCGGATTCCCTGGCGGCTCGTGGCCGAGCGGCGTCACCAGCGTCAGGTCGGGATAGCCGCTCTCGATCAGCTTGACCGCGGCCTGCGTCACCTCGTCGTCGGCCTCCAGCATGGACAAGAACACCTCGGTGGCCTCACCGCCCAGACGGCTGATGCCTTGTGCATCGGCCGGCCCGCACTCGACCACCACCAGATCGTAGGCTGTTGTCAGCGACTGCATGATGATCGGCAGCCGATCGGCGGCACGCATGGCACGGATCGGATCGGCGGTGCCGACGGGGATGACATGGCAGTCGGAATAGAGGTCGCCATGGATCACGTCGCTGAACTGCGCCTGCGACGCCAGCAGATTGGTGATGCCGGGGAAAAGCCCGCTGTCCAGCATCGGGCGCGAGGCAGCCCCTGAGGCAGTGAGGTCGAGCAGCAGGACGCGCAGTCCGGCGTCGGAAACCTCGCGCGCCACCAGGATCGCCGACGCCGCCGCTTCATCGCCCTCGGGGGAAACGAATATGGCGCGCGCGGCCCCGCTGGCGATCAGCTTCTCGGCTGCCTTCTCGACGTCGATCTCGCCGAGCACGGAGCGCGGCCGCCGAACCTCCACGGGTTCCGGCTCAGCCATGGGCTCAGGCTCTGCCACGGGTCCAGATTTGGTCAAGGATTCGGATTTGGTCAAGGGTTCAGGCTCGACGATAGGCTCCGCTTTGGCGACGGGCTCGACCTCGGCGGCGGGCCGCGGCTGGGCCGGTGTTTCGGTGACCGTTTCGGGCCATGATACGTCGGCGGTGCGAGTGGCGCGCTCAGTGGCGACAGCCGGTTCGAGGCGGGTGGACGGCTCCTGATAGGCGGCCGGCGGCATCGTCACCTCGTCGATCGGCTCAAACCGCGCGCCCCTGGCCGGGCGCATGGCACGGCCCGAGAAAAGCTCCCGCAGCAGCGTGAACACGGCCGCCAGCAGAAGGGAAGCCGCGGCGGCAGCACCGACGATCGGCCCGACCTTGGGGAAGTATGGCTCTGCGGGGACCGAAGCCGGTGAGGCGATGCGGGCGTCGACCGGGATATAATTGCGATCCTGACGCGACGCCGCCTCGCGATAATTGGTCAGGTAGAGTTCGAGCTGCTGGCGCTTGGCGGCGGCATCGCGCTGCAGCGCGTCGAGACCGACCTGCTGCTCACCGGCCTGCGCCGAAGCAGCCTTGAGTGTGTTGACGTCGGCGACGAGCTGGCTTTCGCGCGCCTTGGCGGCATCGGCCTGCATCGCCAGGCCCTTCATGATCTTCTGGGCTTCGCTGCGGATCTGCGCGTCGAGATCGGTCAGTTGCGATTTGGCCGCGCGAACACGCGGATGATTGTCAAGCAGCGTCGTCGACAGATCGGCGATGTTGGCGCGCAGCTCGACCTGGCGCTCCCGCAAGCGCTGGATCAGATCGGAAGACAGCACTTCCGGCAGCGAATCCAGCGATCCGCCGTTCTGCAGCGCCTTGCGCACGCTCTCGGCCGTGCCTTCGGCCGCGGCCCGGTTGGCCCGCACCCGCGACAACTCGGTCGACAGCTCGGCCAATTGCTGGGTGGCCAGGGTGGAATTGTTGCCGCCCATCAGGAGGTCGGACTGCGAGCGGTAAGCCGCGACCTTGGCTTCGGCATCCCTGACCTGCTTGGACAGGTCGGCGATCTCGGGCGCCAGGAAGTCGGCGGCGGCGGTGTTCGATTCGCTCTTGGCCGCGCCCTGCCCCGCAATGTACGCGGCGGCAATGGCATCGGGGATGGCGGCCGCGAGCTTCGGATCTTCCGAGGAGAACTCGATGGCAATGATGCGAGTCTTTTCAACACCGTAGACGTTGAGCTTCTCGCGCATCTTCTTCAGGACACGTTCATCGGCCGGAACATCCATCGGGTCGTTCTTAAGGCCAAGCAGGATCAGCACGCGACTCAGCGACGACATGTTGATCGTCTCGTCAAACTCGGGCAGTCGCGACAGGCCGAGCTTCTGCGCGACCTGCTTGAGGATCTCGTTGGACGAAATTATCTGGACCTGGGTGGCAACGCCCTGCTCGTCGAGGATCGGCTTGTCGCTGTCTGGATTGCTGCTGGCGGGCCGCGTGTAGACCGATTCTCGCGGGGCGATCTCCACCTGCGTCTGGGCCTTGTAATGGCGGGTCGCGAACGACGCAGCCACGAAGGCAAGCCCCGTCACCACCAGAACGAAGACCAGAATCCGCAGCCAGTTGCGTCCCAGGCTGGCGAAGAGCTGCCTAAGATCAACGTCGACGTCTGCGGCCGCGGATTGAACGGACATGCATCCCACTCCGAAACTGGATCAGCATGCACCGTAAACAACTATGGTAACCCAGCCGTTAAGATCACGGTAAGCTTCCGTTAGGATTTTGCCGGGGCCGACAAAAAATCGATAAAATAGCAAAACCTTGCCTGCTAAAACGCTATTGGCGCGCTCCTTTACCGGCCATTAACCCTAACAGGATGATAACGGACCCGATCCCAGATGTTTGCTGCGACATCGCAGCGGCCAGTCGAAGGTACCTGTCCGGTCATGAAAAGCACTGCTTCCCTGTTTCGCGCACTGCTTGCCGTTTCGATGCTCGCCGGCTGTTCCAGCTACAGGCCGACGCCGGCCGCCTTCCACGAGGTCCTCGAACAGCCCTATCGCCTCGGCGCAGGCGACCGGGTCCGCGTCACTGTGTTCGAACAGGAGGGCCTGACCAACAGCTACAGCGTCGACCAGTCCGGTTATATCTCCTTCCCGCTCGTCGGCGCCATACCGGCACGGGGCCATACCGCGCAGCAGATGGAAAAGGAGATCGCCGACAAATTGCGGCAGGGCTATCTGCGCGACCCCGACGTCTCGGTCGAGATCGATCGTTACCGGCCGATCTTCGTCATGGGCGAAGTGGGCGCCGCCGGCCAGTATTCCTACGTGCCCGGCCTGACCGTGCAGAAGGCCATCGCCATTGCCGGGGGCTTCACGCCACGCGCCAACCAGGAGAGCGTCGACATCACCCGCGATATCAACGGCAAGGTGATAACCGGCCGTGTGGTCACCTCCGATCCCCTGCTGCCGGGAGATACCGTCTACGTCCGCGAACGCCTGTTCTGACAGACACCTCGTGGCGGACAAGCTCAGGATCGTCCACTGCTTTCGCTCACCCGTGGGAGGAATTTTCCGGCACGTGCGAGACCTGGCGGAAGCGCAGGTCGCCGCCGGCCACATGGTCGGCATCGTCTGCGACTCGACCACCGGCGGTGAATTCGAGGAGCGTCTTTTCGGGCAGATGAAGGACATGCTGGCGCTCGGCATCCATCGTACGCCAATGCAGCGCCATGTCGGCCCAGGCGACCTCGCCTCGGCCCGGCGCACCTACAGGATCATCAAGGAATTGCGGCCGGACGTGCTGCACGGACATGGCGCCAAGGGTGGCGCCTATGCCCGTCTGTTCGGCTCATTGTTGCGGGTATCAAGGTCTCGCGTAGCCCGCCTCTATTCGCCGCATGGCGGCTCTCTCCACTACGACGAGAACACAGCCACCGGAAAGCTGTTCTTCGCGCTCGAGTATCTCATGGCGCGCTTCACCGATTGCCTGCTGTTCGTCTCCGACTACGAGCGGCGGACCTACCGCAGGAAGGTGGGCGAACCGCCGATCCCGAACACGCTGGTCTACAATGGACTTCGCACCACCGAATTCGAGCCGGTAGCCGCCAGGGCCGATGCGGCTGATTTGCTCTATATTGGCATGATGCGGGACCTCAAGGGCCCGGATATCTTCATCGATGCCCTGGCCGCCGCCGCTCCCCGGCTCGGCCGCGCACCGAGTGCGGTGATGGTCGGCGACGGCGACGACCTGCCCCGCTACCACGCGCAGGTGAAACGCCTCGGGCTTGAAGACAATGTCCGTTTCCTGCCGCCAATGCCGGCCCGGGAGGCCTTTGTGCTGGGGGCGCTCGTCGTCGTTCCTTCGCGCGCGGAAGCCATGCCCTATACCGTGCTGGAGGCACTTGCCGCGGCAAGACCTGTTATCGCGACCTCGGTCGGCGGCATACCGGAGATTTTCGGTTCAAGCTCCCCCGCCCTGATTCGCCCGGATCCGGCCGAGCTCGCCGACAAAATGAGCCAGGCGCTGGGCGACCTTGCCACCTATCGCCGATTGATGCCTGACGAATCCACGCTCAGGGCGCGCTTCGGCGCCGACGTCATGGCCGCCGAAATCGAGAAGGCCTACTTCGCCGCGCTCGCAAGCTAGCTCAGGCCCGTCCAAAGCCACAGGTTGTTTCAAGGGTTTCTTAGCTCTCTTTTGCTAATCACCCTGGGAAGCTTGCGGACTGTTCCATGAACGAGATCGACCCCGCGCACCGCTTTTCATCAGAAGCGGTGCGTCACTTCGACGGGCCTGCCGATGGCGACAAGCCCGGCGGCATGAACGACGTTGCCCGGCAGGTCGCGTCGCAATACCGGCGCGATACGATGTCGCCGATCATGGTCAGCGGCGTGCTGCGCATGGTCGAATTCGCGGTGCTGTTCGTCTCGGGGCTCGGCGTCTATTTCTACTATGTCGGATTCTTCAATTATCTCGCCTGGCAATATCCGCTGACGATCGCCGCCGCATCGTTCCTCGCCGTGGTGCTGCTCGATGTCACCGATTGCTACCAGGTGGTGTCCCTGATGCGGCCGCTCGCCAATTTTGGGCGCATCCTGCTGGTCTGGGCCGGCACCTTCGCGCTGATGGCGCTGACGGCATTCGCCATGAAGATGTCGCAAGACTATTCGCGCCTGCTGTTCGGCACCTGGTTCGTCGTCGCCTTCATCTGCCTCTACGGTCTCAGGCTGGTGATGTCGAGGCTGATCCGGCGCTGGGCGCGCGATGGCAGCATGGAACGGCGCGCCGTCATCGTCGGCGGCGGCAAGGCGGCGGAAGTGCTCATCCGCTCGGTGGAAAAGCAGCCTTACAACGACATCCGCATCTGCGGCATCTTCGACGATCGCAACGACAAGCGTTCGCCATCCCTCGTCGCCGGTTATCCCAAGCTCGGCACGATTTCGGAACTGATCGAATTCGCCCGCATTGCCCGCATCGACATGCTGATCGTGTCGTTGCCGCTGACCGCCGAATCGCGCGTGCTGCAATTGCTGAAGAAACTGTGGGTGCTGCCGGTCGACATCCGGCTGTCGGCGCATTCCAACGCGCTGCAATTCCGTCCGCGCGCCTACTCCTACATCGGTTCAGTACCGATGCTCGACATCTTCGACAAGCCGATCAACGATTGGGATTCGGTCGCCAAGCGCGCCTTCGACATCATCTTCAGCCTCATCGGCATCGTCGTGTTCTCGCCTGTGATGCTGGCCGCCGCGATCGCCATCAAGCTCGACAGCAAGGGACCGGTGCTGTTCAAGCAGAAGCGGCATGGCTTCAACAACGAGATCATCGAGGTCTACAAGTTCCGCTCCATGTACACCGACCGGTCGGATCCGACCGCCAAGCAGACGGTGACCAAGAACGATCCGCGCGTCACCCGTGTCGGCCGCTTCATCCGCAAGACCTCTATCGACGAACTGCCGCAGTTCTTCAACTCGCTGCTGGGCTCACTGTCGCTCATCGGTCCGCGCCCGCACGCCATTGCCGCGCAGTCGCACAACCTGCTCTACAACGAGGTGGTCGACGGCTATTTCGCGCGCCACAAGGTCAAGCCCGGGGTCACCGGCTGGGCGCAGATCAATGGCTGGCGCGGCGAGATGGACACCAATGAAAAGATCCGCATGCGGACGGAATACGACCTTTACTACATCGAGAACTGGTCGCTGCTTTTCGACCTGCGGATCCTGTTCCTGACGCCGGTCCGGCTCTTGAACACGGAAAACGCCTATTGAGCGCGATCAGCCATGATCTGCCGCGCGCGGCGGTCAACGCCAAGCTGATCACGCTGATCTCCTCGAGCGCGGTCGTGCTCGGCATTCTTCTGTCCGGCTTCGTCATCAGCGAGCCGGCGCCTTACGAAATCTACATGGCCGCGCTGATCGCCATCTGGGCACTGTTCGGCCTGAGGATATCGCGCGCGGCCATGCCGCTTCTGGTGCTGCTGGTGACGATGAACATCGGCGGCATGATTTCCATGACGCAGATGGCGGATCTCGCCAACACGCCGCTTTATCTTGCCGTGTCGCTGTTTCTCGCTTTCAGCGCGGTGTTTTTCGCATCGGTTACGGCCACGCAGCCGAACCTCTACCGGCTGATCTTCAATGCCTATGTCGTTTCGGCGGTGGCGACGTCGCTGCTTGGCATAGCGGGCTATTTCCACGCCTTCCCCGGTGCCGAAATTTTCACCAAATACGACCGCGCCGCCGGCGCCTTCCAGGACCCGAATGTGTTCGGGCCGTTCCTGGTGCTGCCCGGCATCTATCTGCTCTATTTGCTGCTGACGGGCCCAGTCACGCGTATGCCGCTGCTGGCTGTGCCGCTGCTGATCATCAGCGCCGGCATTTTCTTCTCCTTCTCGCGTGGTGCCTGGGGCATGTTCGCGGTCTCGGCCATCCTGCTCACCGGCTGCCTGTTCCTGCAGAGCGCCAGCGGCATTTTCCGGCTCCGGGTGGTGATCATGACGATCGCCGCGCTGTCGCTGCTGGCCATCGCCATCGTCGTCATCTTGCAACTGCCCGGCGTGTCGGAGATGTTCTCCAACCGCGCGCATCTGGAACAGAGCTACGACACCGCACGCCTGGGCCGCTTTGCCCGCTACACGCTCGGTTTCCAGATGGCGATGGAGCACCCGTTCGGCATCGGGCCGCTGGTCTTCGGCACGATCTTCGGCGAGGACACACACGACATCTGGCTGAAGATGCTGATGGACTATGGCTGGCTCGGCTTCGTCTCGTTCCTGACGCTGGTCATCTGGACGATCTCAGCCGGATTCCGCATCCTGCTGCGTGACCGGCCATGGCAGCCTTACCTCCTATGCGCCTACGTCGCCTTCATCGGCAATGTCGGGCTCGGCACCTTCATCGACATCGACCACTGGCGCCATATGTATCTACTGCTCGGCTTGATCTGGGGCGCCATAGCGCTCGAATACCGCCATCAGCGGCTATTGCGGCCGGTATTGCCGGGTCCACCAGCCATCACATCGGCACCGGCACGATTAACGCCGAATTTCGGTTGACCCGAGCCGGGTTATCACGATACATCGCGACCGGTCCGGAGTGTAGCGCAGCCCGGTAGCGCACTTGACTGGGGGTCAAGGGGTCGTCGGTTCGAATCCGGCCACTCCGACCATTTTGAAGCAGGACTTGCCCCCAAAAGTCCGCCCTGCCGCATCACCCAATTTTCGAATCGCGTGTTCCTTTGCCCGCCGGCTCTGGATTGGATCCGGCGCTACGCTTGGCACACATCGACCCACTCGGCATCGGTAAGATCGGCCATGCGCTGTGCTACAATCCGGACAGCGGCATTGGTGGCGCCGGCGGCGGGGACGACTTCGTCGAATTGGCGCAGCGAGACGTCGCAATAAACCGGCAGCGGCGACGGCAGGCCGAACGGGCAGACACCGCCGACCGGATGACTCGTGGCAGCGACAACCTCTTGCGCGTCCAGCATGCGTGGCTTGCCGCCAAACTGGTCCTTGAACTTGCGGTTGTCGAGCCTGGCGATGCCGCTGGTCACGACCAGCATGGTGCGCTCGCCGACGCGAAGGCAGATCGTCTTGGCGATCTGCGCCGGCAACACACCATGCGCCTCCGCCGCCAGCGCCACCGTCGCCGAACTTGATTGCGTGACGACGACCTCGATATCAGGCGCGCGAGCCGCGAAGAAGGCACCGACGGAATCCAGACTCATGTCGAAAAACTCACGGTTCAGACCCGCTGCACGGCGGATGCGTTTGGCGCGGATGGATGCCGCGTATGGACACGTGCGATCTGCAAATCGGCAAGTTCTGCAAATCGGCAAGCCCGGCCTGCAGGCGAACGCCATGGCGTCCACAAGAAACCCGCCAAGCGACCTTGGCGGGTTTCTCGCGCATGCCCTGGCGCCGATTCTATGCCTGAGGCCGGCCTTGTGCGGCCAGCGTCGGTACGGCGGAAGCAATAGGAGCATCCTGCGGCAGACGAAGCGCGGACGCAATACGACGCAGCTTCGCCGGGTCGGCCGCCCGGCCGCTCTCGATGTCCTCGATCTCTTCGACCGAGAGGCCGCAGGTCAGCGAAAGCGCTTCGAGGCTGTACCCGCGCGTTTCCCGCATTGCCCTGAGGGCGTTGTAGTCCGGTCCGATCTCGTTGGCTAATGGTTCGGAGGGGGCGTGGCTTTTTGCATTGTTGGGCATTGGCAACTCCGTTGGCTGAAAGCGTTTGATCAAAATGGGATGTTGCCTGAGACGAGCAGGAAGATGCCCTCTCGCCAGCGATTTGCCAAGCGCCAATCTGGCCGTCACGGCATCGTGACCCGGATGCCATGAGGCTGCCACGCCCTGTCCCGATCAAGTTGTTTTGAACGCGCGAGCGGGTTTTGCCCGGCAGTTTCGCCCCACCCGTTCGTTATCTCGACGTCGCTGGCGTGAACCATTCCTTCCAGCCAGCCTTTCCCAAAGGATACTCCAATGAGCCTCAAGACACCTCTCCTCGTGCTCGGCACGATTTCCATGCTTTCCGGCATCGTCATGGCCAGCGCGCAGGCGGCGGACACATTGCGCGTGCGCGGCACGGTGGTCAGTTTCGAGCCGTCGCTGCTGACCGTGAAAACCCGTCAAGGCGACACGGCCGCGATCAAGCTGAAAGACGGCTGGAAGCTTTCAGGCGTCGCCAACGCATCGGTAAAAGACATTAAGCAGGGCGATTTCGTCGGCATCGCCTCCGTCTCCAAGGCTGACGGCGGCAGCGGCGCGCTGGAAGTGGTGGTCTTTCCAGCGGCCTTGAAAGGCACTGGAGAGGGTGATCGCCCTTGGGACCTGGAGCCGAACAGCCGCATGACCAACGGCACCGTCGCGGACGTCACCGACATAAACGGGCGTGCCGTGACGCTGACCTATGACAATGGGCAGACGAAGAATATCTCGATCCCCGATGGAACGCCTGTCGTGACTTTCGCGCCGGCCGCCCCGACCGATCTCAAACCAAGTGCGACGGTCTTCGTTACCGCTCAGCGCGAGGCGGACGGCACGCTGAGTTCCAGCCGCGTCGTGGTCGGAAACAATGGTGTGATCCCGCCCATGTAAGCCAAAGCAGCCGGCTTCGGCCCTGGCAATCATGGGGCAGGAAGCCGGTTCCTGGGAAACAGTTCAGAAACAAGATTCTACAATCGGGAAATACTGACGAAAAAATTCAGGAGCGTAATTCCGTTCGCGGCGGTCGGGATATCGGCCCGATCGATACCTGCTTGCGAAAAAGGAAACGATCCAATGAAGAAATCCCTCCTCTCGGCCCTCGGGCTTGCAGCTGCAATGGCTTTCGCGGTGCCGGTGGTCGGCGCGACAAGCGCGGACGCGGCCTCAATGGCAAAGCATCATCACCATCGTCACCACCATCATCACCATCATCACCGTCACCATCGCCACCACCATCATCACATGAAGAAGATGGGCAACAAGGCCTAAGCACCGCAACGAGAAGACCAGCCCTGGCTTCTTGTCCAAGGCTGGTTTTCTCCTGGTCACAATGCCAGGCCGGGACTACTGGACAAACCCGGCGATCGCCGCGGAAATCGAGCGGCTGTGGCGGATCGATCGATCCGCCTTTCTGCACCGGCAGCACAGCGGTGCCGTGCGCCTCTATGCCGACGCGCTTCGGCCAGATTCCGGAGCGGTATCGCAACCGCTGACGTCAATGGGAATAGCGGCCGCGCCCGGAGGGCGAGCCGCCCCGGCTGAACAGTAGGCTGGCGACCAGACCGAGCACGACCAGGCCGATGGTAGCGGCGGCCGCCGGATGGTCGCGTGCCGATTTCTCGATCACCCTGCCCTGTTTGCGGATTGCCGGCATGGCGTCGCGCAGACGCTCCGCAAGATCCGAATACGTATCAAGAGCAGCATCACGGCCGTCTTCATAGTAAGCGCCACCCCGCTTCGACACTGCCTTGCGCAACGCGGCGAGTTCTCTCGAGAGAGCCGCGACCTGCTTTTCGAGGTCGATGTCCGAAAGGGTCGAAAATGATGCCATCATGCGTTTCCTTGTCTTGCAGAAGGAAACGTAACGCCTCACCCCAAAGCGAGTTCCAGTTTCGAGGTTTTAAAGCGCTTCGCGGCGGTCAGCGCACCTGGTCGAGCAGGCGCTTGCATTCCAGGAGGTCAAACAGCGCCTCCTGCAGCAACGCGCGGTTGTCACGCGAGAGCTTCGACGCGTCCGGCGCAACCGGACCTTCCTCGTCGCCCTTGCCCAGGCCGAAAAAGCGGCGGCTGGGCTTGACCCTTGGCTGGCCAACCAGTTCGTCATCTCCGCCGCGCGGTTGGGCTGCCGGCGTCAGCGGCACCTGATCGGCCTGTTTGCGCTGCGAGATCGCCTCGACGGCGGCCATGTCGCCATTGCCGATGGCGACCAGGAAATGATTGCCGTTTTCCCGCAGCAGCTTTTGCACGCCCTTGATGGTGTAGCCCTGGTCATAGAGCATATGGCGGATGCCCTTGATCAGTTCGACATCCTGCGGCCGGTAGTAGCGGCGGCCGCCGCCACGCTTCATCGGCTTGATCTGGTTGAAGCGCGTCTCCCAGAAACGCAGCACATGCTGTGGCAGGTCGAGATCTTCAGCGACCTCGCTGATGGTGCGGAAGGCGTCAGGGCTCTTGTCCATGGGCGAAATCCTCACGCTGGCGTGTAGCCCGGAACGGTGCTCCGACGAGATCCCGCTCAACAATGAGAAGAGCTTGTTCCGCAGGTGCGGAATCGATCACAAGCCAGAACACCCATCCGGCCATGCTGCCGAATCGGGTCTTATTTCAGCGGTTTGTGAAGCAATATTCAAGTCCGCCGTTGTCGCGGAGCCGGTTTTCAACCGTGCAATGGAGGCTATTTGCCGCCCTTGGCCTTGCTGTTCTGGTGGGAACGCAGGATGCGGTTCTTCAGGACGTTGGACGATTTGAAGGTCATCACCCGGCGCGGCAGGATCGGTACTTCCTCCCCGGTCTTGGGATTGCGCCCGATCCGCTCATTCTTGGAGCGGACATGAAATGTCGCGAAAGACGACAGCTTCACCGTCTCGCCGCGCACGATCGCTTCGCAGATTTCATCCAGCACCGCCTCGACGAGTTCGGCGGATTCAGTGCGCGACAGACCGACCTTTCGGTAGACGGCCTCGGCAAGGTCGGCGCGCGTAAGTGTCTTTCCCCCCATGCGACCGTCCCATCAGCTCAAACATAAAATCGGCACAACAACGGCAGAGCCTAAGTAATTGATCCGGCAAGGTCAAGGACCGAAACCGGACCGTTCTGCACTTACCAGCGAACCAGAACGGCGCCCCAGGTGAAGCCGCCGCCCATCGCCTCCAGGAGCACCAGATCTCCCTTCTTGATGCGGCCGTCGGCGACGGCCACCGACAGCGCCAGCGGTACGGAAGCAGCCGACGTGTTACCGTGCAAATCGACGGTCACCACCACCTTTTGCTCAGCTATCCCGAGCTTTTTGGCCGAAGCGTCAATAATCCGTTTATTGGCCTGGTGAGGCACGAACCAGTCGAGATCGTCGGCGGTAATACCGGCGGCCGAGAAGGTCGCCTCGATGACATCGGTGATCATGCCGACCGCGTGCTTGAAGACCTCGCGTCCCTCCATGCGCAGATGACCGACCGTGCCCGTCGTCGACGGTCCGCCGTCGACGAAAAGCTTTTCCTTGTGCGAGCCGTCGGAACGCAGGCTGGCCGCCAGGACGCCGCGATCGGCGATCGTGCCGGCCCCCTCACCGGCTTCCAGAACGACCGCACCGGCGCCATCGCCGAACAGCACGCAGGTCGAGCGATCGCTCCAGTCGAGGATGCGTGAGAAGGTCTCCGAGCCTATCACCAGCACGCGCTTTGCAAGGCCACCGCGGATGTAGAGATCGGCTGTCGTCACCGCATAGACGAAACCCGAGCATACCGCCTGCATGTCGAAGGCAAAACCGTGCTGCATGCCGAGCCGGTTCTGGATCTCGACCGCGGTAGCCGGGAACGTGTTGTTGGGGGTCGAGGTCGCCAGTACGACCAGATCGATATCGCCCGGGGTCAATCCCGCATCGGCAAGGGCGGCACGCGCCGCGGCCTCGCCCAGCGAAGCCGTCGTCTCGTCATCAGCCGCGATATGGCGCTGGCGGATGCCGGTGCGCTGAGCGATCCACTCGTCGGAGGTCTCGACCATACCTTCAAAATCGGCATTCTTCATGATGCGGCGGGGCAGCGCGGCGCCCGTGCCGCGCACAACTGATCTGATCAAAATTCTTTCCTATTCCCTTGCGTCGGTAACGACGTCGGATTTCCTTGATGTCAGGGCATGCGGGTTGCGCGCATGAAACAGGTCGAGGTCGGCCTCGATGCGATCAAGCAGATTGTTGCGCACCATGTCATAGCCGAGTTCGATCGCCGCGGCGAAACCGTCCGAGTCGGCACCGCCATGGCTTTTGACGACGATGCCGTTCAGCCCCAGGAAGACGCCGCCATTGGAGCGGCCGACATCCATCTTTTCGCGCAGGCGGTCGAAGGCGCCCTTGGCGAAGACATAGCCGATCTTGGCCATAAGGGTGCGGCTCATCGCGGCGCGCAGATAGCCAGCTATCTGGCGCGCGGTGCCTTCCGCCGTCTTGAGAGCAATATTGCCGGCAAAGCCTTCCGTCACGACGACGTCGACCGTACCCTTGCCGATATCGTCGCCTTCGACAAAGCCATGGTAATTCATCGAGGCCATATTGGCTTCGCGCAACATGCGTCCCGCCTCCTTGACCTCTTCCTGGCCCTTGATCTCCTCCACACCGACATTGAGCAGGCCAACCGTGGGTCGGGCGATGCCGAACACGGAACGCGCCATGCCGGTGCCGAGAATGGCAAAATCAATGAGCTGGTGCGCGTCGGCGCCGATGGTGGCGCCGACGTCCAGAACCACGCTTTCGCCGCGCAATGTCGGCCATAATGCCGCGATCGCCGGGCGGTCGATGGTCGCCATGGTGCGCAGGCAGAATTTGGACATCGCCATCAGCGCACCGGTATTGCCGGCGGAGATGCATGCATCCGCGGCGCCCGACTTCACCGCCTCGACCGCCTTCCACATCGACGATTTCCAGCGGCCATGGCGCAGAGCCTGGCTCGGCTTGTCATCCATCCTGACCGCGATCTCGCAGTGGAAGAACTCGCTGACCTCGGCCAATTTGGGGAATTTGGCGAGTTCCGGGCGCACCACTTCCTCACGTCCGTAGATGACGAAGCGGATGTCGGGACGGCGGGTCGCGACCGTCATGAGCGCCGGAATGACCACGGCTGGTCCGTGATCGCCGCCCATGGCATCGATGGAAATCCTGATCACGCGGTATTTATCTCACGGTTAGGCGGCAAGTCGTTTTAGTGATCGCAAAGGTTCGGCGAAAATAGCGGTTTTAGGCTGTCGCACAACCGACTTTTCCGTCGCGAGCGAGGTTTTCAGGATTTTCGCAGCAAGGATCGCAGTTTTTGCTGAAATTCATTCTCGGCCGGTCCGGTGTCGTCATCGGTGCCAATCGAGGCGCCGGGCTTGCGCGGATAGGGATCGATGGCCAAGCCGAAGAACTGTTCGGCAAGTGCCCCGACATCGATGGTGTCGCCCGAAAATGTCTCGGGACTGTCGGGTCCGTCGGCGTCGAGCAGGATTTCGCCGCCGCCTTCGAATCCCTGCCGTCCGAGTTTGGAGTCCTCGGGCAAGAGCAGCGCCTCGAACGGCTCTTCAACATGCGCTTCGATGGGGTCGAGCGTGACGATGCAGGCCTGGGTAATGTCCGCCTCGACACTGCCGCTGACCTTCACGCCGTTGCGCTTCCATGACGTAACCAGCAGTTCGGCGCGATAGGCTTCGACCGACAGCAGCCCATGGGCCTCGGCAAGTGCCGCGCGCTGCGCGGCATCGGCCTCGATCACAACCGGCAGCCCTTTGTGCGGCAGACGCGCGACATTGGCGAAAAAGGATACCGGACTTTGCATATCCACGTCTTTCATCGATCAGCCTCCGTTGGCTACGGGAAACGCCACAGTGCCGACAACGATCGATTCGGTCGGCTGCGCACTCAGTTGCCGGCTGGCGTCGGCGACATACCCGGCCAAACGCGACGCTTCCGGCCAGCCGCCGGCGTCGGGACGGACATTGCGGGCAAGTGCCGCGGTCAGACCGTCATGGTCGTTTCGTTCCAGCGCATCATCATAGGCGGCGGTGCGGCCATAGAACATCTTCGCCAGCTTCTTCATGCGTTTTGGCACACCCACGTCACCAATGCCCAGTTCTCGCAGCGAATGATCGACGTCGAGAAAGAATTCGTCGATCAGCACCTGCGCGATCTCTTGCGCCACGCCGTCCTCTCCGCGCAAGCGGTGCTGGACCAGGAACATGTGCAGCGAAAGCATCTCGAAACGGCCAAGCGGCGTGTCCGGCACATTCCAGTGGGAATAAAAAACGGTCTGCCGCGCCGCCGCCACGATTTGTGCGTAAAGCGCGTCGGTGATGGCGCGGTTGGCGTGGCGTTCGCGGCCAAAAAGGCGCTGGAACATGGGGATGGTCTCCGGGGACCGTTTGTTGAATTGGCCTTGTTGCATCGGCAAGCAAGCTGGTTTACCGGTTTTGCGGCCCAGCGCAAGTTGCGGCGATATAATGGAGAATTGTTGTTGCGCGCGCTGAATTTCAAGTCGAGTTTCAATTCCAGGGCTGCCGCCGCGATCTCGCTGCTGGCTATCGTAGCGGCGCTGTCGGCATGCCACACCAACAAGATGATCGGCGACCTCAATCCGAGCGAGACGTTCACGCAAGGCTATGTCCTCGATCAGCAGGCGATCGATTCCGTGCCGGTCGGTTCCAGCCGCGAGCAGGTGCTCCTTGCACTCGGCACGCCGTCGACCACGGCGACTTTCGACAATGAGGCGTTTTACTATATTTCGCAGACGCGCAAGCGCTACGTCGCGTTCGACAAGCCGAGGCTGGTCGACCAGAAAGTGCTGGCGGTCTATTTCGGCCCGGACAGCCGCGTCACCCAGATCGCCAATTACGGCTTGAAGGACGGCAAGATCTTCGACTTCATTTCGCGCACCACGCCAACCGGCGGCAAGGACCAGAACTTCCTCAGCCAGATCATCAACGGCGCCAGCAAGCTGGCGCCCGGCATTCCCGGCGGCGGCACCCCCTGATCCCTAGAATCCTGCTTCCCTGACTTTGGGGAACAGAAATGTCTCAGGCGACCAAAAACCCGTGGGAGCGATCCCACGGGTTTTTGTTAACGGGGCCCGGCTTGCCAGTGATGGGGCAAACCCATATCAAACCGTCAGGCTGGGGGATTTGGACATGAGCAGTGACGACCATGCGATGCCGGTTGGCTGGATGGCGACCGGGACACCCGACCGGCAGACGGTGACATCAGACTGGCTTGCCATCGATCCGCCGTCGATCGATGGCGTCACAATCAAGGAAATCAGGCCGGTCGCTACATCCAACGGCTATCTGACCGAGGTCTTTCGGGATGAGTGGGGACTTGATCCATCGCCTGTCGGCCAGGTGTTTCAACGCACGATGTATCCAGGCGCGGTAACCGGCTGGCATGCGCACAGGGTGACGCTGGATCGGCTCTTCTGCTGTGCCGGCAGCGTCCGCATATCGCTCTATGACGGCCGGAAGGCTTCGCCCAGTTTCGGCACGGTGTGGCACAAGATACTCGGCGCGTTGCGGCCGGCGATCGTCATAATCCCGCCAGGCGTGTGGCACGGCGTGACGGCGCTCGGGCCGGAGATCGCCCTGCTGCTCAATCTCGTCGACAAGGCCTATGCCTACGACGCGCCCGACCATTGGCGCCTGCCACCGGACACCGAACAAATCCCCTACAAGCTGGTGTAGCGTGGAAGGATCGCGCTTGTTCGATGCAACAGGGCAGCGCGTGCCGCTCGTCTCGGTGGTGATCGCCACCCACAATCGTCCCGCAGCCTTGCGACAGACGCTGTTCAGCGTCTTGCGCCAGACGCTGCAGGATTTTGAAATTCTGGTGATCGGCGACGACTGTCGCCCTGAGACACCGGCGATCATCGCCGAATTCGCCGATCCGCGCATCTTCTATATCGACCTGCCCGTCAATTTCGGCGAGCAATCCGGCCCCAACAATATCGGTTTTGCCAGGGCGCGCGGCCGGCTTGTCGCCGTGCTCAATCACGACGACCTCTGGTTTCCGGATCATCTGGCGGCAACCACGGGATGGATCGATGCGACCGGCGCGGATGTCGTCATCGCTCGTGGCGCCATCATCGAACCGGTGCGGACGAGAGACGATGCTCTCAAGACCTCGATTTACGGAATGGGCAAAGACGGTTTTTACGATCCCGTCGTCACGGCCGGATACGGATCGGCACAGGTGGTCAGGCGGGCGTCGCTGGACTGGCTCGGCCCCTGGCGGCCTGCCAGCGAATGCTCATGCGAAAGTTCGCAGGACTGGCTCTTCCGGGCCTGGCGAAAGGGAGCCGTGATCGCGACCATGCCGCACCTGACGGTGCTGAGTATCTTCTCCGGCCAGCGCAGCGGCAGTTATCTCGATGACACGGCAATGGAGCAGGAGGAACTCATCGACCGCATGCGCATACCGGACGACCTACGTGTCAAGGTTCTTGCCGCAGCGGCGGTGCCGTCTCGCCTGAAGAAATCCAGTTATCTGAAACGAAGGGTTTGGGCTGCATGCGGCATTCATCCGAGATCCGTCGAGTTTCGCCGCAAATACCAACGCGGTGCTTTTGTCTCCATGCTTCGAAAGGTACGCGGCCTGCCGCCCATGCCTGAACGGGAGCCGACCGTGGATGATCTGTTGGCTATGTACCGCAGAGGCAGCAAGCGGGAAGAAACCGGAGAATAGCGGCTGTCGCGCACGCGGCGCCCAGATGCCGGACCAAGCGACCAGTCAGCTGACATGAAAAAACCCGCGGGGATCGCTCCCCGCGGGTTTTTTCAACCGCTCCCGCTCAGCCGTGCGCGAGCACGGCCAGCAACAGGAGCGCTACGATGTTGGTGATCTTGATCGCCGGGTTGACCGCCGGGCCGGCGGTGTCCTTGTAGGGATCACCGACGGTGTCGCCGGTCACCGAAGCCTTGTGTGCCTCGGAGCCCTTGAGGTGCTTGACGCCGTCCTTGTCGGTGAACCCGTCCTCGAACGACTTCTTGGCGTTGTCCCAGGCGCCGCCGCCCGAGGTCATCGAGATGGCGACAAACAGGCCATTGACGATGACGCCGAGCAGCGAGGCGCCGAGCGCTGCGAAGGCGGACGCCTTCGAGCCCGAGATCAGCAGCACGCCGAAATAGACGACGAGCGGCGCCAGCACAGGCAGCAGCGACGGGATGATCATTTCCCGGATCGCCGCCTTGGTCAGGAGATCGACCGCGCGCGCATAGTTCGGCTTGGACGTGCCGGCCATGATGCCCGGATCCTCGCGGAACTGCTTGCGCACCTCCTCGACGATGGCGCCCGCCGCGCGGCCGACCGCCGTCATGGCGATGCCGCCGAACAGATAGGGGATCAGGCCACCGAAGATCAGGCCGGCGACGACGTAAGGGTTGGAGAGATCGAAGGAGATTTCGCCCATGCCCTGGAAGTAGGGATATTTGTCGCCATTGGCGGCAAAGAACTTCAGGTCGTTCGAGTAGGCCGCGAACAGCACCAGCGCGCCGAGGCCGGCCGAACCGATGGCGTAGCCCTTGGTCACCGCCTTGGTGGTGTTGCCGACGGCGTCGAGCGCGTCGGTGGAGTGGCGCACTTCCTTGGGAAGGCCCGCCATTTCGGCAATGCCGCCGGCATTGTCGGTGACCGGACCGAAGGCGTCGAGCGCCACGATCATGCCGGCGAGGCCGAGCATGGTGGTGACGGCGATCGCCGTGCCGAACAAGCCGCCGAGCTGGTAGGTGGCGATGATGCCGCCGACGATGACGATTGCCGGCAGTGCCGTCGATTCCAGCGAGACCGCGAGGCCCTGGATGACGTTGGTGCCGTGGCCGGTCACCGACGCCTGGGCGATGGAGTTGACCGGGCGCTTGTTGGTGCCGGTGTAGTACTCGGTGATCACCACGATCAACCCGGTCACCACGAGGCCGATCAGGCCGCAGATGAACAGGTTCTTGCCGGTGATCGTCATGCCGGCGACGGTGCCGACCTCGCCCCAGCCGAGCGTGGCCGAAGTGGCGACGCCGAGGCCGACGATCGACAGCAGGCCGGTCACGATCAGGCCCTTGTAGAGCGCGCCCATGATCGAGCCGTTGGAGCCGAGCTTGACGAAGAAGGTGCCGACGATCGAGGTCAGGATACAGGCGCCGCAGATGGCGAGCGGATACAGCATCGCCGCACCGAGGACAGCGGTGCCGCCGAAGAAAATGGCGGCGAGAACCATGGTGGCGACAACCGTCACCGCATAGGTTTCGAACAGGTCGGCGGCCATGCCGGCGCAATCGCCGACATTGTCGCCGACATTGTCGGCGATGGTGGCCGGGTTGCGCGGATCATCCTCCGGAATACCGGCTTCGACCTTGCCGACCAGATCGCCGCCGACATCGGCACCCTTGGTGAAGATGCCGCCGCCGAGACGGGCGAAGATCGAGATCAGCGAGGCGCCGAAGCCGAGCGAGACCAACGAATCGATGACGATACGATCGTTTGGCTGAAGACCCATGAAATGGGTCAGGACGAGATAATAGATGGAAACGCCCAGCAGAGCGAGGCCGGCCACCAGCATGCCGGTGATGGCGCCCGACTTGAAAGCGATGTCGAGGCCGGCGGCGAGGCTGTTGGAAGCCGCTTGCGCGGTGCGTACATTGGCCCGCACCGAAACATGCATGCCGATGAAGCCGGCGGCACCCGACAGAACGGCGCCGATCAGGAAGCCGATGGCGGCGGTGATCGACAGCAGCCACCAGGCGAGCACGAGCACGACCACGCCGACGATGGCGATGGTGGTGTATTGGCGCGCCAGATAGGCCTGGGCGCCTTCGCGGATGGCGGCGGAGATTTCCTGCATGCGTGCATTGCCCTGATCGGCCGCGAGGACCGAACGTGTCGCCCAGATGGCGTATAGGATTGAAAGCAGGCCGCAGGCGATGACGGCGGAAATAATGGTCATTGCCGAATTTTCCTCGATTGTTGGCCCAAAAGAACCCCTCCCTGGGCCGTTGAGACAAAGACCGGATTCCGCGCGCGGAATCCACCTCTTCGCATCGGTGTATGCGAAACAGGGCCGCGAACGTCAAGATATTGTTCAGTTTTTGCCCGGCTTTCGTCCAAAAGGCAAAACCCGCGACGGCAGAGCCGAAAGGGCCTTCGATTTAGATCGATTGAAATCACGCTAGGGAACCATCCGAGGCAAGACCTCCGTCTCCCCGAGGATCATTCCGCTTCGCGACCCATCCGGCGCGCCGTGTAGCGCTCTACCGCCGACAGTCCGTCATAGATCAGCACGGCAAGGGCCGCCACGATCAGGCCGCCCTGCAGGATGAAGGCGAGATTGTTGGATAGCAGGCCGGCGATGATCACCTCACCGAGTGTCTTGGCGGCCACCGTCGAGCCGATGGTGGCCGTGGCCAGGCTGATCACCACGGAGAGCCTTATGCCGCCAAGGATGATCGGTGCACTGAGCGGCAACTCGAGCTTGGTGAGCCTTTGCCAGCCGGTCATGCCGGCGCCACGCGCCGCCTCGACGACGTTAGCCGGCAGCGTCGTCAACCCGGTCAGTGCGTTCTCGAAGATAGGCAGCAGTCCATAGAGAAACAGCGCGATCAGCGTCGGCTTCTCGCCGAAGCCGACTGCCGGCACGGCGAGCGCCAGCACCGCCACGGGCGGAAAGGTCTGGCCGATGTTGACCAGGCTGCGCGACAACGGCAGAAATTCGACGCCAGCCGGCCGGGTGACGAGGATGGCGAGCGCCACCGCGACGATGGTGGCGGCGACGGTCGCGATCAACACGGTGCGCAGATGCAGCAGCGTCAGCGTCAGCAGGCTGCCCTGATTGTAGATTACGGGAGCGTTGTTTTCGGTCAGCGGCTTCAGCAACGGCTCGAACCACCCCGGACTGGTGATGAAGGCAACAAGCAACACCACCAGCGCAAGCCTGAGCAGCAGCGGCAGCCAGGCCTTCATGCCGGCCTCGCCGCGCGCTTGATCAGTCCGTCGACGGTGACGCGGCCGATCGGCTTGCCGTCGGCACCCTTCACCGGCAGCGCCGGCCTGCCGGACCAGAGAAGTTCCGCGAGCGCGTCACGCTGGCTGGCGTCGCCGGGGATCGCCTCGCCTTCGGCGCCGCCCTGCTCCACCGCATCGCGTACCCGCCCCAGCGACAGTAGCCTGAATGGTTTTTCGCTGGCTCCGACCAGGGTTTCGACAAAGCTGCTGGCTGGGTTCGCCAGGATCTCCGCCGGCCTTGCATATTGCACGAGCTTGCCGGCATCCATCACCGCGATCTTGTCCCCCATGTGCACGGCCTCCTCCATGTCATGAGTGACGAGGATGATGGTGGTGCCGAAGCGCTTCTGGATTGCCAGCAGATCTTCTTGCGCCTTGGTACGGATGATCGGGTCGAGTGCGCCGAACGGCTCGTCCATCAACAGCACGTTGGGTTCGGCGGCGAGCGCGCGGGCAACGCCGACGCGCTGCTGCTGGCCGCCGGACAGTTCATGCGGGTAGCGCGGCCCAAATTCCTGGGGGTCGAGTTGGTAGAGCGTCATCAGCTCGTCGACGCGGGACTTGATGCGTGCCTTGTCCCAACCAAGCAGCACCGGCACGGTAGCGATGTTCTGCGCCACCGTGCGATGCGGAAACAGGCCGTGGCCCTGGATGGCGTAGCCGATGCTGCGGCGCAGTTCGTACCCCGGCACCGATCGATTGTCGGCACCATCGAGCTTGATGACGCCGGCGGTTGGTTCGACCAGCCGGTTGATCATGCGCAGCAGAGTCGTCTTGCCGGAGCCCGAGGTGCCGACAATGACACAGACCGTGCGCGGCTCGACGATCATCGAGACGTCGTCGACGACAGTGGTCGCGTCATAGCGCTTGGTGATGCCTTCGATTTCGATCATGCCGTTTCAACCCTGCGCTTGGTGGCGGTCATTTCGATCACGGCGTCGAGGATGATGGCGGCGGCAAAGGCGAGTGCCACGGTCGGCACTGCGCCAAGCAGCACCAGGTCCATCGCCGTCTGGCCGACCCCCTGGAAGACGAACACGCCGAAACCGCCGCCGCCGATCAGCGCGGCGATGGTGGCAAGGCCTATATTCTGCACCAGCACAATGCGGATGCCGGTGAGGATCACCGGAAAGGCCAGCGGAAACTCCACACCGAACAGGCGCTGGCGGTCCGTCATGCCCATGCCCCGCGCCGCGTCATTGGCGGCACGCGGCACGCCGGCAAGGCCGACCACGGTGTTGGCCACCACCGGCAGCAGCGAATAGAGGAACAGGGCGACGAAGGCGGGCGCCGTGCCGATGCCCCTGATACCGAGCGCGGCGGCCCCCGGAACGTGGGCCGCGACCCAGCCAAGCGGCGCGATCAGCAGTCCGAACAGCGCGATCGAGGGAATGGTCTGGATGATGTTCAAGACGTTGAGGACGCCGGCCCGCAGGCTCTCGACACGGTGGCACAGGATGCCGAGCGGCAGGCCGACGATCACGGCGGCAAGCAACGAGCCGAGAGCAAGGGTCACATGCTTGGAGCCTTCGGCCCAAAAGCTGTCGGCGCGGTTGGAGTATTCCTTGAGGATCGAGAGGCTGTCCCAGCGTCCCGAAATCAGCAGCAAGCCGATGGCCAGCGCCGCAACGACAAGCACGCCGACGCGCGCAGAGGGCGACAGGTTGAGCCGGGTCAGCACGTCGGCGAGCAAAAGCGTGAAGGCGAAGATGAGAATCCAGAAGCCGGATGCCGGCGAGACCCGAGCAAAAGTATTGCCGGCTGGAGTGAGGAATGTGCCGGCGACGCCGATGAGCAGCGCCAGCGCGACAAGCGTCACGACGCTCGCCGCAAGGCGCAAGACGAGCGGCGTTTTGAGGAGCGCGATGATTGCCGCCGCGACAATGATTGCGAGCAGCAACGGCCCTATAGCCTGCGGCAGCGCCTCGACGATAGAGCGTGCCTGGCCGGGAACGATGCGGTTCGCGCGGAAGGTGGCGAACGGCGCGAGAAACGCGGCGTAAGCAGCGAGTGCAGCGATGACCACGCCGAGCTTATCGAAACGCGGGGTCATAAGGCGCCTCGCCCTGACGTCGCTATCGACGCGTCGCTATTTCAAAAACCCGTTCTTCTTCAAAAAGTCCTCGGCGACGCCCTTGACCGGCTCGCCGCCGACCTGCACGCGGCCGTTCAGCTCCTGCAGCGTGACGAGATCGAGCTTGGCGAAGACCGGCTTCAGCAGCGTTTCGATCTCGGGATGCTCCTTCAGCACCGCCTCGCGGATGATCGGCGCCGGCTGATAGACCGGCTGCACGCCCTTGTCGTCAGTCAGCACCACGAGGCCCGATGGCGCGATGCCCCCGTCGGTGCCGTAGACCATGGCAGCATTGGCGCCGCTGGTCTGGTTGGCGGCGGCCGCGATGGTTGCCGCCGTATCGCCACCAGAGAGGGTGATCAGCTGGTCCGGCTTCAACGTGAAGCCGTAGGTAGTCTGGAAGGCCGGAAGGGCTGCCGCCGAATTGACGAACTCGGCGGAGGCCGCCAGGACCACCTTGCCGCCGCCGGCGACATATTTGCCGAAGTCCGACAGCGTGACGAGCTTGTTCTCGTCCGTCACTTCCTTGCGCAGGGCGATCGCCCAGGTGTTGTTGGCCGGCGCCGGTGACAGCCAGACGATCTTGTTGGCGTCGTAGTCGAGCTTCTTGGCCGTCTCATAGGCCTTGGCGGCATCCTTCCACACGGGATCATCGGCCTTCTCGAAGAAGAAGGCGGCGTTGCCGGTGTATTCGGGATAGATGTCGATCTCACCGGCGGTGATCGCCTTGCGCACCACGGGCGTGCCGCCGAGCTGGATGCGGTCCGTGGTCTTGATGTTGTTGGCGTTGAGGACGAGCTGGATAATGTTGCCGAGCACGCCACCCTCGGTGTCAATCTTCGAGGAGACGACAACCTGAGCGCTCGCGGAAGCCGCCGTGATGGCGAGCGCCATAGCCGCGCTGGCCAGAACCTTGACTGAAAACATTGTGAAACCCCTTGCTGTGAACCGGAATGCGGTGGCCGCATATGAGCATGGCTTCAACGGCCAGTCGGGGCACACGGTTTCATAAGAAGGGGGACCAGCGCAATATTTTTGTTCCGGACGCGCCGATTTGGGCCTGGCGGCAACAGCGGGCTGGCGATTGGCCGCTATCGGGTGAATAATGCCACGAGGGTGGCGGCAAACACGGAGAGCGTGTCATGGCCATACACAAGGTCGGTTATCTCATCGGCAGCCTTGCCCAGGCATCCATCAACCGCAAGCTCGCGAAGGCGCTTGTTCAACTTGCCCCTCCCGAGCTCGAAATGACGGAAATCGGCTTCAAGGATCTGCCTCTCTACAGTTACGACTACGACGCCAATTTCCCGCCGGCCGCCCAGGCTTTCAAAAAGGCGATCGCCTCCGTCCAGGCCGTGCTGTTCGTCACCCCGGAGTATAATCGCTCGATCCCCGGCGGACTGAAGAACGCGATCGACTGGGCCAGCCGCCCCTACGGCAAGAATTCATTCGCGCGCAAACCGTCGGCCGTCATCGGAACATCGCCGGGCGCGATCGCGACCGCTGTCGCCCAACAAAGCCTCCGCAGCGTGCTGAGTTTCTGCAACTCACCGCAGATGAATGCGCCCGAAGCCTATATCCAGTTCACGCCGGGACTGATCACGGATGACGGCGAGGTGACGGTTGAATCCACTGAGGATTTCCTGCGCAATTACATGGCTGAGTTCCATATGTTCATAGCGCGGGTGCTTCAGGTTCTGCCGCCGGACGCATAGCTTTCAAATTCGCGTCAAGCCGGCCGCAAGCTTGTGATCTTCAGCGCGCCGAGTGCCACGAAGCAAAGTGCGGCGACGGGAAAGATCATCCAGTTGAGCATGGTCCAGCCCCAGGCGTTGTAGACCATGCCCGACATCAGCGACGCACAGGCGACGGAGCCGAACAGGACGAAGTCGTGGAAGCCCTGCACCTTGCCCTTTTCGGAAGGGTGGTAGCTGGCCGCCACCATGGCGGTGGCGCCGATGAAGCTGAAATTCCAGCCGAGGCCGAGCAGGATCAGCGCCGTCCAGAACTGCCACAGCGCCAGGCCCGACAAGGCAACGACGGCACAGCCGATCAGCAACAGCAGGCCGATGGCGACAATGCGCTCGGCGCCAAAGCGATGGATCAGCGAGCCGGTGAAGAAGCTCGGCCCGAACATCGCCATGACATGCCAGGAGATGCCCAGCGTCGCATCGTCCTCCGACAGGCCGCAGCCCACCATGGCGAGCGGCGCGCCGGTCATGACGAAACTCATCAGCGCATAGCTGCCGACGGCGCAGAAGAGCGCCGCGACGAAACGCGGCTTGGTGACGATTTCGGAAAGGGGTCGGGCATCGCCGTCGGCAACGTCCACCTTGCTCGCGGTCCTCGACGGCAAACGAAGGAACGACAGGATCACGGCGCCGACAACCGCCAGCGGCAGGATCGAGGCGAAGGAACCGGCAAACATGACTGGTGCGAATAATTCGCGCGTGAAGATGACGATCTGCGGCCCGAGGATGGCGGTGATGATGCCACCGGCGAGCACGAAGGAGATGGCGCGGGCCTTGAACGCCGGCGGCGCGTTGTCGGCCGCGGCAAAACGGAACTGCTGGACGAAGGCGCCGCCGACACCGATGACGAGCAGCGCGAACGCGAACAGCCAAAAGCTGCCGTGGAATAAAGCCAGGGTGGCGACCAGCCCGCCGAGCGCGGTGACCACGGTTCCGGTCATGAAACCGCCACGCTGCCCCAGCCAGCGGATAATGGCGGCCGCGGGCAAGGCGCCTAGCGCCACACCGAGATTGAAGCCGGTGATCGGCGCGGTCGCCAGGGATTTGTCGGCGCCGAGCAGATATTGCCCGGCCAGCGCGCCCATGGAAATGGCGATGGGAGCCGCCGAGCCGATGATCGCCTGCGAGGCGGCGAGGATCAGCGCGGTGCGCCGCGCCTCCTTGCTCGCCTCGACGGCGATGGCGGTCACGAAGCGTCCTTGCCGCGTCCCTCGCCACGCACCCGGCGTGACACGCGGTCGAGCACGGCATTGACCAGCTTCGGCTCGTCTTCCTCGTAGAAGGCCTTGGCGATGTCGACATATTCGGTGACGATGACCGCGACAGGAACGTCCTCGCGCTTCATCAGTTCGTAGACGCCCGCGCGCAGAATGGCACGGAGCGTCGAATCGAGGCGCGACAGCGGCCAGTCGTCGGTCAGGGCCTGGCGGATGATCGGATCGATGGTCTTCTGGTTCTCGACGACCCCGGTCAGGATGGCACGAAACCACTGCGCGTCCGCCTCGCGATAGAGCGCGCCGTCGACTTCCTTGCCGAGACGGAACGCCTCGTACTCGGCGGTGATCTCGAACACGCCGCTGCCGGCGACATCCATCTGATAGAGCGCCTGCACGGCGGCCAGACGGGCAGCGCCGCGCTTGTTGGCGTGGCGCACCGCGGGCTGTCCGGGCGAAGCGGGTTCGCTCACGATTGCGCTCCCAGTTGTTCCTTCAACGCGATCATGGTCAGCGCCGCGCGCGCGGCAAAGCCGCCCTTGTCGCCTTCGGAGCGCTTGGCCCGCGTCCACGCCTGCACATCGTTCTCGGTGGTCAGGATACCGTTGCCGATGCAGACCGAGTCCTGCACGGACAGGTCCATGAGCGCACGGCTGGATTCATTGGCGACGATGTCGAAATGATAGGTATCGCCACGGATAATGGTGCCGAGTGCGACAAAGCCGTCATAGCCCGTCCCGCCTTCGGCCATGCCGTCGAGCGCGAAGGTGATCACCGCGGGAATTTCAAGCGAACCGGGAACAGTGACGACGTCGTAAGTCGCGCCCGCTTCGTCGAGCGCGCTTGTCGCGCCATCGAGCAGTGCGTCGGCAAGGTCGTCGTGAAAGCGCGCCTCAATGACGAGGAGGTGAGCCTTCTTCTTGGGACGAATGAACGCCTTGCCGTGTTGGGATGTGCCAGCCATAGATGTCTCCGGAGTCGCCGGTGACTTAGGCCGAAGCCGGTTTGATCGCAAGCGGAAGATTGCCCGACGCGTATCAGATTGCCGTGGGTCGGACTGTCCCGCAGGCGATCAAAGCCCCTCTTTCGCCGCCTCCGCCAGCCGGGCAGCGTAGCGGGCCATGGTATCGATCTCGAGATTGACGCGGTCGCCTGCCTTGCGCTCGCCCCAGGTAGTCACGGTCAGCGAGTGGTGGATCAACAGCACGTCGAAGCGGGTGCCCTCGACCCTGTTGACAGTGAGCGAGGTGCCATCAAGCGCGACGGAGCCTTTCGGCGCGATGAATTTCGCCAGATCGCGCGGCGCTTGCAGTGTGAAGCGCACCGCATCGCCCTCATCCCGGCGTTCAACGATCTCGGCGGTGCCGTCGACATGGCCCGAAACGATGTGGCCGCCAAGCTCGTCGCCGATCTTCAGCGCCCGTTCCAGATTGATCCTGGTGCCGGACTTCCAACCGGACGCCGTGGTCAGCCTGAGCGCCTCCTCCCAGGCCTCGACCTCGAACCAGCGCGCGTTCGAGCCGCTGTCGGGCAAAGCCGTGACCGTCAGGCAGACGCCACCGCAGGAAATCGACGCGCCGATGGCGATGGTCTCGGGATCATAGGCGGTGTCGATGCGCAGTCCCACCCCTTCCCGCAGCGGCTTGATGGCGGCCACGGTGCCGATATCGGTGACAATCCCGGTAAACATCGATCGCTATCCCTGAAAATCCCTGATCCATTCGGCGTAACCGTCTTCGCCGAACCGCATCTCGCGCAGCTTGCGAAAACCCACCGGGACATGGTCAGCGTCGACAGGCGATGCAATGCCATCTTGGCCGATCGCTTCCGGACCCTGGAACAGCACGATGCGGTCCACCAGCCCGTCGGCCAGGAAGGCGCTCGCCACCTTGGCGCCGCCCTCGACCAGCACGCTTGCCATGCCAAGCGCCGCCAGATCCTCGAGCAGCTCCGGCAATGCGACGCCGCCCTCGTGCGTCTCCGTACCGATGAAGCGCACGCCGGCGCGCTCGAGCGCGGCCCGGCGCTGCGGATCGGCCTCCAGGCAAGCCGCCACATAAAGAGGTACGCGATCGACGCCCGACACCAGCTTCGAGCCCTCCGGCAGCCTGATCTGGCGGTCGAGCACGATGCGTGCCGGCGACCGGTTCTCCAGTCCGGGCAAACGCACCGTCAGTGCCGGATCATCTTCCAGCGCCGTGCCGATGCCGACCAGGATGGCGTCCGCCTCGGCGCGCATCAGGTAGACTTCGCGGCGCGCCATGTCGCCTGTTATCGCGACCTGGCCGGCGCCTTCCCTGCCGATCTTGCCGTCGCTGGAAAGCGCAAGCTTCAGAATTACTTCCGGGCGTTTTCTCAGAGAGCGAATCAAATAGCCCGCCATCTGTTCGGCAGCTTCGGTGGCGAGGACCTTTTGGACCACTTCGACACCGGCCTCGCGCAGGATGGCGTAACCCTTGCCGGAGACCCGCGGATCGGGATCACTGGCCGCACCCACGACACGCGCGATGCCGGCACTGACCAGCGCGTTGGCGCAAGGCGGCGTGCGGCCGTGATGGGCGCAAGGCTCGAGCGTGACATAGGCGGTTGCGCCACGCGCGAGTTCGCCGGCCTCGGCAAGCGCCTCGGTCTCGGCGTGCGGCCGGCCGCCGACGGCGGTGACGCCGGTACCGACGATCATCGGCCCGGCCCCATCATCGCGCACGATCAACGTGCCGACGGAAGGGTTGGTCGAGGTGCGTCCGGCGTTCTTGCGCGATAGCCGCAAGGCCGCGGCCATGAAACGGCGGTCAAGGGCCGCTTGTTCGGCCTCGCTGCGTTGCGGTGCTGCCATGCTCAGCCGGCGTCCTCTTCGCTCTTTTCTTCGTCCCCCTTCAGCTCGCCGAGCAGCTCGTGGAAATCCTTGGCCTCACGGAAATTGCGATAGACCGAGGCGAAGCGCACATAGGCGACATCGTCGAGCGATTTCAGCGCATCCATGACCAGCCGGCCGACCTCGCCCGAGGCCACTTCCGTTTCGCCGGAGCTTTCCAGTTGGCGCACGATCCCGGTCACCGCGCGATCGATGCGCTCGGGGTCGACATTGCGCTTGCGCACCGCGATCTCGACCGAGCGCAACAGCTTGTCGCGGTCGAACGGCACTTTTCGTCCCGACTTCTTGACCACGACGAGGTCGCGCAACTGCACGCGCTCGAACGTCGTGAAACGGCCGCCGCAATCGGGGCAGACACGCCGCCGGCGGATCGCCGCGCCATCCTCGGCGGGGCGCGAATCCTTCACCTGCGTATCTTCGGACTGGCAATAGGGACAGCGCATGGAGAGCCTTGGGTTCGCGAATCTGGTGGGGTGAAAGGCTTAGAACCTTTCCGGTGCGGATTGAAGCAGTTCCGCTTTTCCACGGCCTGCCGTACCTCAGAGATAGCGAGGCGCGAGGAAGATTGCCAGCACGGCAAGCAGTTGCGCCGGCCAGCCCGCTATGGCGCCACGTCCTTGGTTGGAAAGCCACAAGACGCGCCGAGATTGCGATAGGCCTTTGTAAAACCGTCCATCGGAATGCTGGCGACAGCCTGCTTGCCGAACGCAACATCGAGCGAGGTAACCTGGCGCATGGCCCGCAGCAGCGCAAGACTGGTCTTGGCCTGGTTGTCGATCGTCCAGCTCGGACGGCCGTTGACGGCGTCATTGGAATAGACAGTCGTCGAAACCTTGACGCCGGGATCGCCGAAAGTCGCCGCGATCTTCTTGCCGGTTAGCAGGCTCTTGTTGTCGATGGTGATCAAGATTGCCGGATAAGCATCGGGCGGCAGCGCGTCGCCGGTCGAGATCGACAATGTCAGCGTGCCCGAATTGCCACTCGCATCGAAGAAGGCTGTGGAAGCCGCGCAGGTCTTGTGCGCGTCCTGGCCGGTGTCGAGCGTATCGACCATGGTCGTCCACCGGCCGAAAGTGCTGGTGGCAGGCATGTCCGCGGCGGGCTGCGTCTGCGCCAAAACGGGGCCGCAGGCGGCCAGCCAACCGAAGGCGCCGAGAGAAGCAAGACAGAAATTGCGCATCATCAATTCTCCGGTTCGATGCGTCACCCGATCAGGGGTGACGCGATGCCGGTGGATAAAAGATGACGCTTCGCGCCCGGTCAACCGAGATAAGGAATCAACCGAGATAGGGATAGAGGGGGAATCGATCGGTCAATGCGACGACCTTGGCCTTGACCGCCGCCTCGACCGCGGCATTGCCTTCGTCGGAATTGGCGACCTTGAGCCCATCCAGCACCTCGGCGATCAGCTTGCCGATCTCGCGGAACTCGGCCTGGCCGAAGCCGCGCGTGGTGCCGGCGGGCGTGCCGAGCCGCACGCCAGAGGTAACGAAGGGCTTCTCTGGATCGAAGGGGATGCCGTTCTTGTTGCAGGTGATGTTGGCGCGGCCAAGGGCCGCCTCGGCGCGCTTGCCGGTGGCGTTCTTGGGCCTGAGATCAACCAGCATCAGGTGGTTGTCGGTGCCGCCGGAGACGATGTCGAGGCCCGTTTCCTTGAGGCTGGAGGCAAGCGCCTTGGCGTTGGCGGCGACGCTTTCGGCATAGACCTTGAAGCTCGGCTTCAACGCTTCGCCGAAGGCCACCGCCTTGGCGGCGATGACATGCATCAGCGGTCCGCCCTGCAGGCCGGGGAACACCGCCGAGTTCATCTTCTTGGCGATATCCTCGTCATTGCACAGGATCATGCCGCCGCGCGGGCCGCGCAGCGATTTGTGCGTGGTGGTCGTCACCACATGGGCGTGCGGCAGGGGCGAGGGATGCACACCGCCGGCAACGAGGCCCGCAATGTGCGCCATGTCGACCATCAGATAGGCGCCGACGGCGTCGGCGATCTCGCGAAAACGCTTCCAGTCCCAGATGCGCGAATAGGCTGTGCCGCCGGCCAGGATCAGCTTCGGCTTGGTCTCGTGCGCGGTCTTTTCGATGGCGTCCATGTCAAGCAGATGGTCGTCCTTGCGCACGCCATAGGAGACGACCTTGAACCACTTGCCGCTCATGTTGACCGGCGAGCCATGGGTGAGATGTCCGCCGGAATTGAGGTCGAGGCCCATGAAAGTGTCGCCGGGCTGCAGCAGCGCCAGGAACACCGCCTGGTTCATCTGGCTGCCGGAATTCGGCTGGACGTTGGCGAAGTTACAACCGAACAGTTTTTTCGCACGCTCGATGGCCAGTTCCTCGGCCACGTCGACGAACTGGCAGCCGCCATAGTAGCGCTTGCCCGGATAGCCCTCGGCATATTTGTTGGTCATGATCGACCCCTGCGCCTCGAGCACGGCGCGCGAGACGATGTTTTCGGAGGCGATCAGTTCGATCTCGTGGCGCTGGCGACCGAGCTCGTTGCGGATGGCGCCGAAGATCTCCGGATCGGCATCTTCCAAAGTGGTTTCGAAGAAGGATTCGAATTTGTTGGACGCCGCCGCTGCTGTTGCCATGGCCTGAGTTCCCCTAGGGTTGGAAGGGCAAATTCGTGCACGCCGTCGTCCCGAACCACTCAACGGCCTTGGGCGACATGCATTGCGTTCGCCGGGCCATTAACACAGTTGTTTTGGGCTCGCCACGTTTGCAGCGCGAAATTTGCTGGCCGGTTTGCGCCAACGGATCGCGGCGGATCGCTATTTCCTGTCCCGCCGCTGCTTCAACAAGGCCTCGGTCAAGGTGATTTCAGAAAACAGCGCGCGCATCGTGTGATCGTTGATCTCCTGGCTGCGGAACATGGCGCGCAGCGCGGAGCGCTCGGCTTCGATGCCGGCCACCCTGAGTTCCAGTTCCAGCCTGCCGGCCTCGCGAGCCTCGGCGCGGGCCTCGTCGGCTTCGTCCGAAGCCGCGATGCGTCTACGGTAACCTGCCACGATGCTGTCGGCGACGGCCAGCCGAGCCTGGACCGCTTCGCCCTCGCCCGCCTCATTGGCGATGCTCTCGATCCTGGCGATCGCCGCATTGGCGGCGCCCACGCGCGCACGGCGCTCTTCCGCCGCCGCCGGATCCTTGCCCGGCTCGACCAGCCCCCGCGCTATCCTGGGCAAGGCAAGGCTGGCGATCAGAAGCGAGCAGATGATGACGCCGGCGGCAAGGAAGATCACCACATCGCGTGCCGGAAAGGGAGAGCCGTCCTGCAAAGCGAGCGGCAATGACAGGATGCCCGCCAATGTGATGGCGCCGCGCACGCCGGCCACGGAGCCGGCAAGCCGGACGCGAAATCCGAACGGCTCGGACTCGCGTTTGCCGATGCGTGCCGCGATCGCCTGGGCGATGTCGCCGACCCAGATCCACAGGAAGCGCAGTCCGATCAGGCAGAGCGTCAGGATCAGCACCGTCGCCACCGGCTCGATCAGCCAATGACGGCTGGACAGTTCCGGTGGGACCTTGCGGATGATGTCGGGAAGCTGCAGGCCGAGCAGGATGAACAGAGCGCCATTGAAGACGAAGGTGAGCGTCGCCCAAAGCGACAGGGTCTGCATGCGCGCCGACACACCGAGGAAGCGGTACATGCCGGAAACCCCAGTCAGCAGGCCGGCGGTGACCGCCGCCAGGATGCCCGAGGCGCCGACATGCTCGGCGCCGAGATAGGCTACGAAAGGCAGCAGGATCATGACGAGAACCTGCGCCTCCGCTGGCACGCCGCCGATGCGGTTGAGCAGCTGCAGCGCCTTGGCGGCAATGAACAGCGCCGCGACACCGCCCAGGATGCCGGCGGCGACGGCGTAGAGGAAGCTGAGCGAGGCTCCCGCGAAGGAGAAGCTGCCGGTCAATGCCGCCGCCACCGCAAAGCGAAACATGACTAGGCCCGACGCGTCGTTGAGCAGGGACTCGCCCTCCAATATGTGCATCAACCGGGACGGAACCACATTCCTGTCGACGATCGCGGACACCGCCACGGCGTCGGTCGGCGACAGCACGGCAGCCAGCGCGAATGCGACGACGAGCGGAATGCTCGGCACCAGCCAATGCAAGGCATAGCCGAAGCCGACAATGGTGAAGAAGACGAGCCCGACGGCGAGATCGAGTATGGGTCCGCGCAAGGCGACGAGTTCGCGCTTGGGCGCCGCGAAGGCGTCGCCGAACAGGAGCGGCGGGATGAACACCAGCAGGAAAAGTTCCGGATCGATCTCCACATGCAGCCCCTTGGCAGGCCAAGCAAGGGCCGCGCCGATGGCAATCTGCAGCACCGGCAGCGGCACCCGAACCAGCCGGACGAGCGCGCCCGACAGCGCAACGAAGATGAGCACGACGAGAATGAAGATGGCGACGTCCATGGCACGATCCCGGCTGTTTGCCGACCATCGCCAATCGCCTGAGCTTCGTCCAGCCGGCCGAATGAGTGGATCTGACGGCGTCCGCAACAAAAAAGCCGCCCCTGAGAGCGGCTTTTTGGAAAAAATATCAGCTCGTTACAGCGAAGACGTGATCTGCAGTTCGCTGTTGCCGTCGAGCGCATAGACGTCGTCGCGGAACTGGACGACGCCGGGTCCTGTCGACCAGGCCGAGAGATAGAGGAAATGCACCGGCACCGGGTTGGTGACCTGGATCGGCGTGTTCTGGCCGGTCTTGATGGCCGCCTCGAAATGCTGGCGATCCCAGCCGGGCGTGTCGCGAAGGATCCAGGTGACGAGATCGCGCACGTTCTGGACACGCACGCAGCCCGAGGAATCGAAGCGCATCATCTTGCCGAACAGGCTCTGCTGCGGCGTGTCGTGCATGTAGACGCCGTCCGGGCTCGGGAAATTGATCTTGACCGACGCCATGGCGTTTTCCGAACCGGGATCCTGGCGGAAACGGTACTTGGCGGCATCGTCCGTCGACCAGTCCACATTCATCGGATCGACTTCGCTGCCATCGGGCGCGAACAGGCGGATATGGCTGTTCTTGAGATAATCGGGATCCTTCCGCATCAACGGAATGATGTCCTTGCGCACAATCGAGACCGGGGCGTTCCAGTACGGATTGACGATGATCTCGTTGATCTTGGAATTGACGATCGGCGTCTGGCGATCGATCTTGCCGACGATCGCGGTGTGGCGAAGCACGACGCGGTCGTTCTCGACCGCTTCGATCTGCGCCGCCGGAATGTCGACCAACACGTAACGGCTGCCCAGCGTGCCGGCCTTTTCCTTCAGCCGCTGCAGATTGGTCTGCAACTGGCCGAGCCGGATCTGCGCCGAAACGTTCATCGCGGCGTAGGTGTATTTGCCCATCGAACCGTCAGCCGGCAGGCCGTGGCGCAACTGGAAGCGCTTGACCGCCGAATCGACATAAGAATCGAAAGCCGTCGAAATGCCGGCGCTCTGCGACAGGTCGCCCGCAACCATCAGGCGCTTGCGCAGCGGCACCACATCCGGATCGTCGACGCCGAGTTGCAGTTTCTTGGTCGCGGGAACGTCCGTCCAACCGCCCTGCCCGACAATGTTCTGATACTGCGCGACCGCCTGCTCGGTGAAGGCCACAGTCTGGGGACTGAAGATGGGCAGCGTCGAGGCCACCTTGCCGCCTTCGCTGGCGCGGGCATCGAACTGATCGTCCCAGTTGCCGCGGGCCGAGGATTTCAGGATATCCCCGATCACATCCTGCGCATTCGCACGCCCAGCCACCACGGCGGCGGCGAGCGCGGAGGCTCCGGAAAGGAAAAAGCGGCGGCTGGTTCTCATGGACGTTCCAGACATTCTTGTAGCGGTTCGATCACTTGCTGCGTCGACCATCGCGCGATCTCGCCCGCACTCTAAAATCGGCAATCTTAACAATTAGCCAACCATGGTCCGTATCACATTGGCGACCAAGGCAAGGGGCGCGACACGGTTGCGGGTGGACGCATGGTCTTCACCACAGCATCACTGCCGCTCTCGGTTCCATTGGAATATGGCGGCAACGTGGCCTTGGCCCGTAATTTGCTTTGGCCGAACGCGCGAAAAGAAAAGACCGGTGCTTTTCGGCACCGGCCCTGACTGAAGGTCGCTGTTTCGGCCACGCTTCTGCGGCGGGGCTCCGTTTCCTGGATGCTCTTACATCCGGTAGGCAATCGTGTCGTTCCAGAAGCGGTCGAGGCGCTGCAAAGCGCGGTTCATCTGCTTGAACTCGTCGGTGTTGATGCCGCCGACCTGTTCGATCGAGCCGACATGGCGCTCATAAAGACCGGCAACCACGTCTGCCACTTCATTGCCTTTCGGCGTCAGCGAGACGCGGACCGAACGGCGGTCGATGCGCGAGCGCTGGTGGTTGATGAAGCCGAGATCGACCAGCTTCTTCAGATTGTAGGAAACGTTCGAGCCGAGATAATAGCCACGCGAGCGCAGTTCGCCGGCGGTCAGCTCGGAATTCCCGATGTTGAAGAGCAGCAGCGCCTGGATGGCGTTGATGTCGGAGCGGCCGTTGCGGTCGAATTCGTCCTTGATGACATCAAGCAGACGGCGGTGCAGGCGCTCGACCAGCTGCAGCGATTCCATGTACAGGGAACGGATAGCCTCGCGGCGATCGTCGGAAACGTTGGCGGTCTTCGCCGCCGGACGCGAATTGATCATTGTCTTTGCCTCTCGTTTGTCGCCTTGGTGATTTTTTGTTTTTCACCTTGATCGCGACACTATCGAATACTCATAAAATTCGACTTAAACGCTAGGGCTAACAAGAGCTTACCGGTAAGAGGTTTCGCAAGACGCTTAACGAACGGTCACCCGAGCAAGGATGATTAACCTAAAGATTTAGGCAATGATCGCCGCGCCGGATTCAGGCGGTCGCCAGGTCGTCAACGCGTACAAGGGCTTGCAGCATGTCGCGGCGAATAGGATTCGCCCGACCTGCCGCAGGCTTCTGATTTTATGCATGTCGTTGTCCCGGAACCGAGGACACTTCGGGGCGACATACATTAGTGCCGTGCCGGTCGTTTCTGCAGGTATATGACGACGCGAAAGACGATATAGAGCAGCGCCACGCAGGCATGCGAGACGATAATCAGCAGACGATGGCCGAAAAGCTCGGGAAAGCCGGCATACATGACCGTCTCCGTGACCGCGCAGATGAACCAGATCACCGGACCCCAGGACGCCAGCATCCACAACCCCGCCGCAGCGAAGGGAAAGAACACGGCGAGCATCACCGCCGCCACCTGCCAATGCACCGGCATAAGGTCGAACCGCCACAGCGAGCCCGGATAGAAGCCGATCAGCTTGATCCAGTAGAGGATGCCGAACAGCAGGCAGTAGCCCGCGATGACGCGCTGGAACCAGGCGAAGATCACCTCGACCGTCGAGGGCTGCAGGATGACGCGTCTCGATGTCACTTCGCTCACAACTCGAGCTCCCGATCGCCGAGCGGGGCAAAATAGGCCTCGACATCCGCCTCGCTAACCGCATCGATCGCTGCCGGCCGCCATTGCGGCTTCGAGCCCTTGTCGATGATGGCGGCGCGGATGCCTTCGTAGAAATCGTGGCCGGCCAGCATCCGGTTCAGGATGCGGAACTCCATCCTCATGCAGTCGTCCATCGACAATGTCTGCCCGGCGCTGATCTGTCGCCAGGCGACGCGAAGGCTGGTCGGCGAGCGCGTGCGGATCGTTGCCAGCGTCCCGGTGGCGAATTCGTCATTGCCCGCGCGGTCCAGGCTGTCGATCAGATCCGGCAGCGACGGTTGGGCGAAATGGCGGGAGATCGCCTCCAGGATCGGCCTGTCGGTCTCCCGCTTGGCCGGAACAAAGAAACCGCGCAGCACCGATTCCGGATCGCCCGTCAGCGCCAGCCGATCGAGGAAGCTTGCCTGGTCTTCAGCCTTGATGGTGTGGGTGGCCAGCCCCGACCACAGCGCATCGCCATAACGAATGCGGTTCCCGGTCAGCGCCAGGTACATGCCGAAGGAACCGCCAAGGTCGGGCAGCAGATGACTGGCGCCGACATCCGGGAAAAAGCCGATGCCGACCTCCGGCATGGCGAACTGGGCATTCTCGGTCATCACCCGGTGCGAACCGTGGAAGGAAATGCCGACCCCGCCGCCCATCACGATACCGTCGATGAGCGCCACATAGGGCTTCTTGAAACGCGCGATGTAGGCGTTGAGGCGATACTCGTCGGCGAAAAATTCGACCGGTGGGTTTCCAGCCCGGCCGGCTTCGTAGATGTGCAGGATGTCGCCCCCGGCCGAAAACGCCCTGCCCTCGGCCTTGACCATGACGACATCCACACCCTCGTCGCGCTCCCAAGACCGCAGGGCCTTGCCCAGCGCCTTGATCATGCGATGGGTGACGGCGTTGAGCGCCTGCGGCCGCGTCAGCGTGACGACCCCGGCCCTGCCCAACCTTTCGAAGCGAATTTCGTCGCCTCCACCAAAATCCATCGCCAGAGAATCCTTGTTCCCGCGCCTGCGGGACTGAAGTGCTAAAGGCGGCACATGGGTGCGTCAATGGCTGCAGCCTGGCCGCCTCGATCTTGGCGGCTAGCGGTCGCCGATGCTAGACATTGGTGGCCGGTACGACAGGCCGAGAGCAGGATAGTTAGCCATGCCGCAATTTTTGCGCTTTGCCTTTGTTCTGAGTTGCCTGCCGTTTTTGTGGGCAACCAATGTCCCCGCAGGGGCAGCCGACCTTGGCGACCTTTACCACTCGCAGACCATTGTCACCGGCCAGGGTGAAGAAAATCGTCAGCTCGGCTTCAGGACCTGCCTCGACAAGGTGCTCGTCCGTGTTTCGGGCGATCAGCGGCTGCTTGCCAGACGCGAAATGGACGCGCTGCGCGACAAGGCCGGCAGCTTTGTCGACTCGTTCCGCTACCATGACCGGATGGAGGGCATTCCGATCCATGACGAGCAAGGGACGCATGACCGGCCGCATGATCTCACCTGCTTCTACAAACCTGACGTGATCGACAGGCTGCTGGCGTCGCTCGGCAGCAGGCCCTGGCTTGGCGATCGACCGACACTCACCGTCTTCCTCACGACCGAACAAGGCGCGCGGCATTTCATGCTGAGCGCCGAGGAAGGACGTGGCGAGACGATGCGCGAATCCTTCGTCAATGCCACCGGTCCGATGCTGATGCATGTCGCGTTTCCGAAAGCCGCGCAACTTGCCGACTTTGGTGAAGGAGCGCTACGCGCGACGGACATGGCAAGGCTGGATCGGGTGGCCAAACAAGCCGGAGGCGACCGAGCGCTCGCCGGCAGCATCGTATGGAGCGACGAGGAACTGGGGTGGATCGCCGATTGGCGACTGGCCGATCACGGCAAGACCTATCGTTGGCAGGTGCGCGGTGTCAGCTTCGACGAGGCGTTCCGCGTGGCAATCGGAGGCGCGGCACAGATCCTTTCGGGCAACGGGCAGCCCTGAACCAACAGGCGTGGTGGACAGCGCTACAGGGAGCTTTCGGCACTGGCACAAACGTGTCGCATTGGTCAGCACCAAGGGCTCGTGGTAAAAGCCACCGATCCGGAGTTTTGGCCATGAACAAATTCACCCCAGCAAAAGCTGCCGGCGCGCGCAGCGTCGATGACGTCACCGGCAGCCGCCGCCTGCGCCGCATGCGCAAGGCCGACTGGTCGCGCCGGCTCGTGCAGGAGAACAGGCTTTCGGTCGACGACCTGATCTGGCCGATCTTCGTCGTCGAGGGCAGGAATGTCCGAGAGCCGATTGCCGCCATGCCCGGCGTCTTCCGGCTTTCGGTCGACCTTGCCGTCAAGGAGGCCGAACGGGCGGCCAAGCTCGGCATCCCGGCCCTTGCCACCTTCCCCAACGTCGATCTCGGCCTGCGCGACCAGACGGGTTCCCACATCCTCGACCCTGAAAACATCATCAACCGCGTCACACGCGCCATCAAAGACGCGGTACCCGAGATCGGCATCATCACAGACGCCGCACTCGACCCGTTCACGAGCCATGGCCATGACGGCATCCTGCGCGATGGCATCATCGTCAATGACGAGACCGTCGAACAGGTCGCGGCGGCGGCCGTCATCCAGGCGGCGGCCGGCGCCGACATCATCGCGCCGTCCGACATGATGGACGGCCGCATCGGCGCCATCCGCGACGCGCTCGACGCCAACGGTTTCCAGGACGTGGCGATCATGTCCTACGCCACCAAATTCGCGTCGGCCTTCTACGGCCCCTATCGCGAGGCGGTCGGCACCGCCGGTCTGCTCAAGGGCGACAAGAAGACCTATTACATCGACCACGCCAATTCGGACGAGGCGGTGCGCGAGGCCGAACAGGACCTCGCCGAGGGCGCAGACATGCTGATGGTGAAGCCCGGCCTGCCCTATCTCGACATCATCCGCCGGCTGAAGGACGAATTCCAGATGCCGACCTTCGCCTACCAGGTCTCGGGCGAATATTCGATGATCAAGGCGGCTGATTCCAATGGCTGGATCGATGGTGAGAAGGCGATGCTGGAGTCGTTGCTCGCCTTCAAGCGCGCCGGCTGCGACGGCATCCTGACCTATTTCGCGCCCGAAGTGGCTGTGATGCTGAAGGGGTAGCCCGACTTCCCGGGCAAGGCACTTCAGTAGATGTCACCACTCTTTCGACTGGTCGGCGGTTCTATCGAAAACCCGCTGACAAAAACCGGCAGCTGCAGCTATGATGGAAGCACGGCCGGAGGCGGCCGGCAGCCCGCACCTCGGCCCAAGAGGTATGGCGAACGCCTCCCGATGATGCTTCCTGACCCGTTTCACCCGTCGGGCGAAGGCGTCGGCAACGCGGGCACTGACGAAGGCTTCGCCGTGACCCGAGGAAACGGACATGCTTGCCTATCGCGACGCCAAGACGATGGCGAAAGCCATGCGGGAGGCGCTTGCCGCCCGCGACCTGACGATCAGCCACAGCGAGGCCCTTGAGATCGTCGCGCGCCAGTTTGGACTGGCGAGCTGGAATATCCTGTCGGCAAAAATCGAAGCGCCGCCAGCCGGCCAGGGCAAGATCGTGTTTGAACGGACGGCGCCGATCGTGCGCATCTTCGACGTTGCCAAGGCGCACGAATTCTACCTCGGCTTCCTCGGCTTCACCGTGGACTGGGAGCACCGCTATGGGGAAAATTTCCCTCTCTACACCCAAGTCTCGCGCGACAACCTTGTCCTGCACCTGTCCGAACATGCGGGCGACGCGACGCCGGGCGGCAACATGGTCGTCTATATCAAGGGCATCCGCGACTTCCAGAAAGAGCTTGCCGGCAAGGACTACCGCTACATGAAGCCCGGCCTGGAGCATGAAGACGGCCGGCTGACGGTCGAGGTCATAGACCCGTTCAGCAATCACATCCGCTTCATGGAACTGACGGGCCAATGAGGCGGTGGCCGTAGCCTGCCGCAAGATTCGGACACACCTTTTCCGACTCGGAAATACCGCTTGCAATTCAAAATCAGTTTGCTAGAAGGAAACCACTTGCAAAATACAATCGGTTCTCAAGGAGGAGGTCCTCATGTCCAAACTTCGCGTCAACGCTTTCAGCCTGTCGCTTGACGGCTATGGCGCCGGTCCCGATCAGAGCCTTGAAAATCCGCTCGGTGTCGGCGGACCGGCCCTGCACAAATGGGCTTTCAGCACTCGCACCTTCCGCAAGATGTTTGGCCAGGAAGGCGGCGAGACAGGCGTTGACGAAGACTTTGCGGCGCGCAGCTTCGAGAATGTCGGCGCCTGGATCCTCGGCCGCAACATGTTCGGGCCGATCCGGGGCGAGTGGCCTGACGACAGCTGGAAGGGCTGGTGGGGCGACAATCCGCCCTATCACGTCCCGACCTTCGTGCTGACGCATTACAAGCGCGATCCCATCGTGATGGAAGGCGGCACGACTTTTTATTTCGTAACCGACGGCATCCATTCGGCTCTCGAACAGGCCAAAGCCGCCGCGTCAGGCAAGGATGTGCGGGTCGGCGGCGGCATCTCCACCATCCGGCAGTATCTGCAGGAAAAGCTGATCGACGACATGCACGTGGCGATCTCGCCGGTGCTGCTTGGCAGAGGCGAGAACCTTTTTGCGGGCCTCGACATGCTGAATCTTGGCTACCAGTGCAGCGAACAGGTTGCGACGGCACTGGCCACGCACGTCGTCATCAAACGGGCGTAAGGTGGAGAAACCCTCGACGAAAGCCCATTTCGCCCCGTCACTATACGGGGAGAAATGTCCGGCAGGACAATGAGGGGCGGCGCTAGCGCTAGAAGATTGCGCTGTCGAGCATGTCCGATGGCAATGTGTCAGCAGAAGAAGATAGCGCGCGCGGGGGTTTATCCGGGCTCAATTGTCAAAGCCAGCGCCGCCCCTCATCCGCCTGCCCGGCACCTTCTCCCCGTATAGTGACGGGGAGAAGGACAAAACTCTCGCTCAATACTTCTCCGGCACGTAAAGCTCGCGCGGCAGCACCTGGCGCTCGTATTCCGGGTTGAAGACGCGCTCCGGCAGCGTGATCTCCTCGTGCGGCACCTCTTCATACGGCAGCTGCTTGAGCAGATGGTCGATGCAGTTCAGCCGCGCGCGCTTCTTGTCGTTACCCTCGACGATGAACCAGGGCGCCTCGGGAATGTTGGTGCGGGCGAAGGTCTCCTCCTTGGCCTTGGTGTAGTGTTCCCAGCGCACCCGCGACTGCAGGTCCATCGGCGACAGCTTCCACTGTTTCATCGGGTCGTGGATCCGCATCAGGAAGCGCATTTGCTGTTCCTCGTCGGTGATCGAGAACCAATATTTGACCACGGTGATGCCCGAGCGCACCAGCATGCGCTCGAACTCCGGCACGTCATGGAAGAACTCCTCGACCTGCTCGGGGCTGGCAAAACCCATTACCCTTTCGACGCCGGAGCGGTTGTACCAGGAGCGGTCGAGCAAAACGATCTCGCCGCCTGCCGGCAAATGCGGGACATAGCGCTGGAAATACCATTGCGACTTCTCGCGTTCGGTCGGAGCCGGAAGCGCCACGACGCGGCAGATACGCGGATTGAGCCGCTGTGTGATGCGCTTGATGACGCCGCCCTTGCCAGCGGAGTCGCGGCCCTCGAATATCACCACCAGTTTCTTCTTGTGGTAGGCGACCCAGGATTGCAGCTTGATCAATTCGGACTGGAGGCTGATCAGGTCGCGAAAATACTGCATGCGATCGATCGAAGGCGGATGCGAGTTCTTGTAGATCTTGGCGATCTCCATCGAGAGGGCCGGCTCCGACATTTCGAGCTCATAGTCCTCGTCGAGCGTGTCGGCGAGCTCGGCTTCAAGCCAGTCCTTGGCAGGGGAATTCTGTTTCAGCTCGGTCATATCAACTGCTCCGCTTGCAAGCCCTGTCGGTTACCACTGGGCGCTCCAAATTGCTGGCCGGCGGCCGGGAATGGAAACACCTGAGCCGACTTCAATATAGGCCGGCGGTGACGGTTTTATTGCAGCACAGGCGCAATTGCCGACGTTGCAAATTCCGCGATGTCTGATCGATCGACCGTCGTCGCATGGCGACAAGCCGGCCGAATTGTCCTACAAATGCGCGGTCGCCTTCCAGGCCTGCCTTGCCGGCACGCCTCTTCAACAAAATCGTGAGGATCTGACATGGAATACCGCACCCTTGGCCGTTCCGGCCTGAAGGTTTCGACACTGACGCTTGGCACCATGACATTCGGCGGCGCCGGGCCCTTCGCCGCGGTCGGCAACAGCGATCTCGCCGAAGCCAAGCGGATGATCGATATGTGCATCGATGCCGGCATCAACCTCATCGACACCGCCAATGTCTATTCCAACGGCCTCTCCGAAGAGATCATAGGCGAAGCTCTCGGCGGCAAGCGCAAGAACGATGTGCTGATCGCGTCCAAGGCGCGGATGCGGATCGGCAAGGGCCCGAACGACGAGGGCCTGTCGCGCCATCATCTGATCCGTGAATGCGAGAGCAGCCTGAAGCGCTTGAAGACCGATGTCATCGACATCTATTTCGTCCACCAATGGGACGGCCTCACTCCGCTCGAGGAGACCGTTGCCGCGCTCGACAGTTTGGTCAGCCAGGGCAAGGTGCGCTACATCGGCTGCTCCAACTATTCCGGCTGGCAGGTGATGAAGGCGCTTTCCATCAGCGACAGCCGTCACCAGCAACGCTTCGTCACCCAGCAGATCCACTATACGCTGGAAGCGCGCGAGGCCGAGTACGAGCTCTTGCCGATCTCGGTCGACCAAGGGCTGGGCGTTTTGGTCTGGAGCCCGCTCGCCGGCGGCCTGCTGTCGGGCAAATACCGCCGCGACAGCCCGACCGCTCGCCAGCTTGCCGGCTGGTCCGAGCCGCCGATCCGCGACGAGGACCGGCTGTGGCGGATTGTCGATGTGCTGGTCGAGATCGGCAAGGATCGTGGCGTCTCGGCGGCGCAGGTGGCGCTCGCCTGGCTGCTCGGACGCCCTGCCGTCTCCTCGCTGGTGATCGGTGCCCGCAATGACGTTCAGCTCAAGGACAACCTTGCGGCGGCGGCCCTGAAGCTCGGCACCGAAGAACGCCAGCGCCTCGACGCGGTCAGCCGGCCGGCTCTGCTCTACCCCTACTGGCACCAGCAACTGACAGCGAAGGATCGCTTCGGCCCCGCCGACCTGGTTCTCGACCGCAGCGATATCTGATCGGCGTCAGGCCGAGAGCAGAGCTAGCCGCCGATAAACCGCCAGAGTTCGGGATCGGGTTCGATCTGGCCGCCGAGCACGAAATATTTGTAGAGGACCAGCAACGAGATCGCATGCTCGTCCCGTTCATTGGAGAATTTGCGGCAATAGGCATTGGCTGCGGCGATGATGCGCTCCGCCGCGGCCGGGTGCGCTTCGAAATAGCGCACTTTTTCGCCGAGATCGGCAAAATCCGGGTCGAGCGGCGCATAGTGGACACCGGCCTCGAGCTGGCTCTCGCCAAACCATGTTTCGTAGGTCGGCGGCGGCATCAGACAGAGCGAGTTGGAATTCATGATCCATTTGAGGTTGGTCGCCACGTCATTGCCCTCCAGCGAGACGATGTAGCGATAGCGCAGGTGCTGGCTGATGCTGAGGAAAGGCTTGCTGTACTTAGCCGGTGCGCTGCGCTTGTGCGAACCGGCATCGCAGAACGGCAAGTCGCGCGCGACATCCAGGAACCGTGTCCTGATCGGGTTGTTGAGGTCGCCGCGCCAGACCACGGCAGGGCGCTTATCGGCGAAGGCGACGGTATCGAGGGGCATGTGGAAGTGGCGGAATTTGTTGAACTTCATGACGACGGCATTGCCGTTGTCGGCGCGGATCGGCCGGTCCTTGACGAGGGTCGGCAGCTTGGGCACGCCGATGACATCACCGAACTTCAGGTCGATGAGCAATGATGGATCGAAATAGCGGGCAAATTCCTTCAGGTCGTAATAGTACATGCTCGGTTCAAACGGTATCTTGTCGATGCGCACAGCATCCGGGCCTGGTGTAAAAGCGTCCTGCAGCTTGTTGTAGTGATTCAGTCGCCGGCGCACGGCCTCGTCCGAGAGCCTGGCCTGCTGTAGGCGGCTGGCCAATCGCCGCCGGAAGATCGCCTGGGGCGCGATATCGCGCACGACGTTCCGCGCATAGTAGAAGACCTTTGCCGTCGTTCGTTGGAGGGTGGCCATGGACTCTTTTGATCAAAGATAAACGCGGTTGAACAAGTGAAGGTCGGGATGGTTCCCGCAGCATGATTGCCCTACCATCCAGCCACGCATTCCGATAGCGCCCGAATGCGGCTGGCGGCCTCGACCGAGCGCCGCAACTAGCCCGTTATGTAGCGCCACACCTCGGCATCCGGTTTGATCTGGCCCGACAGCACGAAGTATTTGTAGAGCACCAGCAGGGAGATCGTCTGCTCGGTCTGTTCGTCGTCGAATGTCCGGCAATAGGCGTTCGCAGCCGCGATGATGCGCTCCGCCTCCGCCGGATTCCGCTCGAAATAGGCGACGTGGTCCTCAAGGTTCGAGAAATCCGCCGCGAGCGGCACATAGTGGACGTTGGCTTCGAGCTGCCGCTCCGCAAACCAGGTCTCATAGGTCGGCGGCGGCATCATGCAGAGCGACTTCGAATTCATGATCCATTTGAGATTGGTCGCCACGTCGTTGCCCTCGAGCGAGACGATGTAGCGATAGCGCTGGTGCTGGCTGATGCTGAGAAAAGGCCTGGCGTATTCGGGCGGTGCGTTCGGCTTGTGCGAACCGGCATCGCAGAACGGCAGGTCGCGCACAGCGTTCAGAAATCTTGTCCTGATCGGATTGTTGAGATCACCGCGCCAGACAACGGACGGCAGCTTGTCGGCGAACGACATCGCGTCAGCCGGCATCTGGAAATGACGAAACTTGTCGAGTTTCATGATGATCGCGTTCTTGTCGTCAGCACAGATTGGCCGGTCCTTGACGATCGAAGGCACCTTGGGGACATTCCTGACGTCGCCGAATTCCAGGTCGATGAGCAGGCCGGGATCGAAGTAGCGGGCGAACTCCTTGAGGTCGTAATAGTACATGGTCGGCGTGAAGGGCAGTTTGCCGATGCGCATGGCATCGGCGCTTGGCGCGAAACCATCCTGCAACTTGTTGTAGTAATTCAGCCTGCGGCGCGCCGCCTCACCGGAAAGCCTGGCCCTTTCGAGACGGCCAGCCAGCCGGGCACGAAACAACGCTTGCGGAGCGACATCGCGCGCGACGTTTCTCGCATAATAGAAAACTCTTGCTGCGGTCCGCGAAATTGTGGCCATCGGTCACTTGATCAAAACAAACGGGCGGTTCTCAATCCATGGCGCCCGCATGTCCTACATCATTGTGGCGCCGATCTGGCAAGCGCCCGCATCTCTTCGATGCCAGCAGCCACGCATTATCGCTTCGGCTGTTGTGTTTGACGGCTAATGCTCCTAGGCAGGCTCAGGGCCGCAAGGCAGTCACAAAAAGGAGCCGACATGGCGCGAGCACCAAACTACGATCAGGAACGCAAGGAGCGCGACCGCCAGAAAGCGGCCAAGAAGGCTGAAAAGCTGGCGGCCAAGGTTGCCGCGCGCGAACGTACGAAGCCTGAAACCGAGACTGAGACCGAAACGAAGGATTAACGGCATCCGGCCCGCTAATGCGGGCCGAGCCTCAAATCCAATTGTCAGCCCAAACCGCGAGCTAATATCAGGCTGGCGCCTTGTCGCTGATGAAGACATCCACTTCCCGCGCCGCGGCGATGAAAGCGCGCCTGGCATTCATCGCCGGCTTGTCGCCGGCGAGCGCGTCGTGACAGGCCTGCAGCGCCGCACGATGCTTGGGGCTGCGCTTGCCGGGCCAGTTGTTGAGGAGGTAATCGGAAGCCTCCCTTGCCGAACGCAAGAGCTGAGTGCTTCCCGCCGTGACGGATTTGACGGTCACAGGTGTTTCAAACCGGTTGTTTTCCATCGCCGCTCTTACGCCATCGGCTTCCTTGAAGCGAGGCCGAAAGTGCGCTTCACGTCAGACCCGTCTGTTTTTCCGGCCAGCGCGCCGCAGCGCATGGACCGCATTAAGCGGCGACGACGGCAAATCCCCTGGCGCGAAGGCCACGTCGGTCGTTGGCAAGCGACGTCACCAGCCGGTCACGGCTGCCGACGATGTGGGCCGACAGCAGCCGCGCGGCTTCATCAGCCTGACCGAGGCGTGTCGCGGCAAGAATGGCGCGATGTTCGACCCAGGCACGGCCAAGGGCCGTCTCGTCACGCACTTCCAGCCAGCGGGCGCGCGACAGACGCGTCATCGCGTCACGAACCGCCCGGAACAGGAATTCGTTGCCGGAGAGCCGCGCCAGCTCGATGTGAAAATCCATGCCGACACGATGCCACTCCTCGCGCGGCGTATTTTCGTCGCAGGAATCGAGCATCGCCTCGATGACATCGATGGCGCTCTTGTCGGCTTGCCCGCACGTCAGCCGCAATGCCGCGATCTCGACCGCCTCGCGATAGACCGCGACCTGCTCGAGTTCGGCCAGATTGATGGGCGAAACGGTCCAGCCGCGCCCGTCCCTGCCGACCAGCCCCTCGGTCTCCAGCCGCAGCAGCGCCGCCCTGACAGGCGTGCGCGAGGCGCCGAATTGGCTTTCGATCCAGCGTTCGGTCAGCCGCTCTCCCGGCCCGATCTCGAGCGCCAGGATCATCTCGCGAAGCTGCCGTTCGACATTCTGCATCTGCGACATCGCGCGCCCTTTCCGAAGCCGCATTGACAGCGGCCGGCGTGAAGTTCATGACGGAGACCAATTTGGTATCCCAAAATGGTATCCGCAACAAGCGCTGATACCCGGCAGGCAGGGCATGACGCAGGAAGACACGCAGCAAAGCGGCTACAACATTCACTGGCGGCGCAATCTCGCGGTCTGTTTCGCGGGCTCGTTCAGCACGCTCATCGCCATGACCCTGCTGTTGCCATTCCTGCCGCTCTATGTCGAACAGCTCGGCGCACAGGGCCACGCGGCAATCGTGCAGTGGTCCGGCGTCGCTTATGGCGCCACCTTCTTCGCCGCGGCCACAGTAGCGCCGCTATGGGGGCGCCTGGGTGACCGCTACGGGCGCAAGGTGATGCTGGTGCGCGCCTCCTTCGGCATGGCGATCTGCATGTCGCTGACGGGCATGGTCGAGACGGTTTGGCAGCTGGTGCTGCTGCGCCTGCTGATCGGCTTCGCGGGCGGCTACTCCTCCGGTTCAACCATACTGGTGGCCATGCAGACGCCGAAGGAGCGTTCCGGCTGGGCGCTTGGCGTGCTGTCGGCGGGCATTACGGCGGGCTCGCTGGTCGGTCCCCTGTTGGGCGGCGTGCTGCCGCCGGTGATCGGCATTCGCGCCACCTTCCTCTTGTCAGGCGGTGTGATCTTCCTCGCCTTCCTGGCAACGACCTTCCTCATCAAGGAGAGCCCGCGTCCGAAGCCAGCCAAACCGGTGTCGGCGGCAAAGCCGAAAAGCGGCTGGTCGCAGATCCCGGACAAGCGCCCGGTCGTGGCCATGCTGACCACCGGCATGCTGCTCGCCTTCGCCACAATGTCGATCGAGCCGATCATCACCGTCTATGTGCAGCAGCTCATCGAGGACCAGAGCAGGGTGACGCTCGTCGCCGGCGTTGTGATGTCGGCCGCCGCGCTGGGCACCATCCTCTCGGCGTCTTGGCTCGGCAAGCTCGCGGACCGGATCGGGCACTGGAACGTTGTCGTGGGAGCACTGGCGGTTTCGGCGCTGCTCCTTATCCCGCAGGCTTTTGTCACCAATAGCTGGCAGCTTATCGGCCTGCGTTTCCTGATGGGCCTGGCGCTGGGCGGCCTCCTGCCCTGCATCACCAGTGTCATCAGGCACAACATCCCCGACGGCGTTGGCGGCAACGTGCTTGGCCTGGCGATCTCGGCGCAGTATGTCGGACAGGTCGCGGGGCCACTGGCCGGCGGTTTTGTGGGCGGCCATTTCGGCATGCCGGCGGTGTTTCTCGGCACGTCGGTGCTGATGGCGCTCGGGGCGGCCTACAACTGGATCGTCCAATCGCGGCGGACGCGGCATATGGCGCTGGAAGCGCGCAAGCCCTGACGCTTGCTGAAGAAAGAAGGAGCACGCCGGCCATGAACCCCGATCCAAACGGCAGCCGCCTCCTCGTGCTTGCCGGCGGCCTCGTCGGCGCGGCGGGGGTGGCGCTTTCGGCGGCCGCCGCCCACCGCGGCGGCGCCTTTACCGGCACCGCCGCGTCGTTCCTGCTGATGCATGCGCCGGTCTTCCTCGCCATCGGCCTTATCGGCGCGAACCGCTGGCTGCGCATCGCCAGCCTCATTCTGCTCGCCGGGCTGCTCCTCTTCGCGGGCGATCTTCTCGCCCGCGATTTCTGGGGCTCAAGGCTGTTTCCGATGTCGGCGCCGATCGGCGGCACCCTGCTCATTGCAGGCTGGCTGGCGATAGCGATCTCGGCCGTGGCACGTCCACGACCCTGAAATGATTGCTTGAGGTCAATCCCGGCGGCGTTCCGGGCGGACCCAAAGGGCACGGCCGCCAACAGCAGGTTTCACCCGCCGTCGCGCTTCCGGTCGCTGTGTGGCCGGTGCGATGCCCCAGTAGTTGCGGTAGATATCTTCGAACAGATGCTTGATGGGATGCATGACTCATCCTCCTTGTCTTTGAATCGATCCAATCGTCGGGCGCGAAAAAAGTCGGTTTGATCAGCTCCGCTTGCGCGCCACCAAGAAGCGAAGATCGCGAACCCATGGGCCCGTCTCACCACGATGCCTAGCCTTGTTGGTGGCTGACCCGATATTCCAGTCGTTGCGGTAGATGTCGGCGAACAGGTAGTTGACGGGATGCATGGCGCTCCTCCCTTTTTGGCTATTCAGCAGAACAAGCTGTCACTTGGATCGATTCAAACCTAGGATCGAAACCGGCGCAGGTCAAGCAAAATTTGAATCGATCCAACGAAAATACTAGATGCGGCGGAAGAACGTGCTACATGGATGTCAGGAGGCACGCACAAATGGCGTCACTCACCGCAGGCAATCGACGACCCGTACGGCTGGCCGACATCGCCAAGGCCGCCGGTGTTTCGCACGGCACCGCGTCCAACGTATTCAGCCGCCCCGAGATCGTGCGCGAGGAAGTCCGCGAACGGGTTCGCGCCGCGGCCGAGGCAATGGGTTATGGCGGCCCCGATCCAAAGGGCAGGCTGCTGCGGGCCGGCAAGGTCAACGCCATCGGCGTGGCCACCGCCGAGCCCCTCTCCTATTTCTTCGACGATCCGTTTGCGCGCGTCATGATGGCGGGCATCTCGCAAGCTTGCGATGCGACCGGAGCCGGCATTTCCCTGGTCTCGGCCGCCAACAACGAGCAGCTTGCCTGGAACATCCAGAGCGCTCTGGTCGACGGCTTCATCGTCTTTTGCATCGAAGGTGGCTCGCGCCTGGTGGAGTTGGCACGTGAGCGCAAGCTGCCCTTCGTCGCGCTCGACCTCGACTCCGAGGACGGCTCGGTCGCCGCGATCGGAGTTGACAACATCGCCGGCGCCGGCATGGCGGCCCGCCATCTCACGGATCTCGGCCATCGCCGCTTCGCCGTCATGGCCCTGCCCTTCGCCGACAACAGGACGGGCCTTGTTTCGGCCGAACAGGTTCGGGCGGCGACCTATGCCGGAACGCGCGACCGCCTCACCGGCTATCTCCGGGAGCTTTCGCGGGTTGGCGTCGACATAACCAAAGTGCCTGTCTACGAGACCGCCAACGACGTGGCGAGCACGAAGGCGGGGCTCGAGACCATCTTCGCCTCCGACACGCCGCCCACCGCCATTCTGGCCATGTCGGACAGAATAGCCCTGGTGGCGCTCGAATGGCTGAGCGCACGCGGGCTGAGCGTGCCTGACGACGTTTCCGTCGTCGGCTTCGACGGTGTTCCGGAAGCAGCGGTGTCCGAGCCGCCATTGACCACGATCGCCCAGCCGATTGCCGAGATGGGCCGCCTTGCCGTCAGGGCGATCCTGGAGAGCGACGGGCCGGTCAGCCGGCATCAACTGCCGGTCGAACTGATCGTGCGAGCCTCGACGGCTTCGCCACGCGGCTGAACCGCACGGCCGAACCGCCTACCGATTGGCTCTTGCCATGGCAGTCCCCAAAGGCGCACGAACCGGCGAGGGAACCGTTTGGGCCGTGCGGGCCTTGCCCGAACCGCCGATGGTCGACAGCCATTCGAGATAGAAGGCGAGCGCGAACTGCATGGCGATGCCGGCCGATATCAGCAGGCTGTCATAGACGAGCCCGCCCGGATTGATCAGCTTCATCACCTGCGCGACCATGGCGATCACCGTGCCGGCGATGAAGACCGGCAGCGATCTTTTGCCCAGTATGGCCAGCGGATGGTCGGGGCTGGTGCGGAACAGGTTTGACACCGTCGGCAGGGCGACGACGAGGTAGCTGACCGCCAGGATGTGCAACAGCCGCGGCAACGACAGGAAGGTCTTGTCGAAGCCGCCGATCACCACCGGCAGGTTGAACCACGTTATCTGTCCCCAGAGCGGGCTATGCACCCACACCAGAGCCGCCAGCACATAGGTCGCGGCCGCGCCGACAAGCCAGCGGTTGACCGGAATGACACCGCCGCGCCTGACATGCAGCATGGCGGCAAGGCCGATGTTGAACAGGAACTGCCAGGACAACGGGTTGAGGAACCAGAAACCGGGCTCGGGGTAATTGGGCGGAGCGATCTCCCAAATTCCGGCAACCAGCCATAGCGTGCCGGACACGACAAGCGCCGCGGCGGGCCTGGAGCTGACGAACAGGACGAACGCCGGCGCCATCAAAAGCAGCGCCGCATAGACCGGCAGGATATTGTTATAGCCGAGCTGATGGCCGAGCGTGACGATGCCGACCAGCACTTGCGGCGTGTTTTTCATCAAGGGCTCGATGTTGATGAGCGTCAGCAGTTCCGGCCGCTTGGCAAACACCGCCACGGCGCAGAACAGGGCCATCACCACCATCGTCGTGACGATGTGGGCGACGTAGAGCACGCCCGCCCGCCGCCACATTTTCAAGGTCGCCAGAAGCCGGCCACCCGGCCGGAACTTTGTGCCGTAGGCGAGTGCGACCGAAATGCCTGATATCAGCACGAACGCCTCGGCCGCGTCCGAAAAACCGAAATTCTTGTAGGTCAGGGTCTCGAAAGCCGTGCCCGGCACATGGTCGACGAAGATGGTGAGCAGTGCCAGCGCGCGCAGCACATCGATACGCGTGTCGCGTTCCAGGACACGCAAATCGCGATCTGGCGAAACAGGGGTAGTCATCGACAAAAGGCCTCAAAGCTGGTTGTTCATGTCCAGCAATGCGACCCCCGACGCACCGCTTCGATTCCTCCCACAGGGAGTGTATCGGCGCAGAAACGGGCCGGAATGAGCCTGGTTCAATCAACTTTCGCGGAGCATGAAAATATTGCGTTTTGAAGCCGGCAAATTGAGCGAAACCTCATATAATCAACGGGATGCGGTATGACTGGCGCCAGTGTCGAAAATGGCCCTCCGATGCTGGATCTAGCCTTTCCCTATCGCCTCCTCGGTGCCGGCAAAAGCGGCCGCGCGTGCCTGTTCCTGCTGCATGGATCGGGTGTCGACGAGACAAGCATGGTGCCGCTGGCGAGGCGCATCGCGGCCGACGCCCCCCTGATCGCGGTACGGGGCCGCATCCCGCAGGAGGACGGTTTTCGCTGGTTCGAGCGAATCACGCCGACGCGCTTCGGCCAGCAAAGCATCCGTGTCGAAACCGCCGCCTTCGCGGCATTCGCAAGCGAAGTCGCCGCGCGCCATGAGCTCGATCTCGCCCACGCGACATTCATTGGCTATTCGAACGGCGCCAATCTGGTTTCGAGCCTGATGCTGCTCCATCCCGGTATTGTCCGGAGCGCGGCGCTGCTGAGGCCAATGCCGGTGCTCGACAAGGTGCCTTCAACGGACCTCATGGGCACACGGACGCTGATCATTGCCGGGGCGGCGGACGAGACCTACGGGCCTTTCGCTTTGGCGCTGGTGACGCTGCTCAGCCGGCACGGTAGCGAGATCGACGCCCGGATCGTTCCATCAGGCCACGAAATCGGCGACCCGGACGCCGCGATCGTCGAGCGATGGCTGGCGGAATCGGCGGCGGCACAGGGAGGCTGACCGCCTTCGCGGACGCTCGCTGCCCAATCAGCGTTCGGCCACCATTCGAACTTCTGCCCCGGCGATCAGCAGGGCGAGCCCGCTTTCAAACAGCGCCTCGTGTCCGCCGGCACGGTAGTGCACCAAGGCTTCGCGCAAGAGCGGATGATCATGCGCCGCGGCATCCAGCGCTTCGCCACGCCCCGGACCTGACGGATATTCGGCTTGCTCCTCCGTGACACAGCCGACCGTGTAGCGGCCGACCGTCATCAGCAATTCCATGGCTGGAATCGCCGCCATGCCCTCGCCCGCCAGGAATTCCAGCAGCCGCTCGAAGTGGCAACAGAATGGAGGGGAGTGTACGGCTCCCCCCGAACTTGCACCAGACAGGGCTACCCTCTTCCCATTCTGTTCCAGGCGTCGAGGCCGGCGATCTTGTAGGCCTCGGCCAGGGTTGGATAGTTGAAGGTGTTGTTGACGAAGAAGTCGACCGTGCCGCCGAGATTGATCACCGCCTGGCCGATATGAATGAGTTCGGTGGCACCCTCGCCGACAATGTGCGCGCCGAGCAGGCGCCGCGTCTCGATGGAGAACAACAGCTTCAGGAAGCCTGTGTCGACGCCCATGATGTGGCCGCGCGACGTCTCACGGAAGCGCGCGACGCCAACCTCATAGGCGCCGCCGCTTTGGCGTACCTGCTCCTCGGACTGGCCGACCGTCGAGATCTCCGGCACCGCGTAGATGCCGTAGGGAAAGGTTTCCGGCGGCGCGGGCAGGGTCACGCCAAAGGCATGGCAGGCGGCCACCCTGCCCTGCTCCATGGAGGTCGAGGCGAGGCTTGGAAAACCGATGACGTCGCCGGCCGCGTAGATGTTCGGCACGCTGGTCTGGAAAGTCTGGGGATCGACCTTGATGCGGCCCCTGGAGTCGGCTTCGATGCCGACCACGTCGAGGCCGAGGCTGCCGACATTGCCGGTGCGGCCGGCGGCGTAGAGCACGACCTCGGAGCGGATGGTGCGGCCATCGGCCAGTTCCACTTCGGCGGCATCCGGCTTGGAGCGGATTTCCTTGACCGCGCTGCCCAGTCTTATCGTCATGCCGCGGTCGCGCATCTGGTGGATGAAATCGTCGACGATCTCCCGGTCGACGAAATCGAGGATGGAGTTGCGCGGCTCGACCAGCGTCACCGGTACGTCGAGCGCGGAAAAGATCGTGGCGTATTCGACGCCGATGACGCCGGCGCCGATCACCGTCAGCGTGCGTGGCAGGCGGTCGAGTTCAAGCATTTCGTCGCTGTCGAAGACACGGGTCTTGTCGAAGGGCACGTCGGCCGGCCGATGCGGCCTGGTGCCCACGGCGATCAGTGCGTTGGCGAAACCGACTTCGCTGTAGTCGCCATTGTCCGATGTCAGGCTGACCTTGTTGGGGCCGAGAAATTTCACCGCCGCGCGCGCGCTTTTGACCGTGTTGCGCATGAACTGGTGCTGCAGCACCTCGACCTCGTGGTCGAGCGTCTTGTGCAGGCGCTCGATCAGGTCGCCGACCGAGATATCCTGCTTGACCCGATAGCCGCGTCCATAGAAGCCGCGCTCGCGCCAGCCCGAGAGGTTGAGCACCGTTTCGCGCAGCGTTTTGGAAGGAATGGTGCCGGTGTGCACCGAGACGCCGCCAAGGCGCCGGCCCCGGTCGACCACCAGCACCGATTTGCCGAGTTTGGCCGACTGCACTGCGGCGCGGCGGCCGGAAGGGCCGCTGCCGATGACCAGCATGTCGTAGTCCATATTGCCCCGTCCCCTCGGCGTCTTGTTGCGCCGCAGCAAGCTAACGCCATCCGTGCTGCAAATTCAACCGCTTCGGCCCCTCGGCCCGTCCTGTCCCGCCTGGCGCCGCGGCGAAACGGTCCGATCTTGATTCCGCCACGAGCCTTCACCATTTCTGGTGCGGTGGGCGCAGGCTAAGCAGGCCCCTGTTACGAGGAAATGACATGAACGCTCGCGTTCTCGACGGCGAAATCATCAACACCCGGCTCGACGATGTCAGGGCTTTTGAAGGCGTGCGCACAAGGCGCATCCTGGCTTTCGTGCTCGACTATCTGATCGTTGGCCTGCTGAGCATTCCGGTCGCCATCCTGGTGTTCTTCCTCGGGCTCTTGACCCTCGGCCTGGGCTGGATGCTGTTCGGCGTCCTGGTGCCGGCAGTCGCCATCCTCTACATCTGGAACACGTTGGGCAGCGCCGACCAGGCCACCACGGGCATGAAGATGATGGGCATCCGCCTCGACCGTCTCGACGGCACCCGCATCGACGGGCTGACCGCGGTCGTCCATTCCGTATTGTTCTGGGCCGGGAACGTCATCCTGTCGCCGCTGGTCCTGCTGGTGACCCTGTTCTCGGACCGCAAGCGCACGCTGCACGATCTTTTGCTCGGCACTGTCGTCAGCCGCACCGGCCGCTGAAACCGCCCTCAAGCACAGCCGCAGCCCTCTTGAGCGCAAATGTGAAGGTGTTGAGTTGCCCACACCTTCACAATCCTGTTGAATTTTTCGCCGCCGGAGCCAAAGGTAGAGCGATTCGAAGGAGTGTTTCCAAGTCTCGATGACGCAGCACCCGACCCAGTCGCCGCAGTTCTTCCTGACCGCGCCGTCGCCGTGCCCCTATCTCGACGGCCAGTTCGAGCGCAAGGTGTTCACGCATCTGGTCGGCGACAAGGCCTCGGAGATGAACGACCTGCTCACGCAAGGCGGCTTCCGGCGCTCGCAGAACATCGCCTACAGACCAGCCTGCGAGACCTGCCGCGCCTGTGTGTCGGTGCGTATCCTGGCACAGGAGTTCACCGCCAGCCGCAACATGAAGCGCGTGCTGCAGCACAATTCCGACCTCGTCGGCGCCATGCACAACGCCGAGCCCTCGACCGAACAATATTCACTGTTTCGCGGCTATCTCGATGCCCGCCACCGCCGCGGCGGCATGTCCGACATGACGGTGCTCGACTACGCCATGATGGTCGAGGATACCCATGTCGACACCAAGGTGATCGAATACCGGCGGCGCGGACCCGACACCTTCATCACCGGCAAAGGCCAAGGTGAACTCATAGCGGTGGCGCTCACCGACAAGATGGCCGACGGCTTGTCGATGGTTTATTCCTATTTCAATCCCGATTTCGAAAGCCGCTCGCTCGGCACGTTCATGATCCTCGACCATATCGCCCGTGCCAAGGCGATGGGGCTGCCCCATGTCTACCTGGGCTACTGGGTCAATGGTTCGCGCAAGATGAATTATAAGATGCGCTTCATGCCGCAGGAGCATCTCGGCCCAAAAGGCTGGGAGCGCTATACCAACGAAGCGGTCTGACGCTGAGTTTTCCCCCGATCCACGCTTAAACTGTTTCAAGGCAGGGGATGCTGGTCTTTCAGCCGCTCGGCTGGAGAGAGTGCGCGCTTGCGCCGACCGGCCGCCTGCAATTCAATTGCGAAAGTTCCTGCATGTCCTCTCACCATGATCACCAGAAGGGCCTTCTGATAACCGCCATCGGCGGACTGATACTGACCGTCGACATACCGTTGATCCGCCTTGCGGATGGCGGCGCGTGGACCATCCTTTTGCTGCGAACCGGAACCACCTTCATCGCCGCGATGATCATCTGGTCGGTCTGGCGCGCGCTGAGCCGGAATGTCCCGCCGCTTATCCCCGGCTGGTCCGGGCTGATCGTGGCGATATGCTATGGGCTGACCTCGATCACCTTCGTTACCGCGGTCTTCCACACCTCGACCGCCGACCTGGTGTTCATCCTGGCCTTCAACACCGTCTTCGCCGCACTCTTGTCCTGGATATTCCTACGGGAAAGGCCGGGAGCGGTGACGATCGCGGCCATGCTGGTCATGATCCTCGGCGTGCTGGTCATCGTCGGCGGTTCGGTTGGCAGCGGCAAGCTGTTCGGTGATTTCATGGCGCTGTGCTCGGCTTTCTTCATCGCGGTGGCCATCACCCTCTCGCGCGCCAGCGGCAAGGATATGGGATTCACCTCGCTGATCGGCGTCCTTCTGCCGCTTGGGCTGGCGGCCTTCATGGTGAGCGGCGAAGGCTTTCACGTAAACGCGCCATGGTGGATCATCTTCAACGGCGCCGTCATCATGCCGATCTCGTTCTTCTGCCTCGCCGCCGGGCCGAAATACATTTCAGGACCGGAAGTGGCGATGTTCTACCTGCTCGAAACCGTGCTGGCGCCGATCTGGGTGTGGATGATCTTTGCCGAGACGCCGACCCGCAACAGCCTGATCGGCGGCGGCATCCTGATCGTCACGCTCGTCGCCCATTCGCTCTGGCAGTTGCATGATGGGCGCAAGCGCCGCGGCGACCTCGCGGTACACCATCCGGCGTAGAGGTCGAGATTCAGGCGCTGGCTTTCTTGACCACGCTGGGTTCGGGCAGGACCTCGATTTGTGGACCGGCTTCGATTTCATTCGGCGGCACGATCTCGTCGGCCAGTTCCACCTCGCGCAGCCACTCGCGCCAGATCGCGACCAGCAGCGCCATCAGCACCGGGCCGATGAACAGGCCGAGAAAACCCATGGTCTTGACGCCGCCGATCAAACCGAAAAAGGTCGGCAGGAAGGGCAGTTTTATCGGGCCGCCGACGAGCTTGGGGCGCAACGTCTTGTCGACGACGAACAACTCGACCGTGCCCCAGATGAACAGCGCCAGGCCGGCCATCGGCGAGCCGCTGGCGGCGAGGTAGATCGAGACCAATGTGAAGGACAATGGCGCACCGCCGGGGATGAGCGCCATCACGCCGGTCAGCGCGCCGAGCGTCACCGGCGACGGCACACCAGCCAGCCAGTAGGCGATGCCCAGCACCAGTCCCTCGCCGATGGCGATTACCGTCATGCCGGTCACGGTCGAGGAAATGGTCGCCGGCACGACGCGCGAGATCCGTTCCCAGCGGGTGGGCAGGATGCGCTCGCCGAGGCGGTCGATCTGGCCGGCGAAATTCTCGCCGTCGCGATAGGCGAAAAACAGGGCGATCATCATGAACAGCAGCGTCAGAAAGAGGCTGAAAGCGCTGCCGCCGGCGGCGAGCGCACCGCGGTAGATGCTGCCTATATTGGCGCCGCTGACCAGCTGGATCAGTTCGCCGATGCCGCCGGGATGGCCGAGATTGGTCGTCCACTGCTCGTTCAGCCATTCACCCACCACAGGCAGGGTGGCGATCCAGTGCGGCGTCACCGCACCGTGGCGGTTGGTCTCTATCGCCCAGCCGACCCATTCGCGCACCTCGTTGATGGCGTAGGTGCCGGCAAGCGCGATCGGTATCACCAGGAAGGCCAGGATGAACAGGATGGCAAATGTGGCGGCGATGGTTCGGTTGCCGCCGACGCCGACCAGCAGCCGTCGGTAGAGCGGCCAGCTGGCGAAGGCGATAACGAGGGCGGCCAGCACCGGGAACAGGAAGCCGTGGAAAAAATAGACGCCGGCGGCAACGATCAGCACCAGCAGCCAGCGCGCCGCCGAGAGCGGCGGTATGACGGCCGAACGAAGCGGTGTGGACAGCCCGAAGAGGCGCTGCTGCCGTTCCGGCTTCTGGATCTTTGCTTCCTTCAAACGCCCTGTTCTCCCCGGCCCATCCGGTCAGTTATGCACCGATATAGTGCAGCAATCGTGACGATACTCCAAATGGTGATGGCGGACCTGCCAATCTCCCCGCTCGTGGGGAATCTCCTGCAGGACAGAGGGGGGCGTGAACCTCTGATCTGATCTTAAGGACCGAGAATTGCGAGAGGTGTAGCCAGCCATTTGATGCGCTGGCGGGACAGCGCCTCCTCTGGCCAGCCGGCCATTTCCCCCACGAGGGAGGAGATCGGCAGCTTCTAGCCGAACTTCCCAGTCCTTGGGAATCCCTTAGGCACCATCCGTCCCGCCGACGCCCGGGCGCCGATCCATTCAGCCAATTCCTCGCGCGACCGGGTGAAGGTACGGTCGGCCGAATCCTGCCAGGAAAGACCGGTTTCCAGCGTGAACGGCTTGAGGTCGAGCAGGCCGCCGTCCTTGTATTTCTGCAGCCGCACACCCTTGCCGCGACCCATCTCCGGGATTTCCGAGAGCGCGAACACCAGCATCTTGCGGTTCTCGCCGACGATGGCCAGGTGATCGCCGGTGACCGGCACGCAGCGCTTGGCCTCGTCCGGCGCCTTGACGTTCATCACCTGCTTGCCCTTGCGGGTGTTGGCGACCACCTCTTCCTCGGGAACGATGAAGCCGTTGGCGTCGAAAGAGGCGAGCAGCAGCTTGCGCTTGGGATCGTGGACGAAGGCGGTGACGATGTCCTGGTCATTGTCCATGTCGACGATGATGCGGATCGGCTCGCCATGGCCGCGGCCGCCCGGCAGCCGGTCGGCGCCGATCGTGTAGAACTTGCCGCCGGTCGTGAAGACCAGAACCTTGTCCGTCGTCTGGGCATGGAAGGCGAGCTTGAGGCTGTCGCCCTCCTTGAAGGTCAGCGTCGAAAAATCGGCCAGATGGCCCTTCATCGCCCGCAGCCAGCCTTTTTCCGAAACCACCACGGTGACCGGCTCGCGCTCGATCATGGCGTGCGCGATATCGGTCAGGTCGTGCTCGGGCGCGTCGGCGAACTGCGTGCGGCGCTTGCCGAGCTCGGTCTCCGGACCGAACTTGTCGCGAACCTGAGTGACTTCCCACTTGATGGTCGACCATTGCTTGGCATCGGACGCCAGCAGTGCCTCGATCTGCTTCTTCTCCGCGGTCAGGCCGTCGAATTCCTTGCGGATCTCGAATTCTTCCAGCTTGCGCAAGGCGCGCAGCCGCATGTTGAGGATCGCTTCGGCCTGGGTGTCGGTGAGCGACCAGCGGGCCATCATGACCTGCTTGGGCTCATCCTCCTCGCGGATGATCCTGATCACCTCGTCGATGTTGAGATAGGCGATCAGGTAGCCGGCAAGGATTTCCAGCCGCCTCTCGATCTCGCCGAGGCGAAATTTCGAGCGACGGATGAGGACGTCGCGGCGGTGGTCCAGCCATTCCTGCAGCACGCCCTTCAGCGACAGCACGTTGGGCACCTTGCCGCGCGACAGCACATTCATGTTGAGGGGGAAACGGCTTTCGAGCTCGGTCAGCTTGAACAGCGATTCCATCAGGATGCCTGGGTCGACCGAACGGCTCTTCGGCACCAGCACGACGCGGATGTCCTCGGCGCTTTCGTCCCTGATATCCTCGAGCAGCGGCAGCTTGCGGGCCATCAACAGCTCGGCGATCTTCTCGATCAGCCGCGCCTTCTGCACCCCATAGGGGATTTCGGTAACGACAATGCTCCAGGTGCCCCTGCCCTGGTCTTCCTGGTTCCATTTCGACCGCACGCGAAACCCGCCGCGGCCGGTCTCATAGGCTTCGAGGATCGAGGCACGGCTGTCGACGATGATGCCGCCGGTCGGAAAATCCGGGCCCTGGACGAAATCCATCAGCTTCGCCACCGGCGCATCACGATGCTCGATCAGATGCAGCGCCGCGTCGCAGAGCTCGGCGGCATTGTGCGGCGGGATCGAGGTCGCCATGCCAACCGCGATGCCGGACGAGCCGTTGGCCAAGAGATTGGGGAAGGCACCGGGGAGCACGACCGGCTCCTCGTCTTCTTCATTGTAGGTCGGCCGATAGTCGACCGCGTCCTCGGTGATGCCGGCAAGCAGGTCGGTCGCCACGTCGGTCATACGCGCTTCGGTGTAGCGCATGGCGGCGGCGTTATCGCCGTCGATGTTGCCGAAATTGCCCTGGCCGTCGACCAAGGGGTAGCGCATCGAAAAATCCTGCGCCAGCCGCACCAGCGCATCATAGATCGACTGGTCGCCATGCGGGTGGAACTTGCCCATCACCTCGCCGACGATACGAGCGCATTTGGCGAACCCCTGGTCGGGGTTGAGGCGCAACAGGCGCATGGCGTGCATGATGCGGCGATGGACCGGCTTCAGTCCGTCGCGCACATCCGGGAGCGCCCGGTGCATGATGGTCGACAAAGCATAGGCGAGATAGCGCTCTTCCAGCGCCTTCTTCAGGTCGACCGGTTCGATATGATCGCCGCCGCCATTGTCAGGCGGCAAAAGCCTTTTTCCCATGGGCTGCACCTAGCCGAGCGGGTGATTCGCGGCAAGAGGCGCGCACCGGGCCAGTCGATTTGCGCGCAATTCTGCAACAGAAAACCGCAAGGTCGAGGTTGCCGGCCAACATCAATCTGTTACATGCCGCATCTATTGCGAAGCACGCTGGCGGCCCGACCTTCATGCCAAATTCACTGCATTCTCCAATAGCGGTCGGATCGGGTTTGCCTTTCAGCGCGATTTTCGACCATTGTGCCGGGACACGCCTTTCTCCCGTCCAGTTCGTCACGGAATGGTGATGGCGCAAAGAATTGAAAAATAATTTCAGGACACTCTCAGGGACCTTGCGATGACAATCAACCGCTCAACTCTCCGGAAATTCGCACTTTCGACCTTCTTGCTCACGCTGCCGCTGAATGCGGCCCTTGCCCAGGACGCGGCGGTCGCGGACCGGCTGAAGGCAGCACTCTCCGCCCAGGGCGTCGACATCTCTTGGACCGGCGTGACCGGCGACAACACCAGCATGGTGCTGCAGGGCGTGTCCGTGAAACCGGCCGCGGAAAAGGAAGCGCTGACGATCGGCGACGTCAAGCTCGAGAACATCACCGAAGCCAATGGCGGCTATGATATCGGCACCGTGTCGACCTCGGCCTTCGAACACAGCAAGGACGGCGTCACCCTGGATCTCAGCCCCTTCGTCATCCACGACATGACGGTGCCGGCCGACGGCTCCACCAGCCCGCTTGGCTCGCTGATGATGTACAAATCCGCTGAACTCTCGAACATGACGGTCAAGGTCGCCGACAAGACCGCTTTTTCGATGGACGGGCTTGCCATCCAGATCACGCCGCCCGCCGACGGCAAGGCGATGGAATTCACCGCCAACACGGAGAAATTCACGGCCGATCTCTCGCTGGTCGAGGACCCCAAGTCCAAGGAGGTCATCAACGCGCTCGGCTACCAGAACATTTCGGGCAATCTTGAAATGGCCGGCACCTGGCAGCCGTCGGACGGCAAGATGGAGCTGTCGAAATACGACATATCCGTCGAGAATGCCGGCACGCTCGGCATGACCTTCGACCTCGGCGGCTACACGATCGACTTCATCAAGTCGCTGCAGGAAATGCAGAAGAAGATGGCCGCACAGCCGGAAGGCGCCGACAATTCGGCGCAAGGCATGGCCATGCTCGGCCTGTTGCAGCAGCTTTCGTTCAACAGCGCATCGATCCGCTTCGACGACGATTCGCTGACCGGCAAGGTGCTGGACTATGTCGGCAAGCAGCAGGGCATGTCGGCCAAGGACATCGCCAACCAAGCCAAGGCAATCGTGCCGTTCGGCATGGCGCAGCTCAACAATCCCGAGCTGACGGCCCAGGTTACGGCGGCGGTCAGCAAATATCTCGACGATCCGAAGAGTCTCGAAATCTCGGCCGAGCCGCCGGCATCGGTGCCGTTCGCGCTGATCATGGCGGGCGCCATGTCCAACCCGCTCGACCTGCCGAAGACGCTCGGCGTGACCGTCAAGGCGAACGAGGACTGATCGAATTAGCTGCCTTCTCCCCGTCACTATACGGGGAGAAGGTGCCGGCAGGCGGATGAGGGGCAGCGCCGACGCTTGCGAATATGAATTCCAGTCTGGATTGCCTGTCAGAAGGCCTCGGCTGCTACGATCGCTCGCAAATCGCCAGCATCCGCGCTGCCCCTCATTGTCCTGCCGGACATTTCTCCCGGTATAGTGACGGGGAGAAATGGCAGTTGCACCGTCAGTCCTTCTTCACCGGCGCGACACGCAGCGCCAGTTCGCGAAGCTGCTGCGGCGAGGCTTCCGACGGCGCGTTCATCAACAGGTCGTAAGCCTGCTGGTTCATCGGGAACATGGTGATTTCGCGCAGGTTCTTGGCGCCGACCAGCAGCATGACGACGCGGTCGACGCCGGCGGCCATGCCGCCATGCGGCGGCGCGCCATATTGGAAGGCGCGGTAGAGGCCGCCAAAGCGTTCCTCGACCGTGGCGCGGTCGAGCCCGACCGTCTCGAACGCCTTGACCATGGTTTCGGGCAAATGGTTGCGGATACCTCCACTGGCGATCTCGAAACCGTTGCAGACCATGTCGTACTGGAAGGCCTTGATGCCGAGCAGATCCTCGCCGTTCAGCGCATCGATGCCGCCCTGCGGCATCGAGAACGGGTTGTGGGCGAAGTCGATCTTCTTCTCCTCCTCGTTCCATTCGAAGAACGGGAAGTCGACGATCCAGCACAGTTCGAAGCGTTCGCGGTCGACGAGGTTCAGCTCCTCGCCGGCACGGGTGCGCGCCGCGCCGGCGAACGACACGAACTTCTTCGGATCACCGGCGACAAAGAAAGCGGCGTCGCCGTCGGCAAGGCCGAGTTGCAGGCGGATTGCTTCGGTACGTTCCTCGCCGATGTTCTTGGCGAGCGGGCCGGCGCCTTCGAGCTTGTCGCCTTCCTTGCGCCAGAAGATGTAGCCCAGCCCCGGCTGGCCCTCGCCTTGCGCCCAGCTATTCATGCGGTCGCAAAAGGCGCGGCTGCCGCCGGTCTTGGCGGGAATGCCCCACACCTCGGCCTTCGGATCATTGGCCAGGATGTTGGCGAACACCTTGAAGCCGGAATCGCGAAAATGGTCGGAGACGGCTTGCATCTCGATCGGGTTGCGCAAGTCCGGCTTGTCGGAGCCGTATTTGCGCATGGCGACATCATAGGGGATGCGCTGGAATTTCTGCGTCACCGGCTTGCCGTTGGCGAAGGTCTCGAAGACGCCGCGCATCACCGGTTCCATGGTCGACAATACGTCGTCCTGCTCGACGAAACTCATTTCGAGGTCGAGCTGGTAGAATTCGCCGGGCAAGCGGTCGGCGCGCGGGTCCTCGTCACGGAAGCAGGGCGCGATCTGGAAGTAGCGGTCAAAGCCCGACACCATGATCAGCTGCTTGTATTGCTGCGGCGCCTGCGGCAGCGCGTAGAAGGTGCCGGGATGAATTCGCGACGGCACCAGGAAGTCGCGCGCGCCTTCCGGCGACGAGGCGGTCAAGATCGGCGTCGAGAATTCGGTGAAGCCGACCTCGCCCATGCGCTTGCGCATCTCGGCGATGATCTTCGTGCGCGCCACGATGTTCTTGTGCAGTGTCTCGCGGCGCAGGTCGAGGAAGCGGTATTTCAGCCTGATGTCCTCGGGATAATCGGGCTCGCCGAACACCGGCAGCGGCAATTCCTTGGCCGCCGACAACACCTCGATCTCGCGGGCGAAAATCTCGATCTCGCCGGTCGGCAAATTGGCGTTGACCGTCTCGGGCAAACGCGCCTTGACCTCGCCATCGACGCGGATCACCCACTCGCCGCGCAAGGTCTCGGCGACCTTGAAGGCGGGCGAATCGGGATCGGCGACGATCTGGGTCAGGCCGTAGTGGTCGCGCAGGTCGATGAACAGCAGGCCGCCATGGTCGCGCACGCGATGCACCCAGCCCGACAGGCGAACGGAATTGCCGACGTCGCTCTTTCGCAACTGGGCACAGGTATGGCTGCGGTAACGGTGCATGGTCATGGATAAAAGTCCGGGATTGTGAGTGGCGGGCCAAAGCATCGCAGCCCGGCCCAAAATTTGCGCGAAAAGCGCATGAGAGGCATGGTTTGTCAAGGCAAAGGGACGAAGGGGCGATCTCTCAGCTTGGAACTTCGGCTTTCAATTTATGGCCGGTCATGTGGCGGAACGGTGAACCGCCTGTCGCGTTAGCGCATGATGGACTGAGAGGAGGCAAACGTGTTTTCCTGGAAGGGCACTTGGCGCAATCAATACGGTTCGGTTGTAATTATCGAGGACGATAGTGAGGGTTTGATCCGCGGTGTCTTCAAGACAGCGTTGCCCGACAGCAGCTTTTCCGGGATGGAAGTGCCTCTTCACGGGGCCGCTCATGGAGATGTGATCGGCTTTACTTCCGCGGCGTCAGGAAAGACGGGGCCTGCGGCGGTCAGCTATACCGGCATTTTTCGAGACGGCAAGATCGAGATGTTGTGGCACACGGTGGCTGGACTGGCTCTTTCAGCCGATGCCGAGGGTGAGCCCGCAAAGCTGACCACGGTTGGAACATGGCGCGCCTTCGGGACCAGCCTAGACACTTTCGAGCGCGTCGATTGATACTTTGACCGATTAACCGGCGCTGCGGTCGCCATCGACATCTGTTTCATCCGCCGAGCTGAATTCGGGCCGAGGCCTTGCCGCCTTTTCATTCGCAAATGCCGCTGGCATCGACGGAGACGATGGTCCAAAAAGGATCAACGATGAGCGGCTGTATTCCTTTATGTCCTCCATCCGTCCCCTGATCCCGCTTCTTCTCGCCGCAGGCATCCTCCTCGGCGGCAATGGGCTGCAGAGCACGCTGATCGCGCTGCGTGGCGCGCAGGAAGGGTTTTCGGCTTCCGACATTGGCCTGATGGGCACCTTCTATTTCGCCGGCTTCCTGCTCGGCTGCCTGGCCATTACCCGCATCATGAAGGCGGTGGGCCATATCAGGGCGTTTTCGGCGCTGGCGGCGATCGCCTCCGTCGGCACCTTGCTGCTCGTGCTGGTTCTCGATCCGGTGATGTGGTGCGCGGTGCGCTTTGCCGGCGGCTTCTGTTTCGCCGGATTGTTCACCATCGTCGAAAGCTGGCTGAATTCCGGCGTCACCAACCGCGACCGCGCCCGCGTGCTGGCGATCTACCGGATGGTCGATACCGGATCGGTGACATCAGCCCAGTTCCTGATTCCCGTCTTCGGCGCCGGTGGCTTCACCATCTTCGCAATCATGTCGATCATGATCACGCTGTCGTTGGTGCCGGTCTCGCTCGGCGACCGCTCCAACCCGACGCCGCCGGAAGAGGTCAAGCTCGATCTGGCCCGCGTCTGGCGGATTTCGCCTCTGGGCTGCTTTGGCTGCATCGCCGTCGGCGTCACCAACAGTGCCTTTCGCACCTTGTCGCCGGTCTATGCGGAGCAGATCGGCATGTCGGTCGGCGATGTCGTCACCTTCGTCAGCGTCGGCATTTTCGGCGGCGCCATCATCCAGTATCCGCTCGGTTACCTCTCCGACCGCTGGGATCGGCGCCGGGTGCTGCTGATGACGACCTGCTGCGCGATGCTTTCGGCTCTGGCGCTGGTGTTCATCGCCGGCAGCAACCCGCTGCTCAACTTCATCATCATCTTTATCTTCGGCTGTTTCGCCATGCCGCTGTATTCGCTGTCGGCGGCACATTCCAACGACCGCGCGGATGCCGGCGAGTTCGTGCTGATCAACGCCGCCCTGATGCTGTTCTACTCCTTCGGCGCTATTGGCGGCCCTTTCGCGGCCTCGACCGCGATGCAGTATTTCGGGCCAAGCGCGCTGTTCGTCTTCAGCGCCGTGGTCTACGCGATCTTCATTGCCGTCATCCTCTACCGCATGCAGGCACGCTCTGGAGTACCGGCGGGCAAGCGCAGCCGCTTCACGGCGCTGTTGCGCACGTCGACCATTTTCGCGCGGCTGGCGAGGAGAAATAGTGATCCAGACAGTCCGGAAGGGCCGTGACGGTGGCGCCACAGCTTGACGAAAGCCTTCCCGGCTGAAATCTAGGAAGACCCTACTCCTGCCAAAAGCGATTTGATGCACGTCATCACCACCCAGAAAGAACTCGAGACCGTTCTCGCCGCTTTCGAAAAGTCGGATTTCGTCACCGTCGACACCGAATTCATCCGCGAAACGACCTTCTGGCCAATCCTGTGCCTGATCCAGATGGCCGCGCCCGGCGTGACCGCGCTGATCGATCCGCTGTCACCTGACATCGACCTGGCTCCCTTCTTCAGGCTGATGGCCAACGAGGCGGTGGTCAAAGTCTTCCATGCGGCGCGCCAGGACATCGAAATCATCGTCCATCTCGGCGACCTCGTTCCGCACCCCGTGTTCGATACCCAGGTGGCGGCGATGGTCTGCGGCTTCGGCGACAGCGTTTCCTACGATCAGCTGGTACAGCGCATCACCGGGGCGCGGCTCGACAAGTCGTCGCGCTTCACCGACTGGCGCCATCGGCCGCTGTCCGACAAGCAGCTCGACTACGCGCTGGCCGACGTCACCCATCTGATCGAGGTCTATCAGCACCTCAACGCCGAGCTGGCGCGGGAAAACCGCGCCCACTGGCTGAATGAGGAGATGGATGTCCTGACCTCGCGCGAGACCTACGATCCGCACCCCGAGGATGCCTGGAAACGGCTGAAGATGCGGCTTCGCAAGCCCCAGGAGCTGGCGATCGTGCAGGCCGTGGCGGCGTGGCGCGAACGCGAGGCGCGCGAGCGCGACGTGCCGCGCGGCCGTGTGCTCAAGGACGACGCGATCTACGAGATCGCACAACAAGGACCGCGCGATGCGCCAGCCCTTGCCAAGCTGCGCACCACTCCCAAGGGATGGGAACGCTCCTCGACGGCGACGGCATTGCTCGGCGCGGTCAACACCGCGCTCGCCCTGCCCAAGGAGCAGATGCCGAAACTGCCGAAAAACTTCCAGCCGCCCGAGGGCTCGAATGCGGCCGCGGAACTGTTGAAGGTGCTGCTCAGGATCGTCGCCGAAAAACAGGGCGTCGCCTCGAAGGTGCTGGCCTCCAGCGATGACATCGATCGCATCGCCGCCGAGGGCGAGGATGCCGATGTGCCCGCGCTGCAAGGATGGCGGCGCGCCGTGTTCGGCGAACACGCGCTGAAGCTGGTACGCGGCGAGATCGGCATCAAGTTCGACAATCGCAAGATCGCGGTGTTCGATCTATAGGCGCCGGCCTTTCCTCTTCCTTTTTCGAGAAGGTGATTAGGCGCAGCTCATACGATCGCGAGCAAGTGCAGGGCCAGCCAGATCCAGCCCAGCGCCAGCACCACCGCGCCCAACACGAAGGAGCGGTTGCGCACCAGCAGCTTGTTGCTGGTCAGGTGAAACCAGGCGTGAAAATAGCGCGACGCGACAAAAATCCACATCAGTGCGAGGGTGATGTAATTGACGCCGTTGGTCATGTGCAGTGTCAGGCACAGGACGTAGAAAAGCACCGGCAGTTCGAATTGGTTGATCAAATTGTTCGCGACGGTGGCAGTAGAGGCCGGCTCGGTCGAACGAACCTTGTACTGGCCGACCTTGGCTTCACCCGACTTGACAGCAACATAGCGGCGCCGGCCCATGACGATATAGACGATGTAGATCAGCAGCACGTGAGCCAGCACAGGCCAGAAGATCGTGGTCTGGTTCATGAAGCCGCCCCTGCCCTGCTCCGCTTCAACTCCGACGTCTTTGGCCTGCCAGCCAGAAAGCGGCAATGACGATGACCGGGACGGCGAGAAGCGTGAATTTGGTGACGATCAGCGCCGAGGCAAAGGACAGCGAGTCCGGATTGGCGTAGAGGAAATCGGACAGAAGGCGCGCCACGGCGATGTTCTGGGCGTAGTCGGCGAGCGTATAGGGCAGCACCAGGACCAGCGCGAAGACCGCCTGCATCTGCGCCGGCAGCACGCGGAAATTCTTCAGGCGCCGGCCAGTTGCCAGGATCAGGCTGACCAGCGTCAGCGACAACAGCGCCGGAAACAGAAGATCGAAGGTCAGGTAGTGCCAGACCAGGATGATCTCGCTGCCGCGCCGGCCAAGCGCCGTAAGCCAGGCCATGCCTTCGTCGGGCGTGAATCCGAAATAACGCATGTCGAGCGAAGCCAGGCCCCCGCTCAGTCGACGGAAATAGAAGAACTCCATCCCCGTCATGGCGACAAAAACCGCCGCCGAGAGGAAGCAGAACGCCCCGACATGGCGCGACAAGCGCAGCACCATGGCGGTCAAGTTCCCCCAAAGTCCGGAAGAATCAGGCTCCGCCGGGATAGTTGGGGCTTTCGCGGGTAATCGTGACGTCATGGGCGTGGCTTTCACGAAGTCCGGCGTTGGATATGCGCACAAAGGTGGCGCGGTCGCGGAAATCGGCAAGGTCGCGGCCACCAACATAACCCATAGCGGCTTTCAGCCCGCCCGCAAGCTGGTGCAGCACGCCAGACACAGGTCCTTTATAGGGAACCTGCCCTTCAATGCCTTCCGGCACCAGTTTCAGCGTGTCGCGCACCTCGGCCTGGAAGTAGCGATCGGCGGAGCCCCGCGCCATGGCGCCGACCGAGCCCATGCCGCGATAGGCCTTGAAGGAGCGGCCCTGGTGCAGATAGACCTCGCCCGGGCTTTCGTCGGTTCCGGCAAGCAGCGAGCCGATCATGGCGGCACTGGCGCCGGCGGCGAGTGCCTTGGCGAGATCGCCGGAATATTTGATGCCGCCGTCGGCGATCACCGAGGCGCCTGATTTGTGCGCCGTCTCGACCGCCGACATGATGGCCGAAAGCTGCGGAACGCCGACCCCGGCCACAATGCGGGTGGTGCAGATGGAGCCCGGACCAATGCCGACCTTGACGGCGTCGGCGCCGGCGTCGATCAGCGCCCGCGTGCCTTCCGCGGTGGCGACGTTGCCGGCCAGGATTCGCACGGAATTGGAAAGCTTCTTCGCCCGCGTCACCGCGTCCAGCACGCGCTGCGAGTGGCCATGCGCTGTGTCGATCACCAAAAGATCGACGCCGGCCTCGATAAGACGCTCGGCGCGCTCGAAGCCGTCATCACCGACGCTGGTGGCGGCCGCGGCGCGCAGGCGCCCCTGCGCATCCTTGGTGGCGTGCGGGTTGAGCTGCGACTTCTCGATGTCCTTGACCGTGATCAGCCCGACGCAATTGCCCGTTTTGTCGACCACCACCAACTTCTCGATGCGGTGCTGGTGCAGAAGCCGCTTGGCCTCGTCCTGGTCGACGTTCTCCTTGACCGTGATCAGGTTCTCACGGGTCATCAATTCGTAGACCTTTTGCGCCGGATCGGAAGCGAAGCGCACATCGCGGTTGGTCAGGATGCCGACCAGCCGCCCGGTCTTGTGGCCACCGGCGCCGCCATTCTCGACCACCGGAATGCCCGAGATCGAATAGGTGCGCATCAGCGACAATGCGTCGGCGAGCGTGGCGTCGGGCCCGATCGTGACCGGGTTGACCACCATGCCGGATTCGAATTTCTTGACCTGCCGCACCTGCTCGGCCTGTTCAGCGGGCGAGAAATTGCGATGGATGACGCCGATGCCGCCGGCCTGCGCCATGGCGATGGCGAGCCTTGCCTCGGTGACCGTGTCCATCGCCGCCGACAGGATCGGCACGTTGAGATCGATGTCGCCGGCGATGCGGGTGCGGATGTCGGTCTGGCCGGGCATGACCTCGGAATGACCGGGCTGCAAAAGCACGTCGTCAAAGGTCAGCGCCAGTGCGCCGGTAGACGTTTCAATGATTTTTGCCATGACCAGCCCTTTGAATGCGAAAAAGCGCTGGACCGGAATGGACAGCGCCGACTCGTTATTCCCTTTCAGGATTGGCGGTGGCTGGTAACACGTCGCGGGACGGATGAAAAGCCGATCGTTGCGTCGTTCCGCGTTCTAGTCGCCAGACTTCCCCGCTAGAGCATCAAGCAATGGGTGACGCGGCGCTGCGAAAGGACTGACGACAGTGACCGCGCCCCATGTGAAGCCGTCTTGCAGATCTTCCGAGACCAGCAGCCGACAGCCAGCTTGCGAGGCCGTGGAGAGAATGACCGAGTCCCAAATGCTGAGTCGATGATCGGTAGCCAGATCAGCGGCCATCATCATCACGTCCTGCGTCGTCGCGGCAACGGAAAATGCGTCGCTCCAGCTCAGAAGGGCATCCCGTGCCTCCAGGGGCGGTCTTCCTGCTTTGCGGACCAAAACGTTGAAGAGTTCACCAAGAACCTGAACAGGAATAACCGCGTCATCTTGCCGGAGATCGCGCAGCAATTCGAGAATGATGTCGCGCTTCTCCGCACCGCTCACCCCTTCCGCGTAAGCAAGGATATTCGTATCGAGCGCGATCTTCAATGCTCGTCCTCATAAAGCTCATCGCGCGTCCACTGCCCGGCATTCATGACAGGCTGGCGCTCAAGGCGCGACAACAACGCCGCGCGCGATCGGGCAGCCACACCCTCCTGATGATCCGCGGGCACGATCCGAGCGACCGGACGCCCGTGACTGGTCACCACGTAGCTTTGTCCTTCGCGAACGCCGCGCAGTAGGAGAGAAAACCTGCGATTGGCATCGGCCGCCGAAACACCTTTTTCCATGGCAATGTCCCCATAGTAGTTATATTCACTACAATAATGATGTGTGTCGTTCCATGCAAGGTGTCCCTTGCCTGGCAGGGATCTCTGCCGGCATGGGGCATGCCAAAGCGAAAGGCCGCATCCTTGCAGTCGCACAAAAGTGACAGCAATTTAACACGACATCACCCTCTGGCCGTGATAACCGCCCTGCGTGCCGGCTTGCCCCAGCCGACGACACAGAGAATCAGTCCGGACGCGTCTTGTGAACCGCACCATTCCGCTTATATTGGCGGTCGCTCTCTTCATGGAAAACATGGATTCGACCGTCATCGCGACATCGCTGCCGGCGATCGCCATCGACATCCACACCAGCCCGATCGCGCTCAAACTGGCGCTGACGGCCTATCTGGTGTCGCTGGCGATCTTCATTCCAATCAGCGGCTGGATGGCCGACCGCTTCGGCGCCAAGACCATCTTTCGTGCCGCGATTGCAGTGTTCATTGCCGGTTCGGTGGGGTGCGCCCTCTCCGGTTCGCTGCCCGCCTTCGTAGTCGCGCGTTTCCTGCAAGGCATTGGCGGCGCCATGATGACCCCGGTCGGGCGCCTGGTTCTGGTGCGCGCCACGCCCAAGAGCGAACTGGTCGCCGCCATGTCGTGGCTGACCGTTCCCGCGCTGGTCGGCCCGCTGGTGGGTCCGCCGATCGGCGGCTTCATCACCACCTACTTCACCTGGCACTGGATCTTCCTGATCAACGTCCCGATCGGCCTGATCGGCATTTGGCTTGCCACTCGCTTCCTGCCGGAAACCGAGGCAACCGAGACGCCGCCGCTCGATTTCGTCGGTTTCGTCCTGAGCGGGCTGGCCGCTTCAGGCGTCGTCTTTGGCCTGTCTGTGGTCAGCCTGCCTTATCTGCCGCCGGCCACCGGCTTCATCACGATCGCCGTGGGACTGCTGTCGGGCGGGCTCTACCTCATGCATGCGCGCCGCGCCAAAAATCCGCTGCTGGCGCTCGAACTGTTCCGTAACCAGGTGTTCCGCTCGTCGGTGCTTGGCGGCTCGCTGTTTCGCATCGGCATCGGCGCCGTGCCGTTCCTTTTGCCGCTGATGTTCCAGATCGGTTTCGGGCTGACACCGTTCCAGTCCGGCATGATCACCTTTGTCTCGGCGATCGGCGCCATTGGTATGAAATTCGTCACCGCGCTGATCTTCCGCGTTGTCGGCTTTCGCCGCGTGCTGATCGTCGGCTCGCTGGTCGCCGCCGCATCGATCGCCATCTACGGCCTCTTCACCCCCGAAACACCTTACGCGCTGATGCTGGCCATATTGCTGGTCGGCGGCTTCATCCGCTCGATGTTCTTCACCGGCGTCAACGCGCTCTCCTATGCCGAGGTGTCGGCCGAGGATACCAGCAAGGCAACGCCGATCACGGCGGTGTTCCAGCAGCTCTCGATCGCGCTCGGCGTGGCGCTCGCCGGCGGCATTCTGGAAGTCTCGACCTCGATCCATGGCGGCCCGCTGACGCTGCGCGACTTCCATACCGCCTTCTTCATCGTGGCGGCGGTGTCGGCGGCGGCGTCGCTGTCGTTCATGCGGATGGCGCCCGACGCCGGTAACGCCGTCTCCGGCCATGGCCGGCTGACGACGCCGAAGACGCTGGAACCGGTCAGATCGCCGGGAGAGTGAGGCAAAGTCGCCGCAGAGCGATCAGCCGTCGGCGTGTCCCGGCCCTTCGCTATGGCTCCGGGCGCTCGAGTCCTTCGGAACGTCCACTGGACGTTCCGATCCGCCTGGCGGCGGACCGGCGGGGGGCTGGCCTTTCAGCCGTCGGCGTCCCCCGGCCCTTCGCTATGGCTCGGGGCGCTCGAGTCCTTCGGAACGTCCACTGGACGTTCCGATCCGCCTGGCGGCGGACCGGACTCTCGCCCCTTAAAATCCTTGGCTAGCAGATAAAGCTCGACCGATTCATCGCGTGAGGCCGGCGGCTTGACGTGATGGACGGAGCGGAAATTCTTCTTGAGCATCGAGAGCAATTCATTTTCGGCGCCGCCCTGGAAGGTCTTGGCGAGGAAATGGCCGCCCGGCTTGAGGACCGAGAGCGCGAAATCGGCCGCCACCTCGCACAGATGCATGGTGCGGATATGGTCGGTCCGCTTGTGGCCGGTGGTCGGCGCCGCCATGTCGGACAGCACGACATCCGGGTCCCCGCCCAACGCTTCGGCCAGCCTTTGCGGCGCGTCGGCGTCCAGGAAATCCATCAGCAGCACCGGCGCACCGGGCACGGCGTCCATTTCGAGATAATCGATGCCGATGACATGCGGGTTTTCGGCCGTCGATTTCGTGCGCGCGGCCGCGACCTGGCACCAGCCGCCCGGGGCGGCACCCAAATCGATTACTTTCATGCCGGGCTTCAAGAGGTGGTGCTTGTCGTCGATCTCGATCAGCTTGTAGGCCGCGCGCGAGCGATAGCCGTCGGCCTTGGAGCGCTGGACATAGGGATCGTTGATGTGGCGCTGCAGCCAGCGGCGCGACGATTCCTTCAGGCCGCTTTTCTTCTTGATCCGCGTCTTCAGCACGCGAATGCTGGCGGATCCTGGCTTTTCTGGTTTCTTCGTCATTGCCTGATTTCTTGTTTGAGCATGATCATGATGCCCTGGCACGCCCGTCATTGCGCCAGACGCCGTCATCGGCCATCAGCTCACTCAATATTCCTTCGCGCAAGCCCCGGTCGGCGACGCGCAGCCTCTCCGAGGGCCAGACGGCGCGGATTGCTTCGAGGATGGCACAACCGGCCAGCACGAGATCGGCGCGGTCGGCGCCGATGCAGGGGTTGGCGCAGCGCTGCTGGAAATCCCAGCCGACCAGTTTCTCCACCATGCGGTCGACGCTGTCGCGGTCCATCCACAGGCCGTCGACCCGTCGGCGATCGTAGCGCTCGAGGTCGAGATGGACGCCGGCCAGCGTCGTCACCGTGCCCGAAGTGCCCAGCAGATGAAAATTCGGGCTGGCCTTGAGATGGCTCAACCGATCGCGGCCATCGAAAGCGGCCAGCCTGCCGGCGACGTCGTCGACCATGGCGGTGAATATCTCGCGCGTCACGGTGCGGCCGCCAAAGCGTTCCGCCAACGAGACGACGCCGACCGGCAGCGAGGTCCATGAGACGATGTGATTGGCCAGCCGCGGCGAACGGCGGCCGGTGAGATCGATCAGCGCGATCTCGGAAGACCCGCCACCGATGTCGAACAGGACGACGCCCTGCGTGTCGCGCTCGACCAGCGAACCGCAGCCGGAAACCGCGAGACGGGCTTCGGTCTGGCGGTCGATGATCTCGAGCTTCAGGCCGGCTTCGCGTTCGACGCGATCGAGGAACTCCACGCCGTTTTCGGCTGTTCGGCAGGCTTCGGTGGCGATCAGCCTTGCCTTCCTGATCTTGCGACCGCGCAATTTATCGCCGCAGACCTTCAGCGCCTCGACCGCGCGGTCCATCGCCGGCTGGCCGAGCCGGCCATTGGCGGTGAGCCCCTCGCCCAGCCTGACGATGCGCGAGAAGGCATCGATGACGCGAAACTGGCCGTGACGCGTGGGAACGGCGACCAGCAGCCGGCAATTGTTGGTGCCGAGGTCGAGCGCGGCGAAGACGGGAAGCTCGTGCACCGGGGGCCGGCGGTGGCCTTGCTCCGGACGCGGCATTGCAACGGCGGGCGAGATTGTGACAGCGGCAACAGGCTTCAAATCCACCGCCGCGACATGAGCCTTGCCTTGCACCGGCGATTGATTGTCCCCTGGGCGCGCCTCGTCACGCGCAAAAACCTTGCGTCCACGCCTTCGCTTGCGCCGTTTCTTGGGCTTGCCCTTCTGGGTCGCGTCGCCAGCCTGCCCATTCACGGAGCGAGGCTCCGTTGGGCGGCGTTGCTGCCAACCGGCTGTCCCCGGGCCTGATGGCCCCAGGGAAGCGCTGGACGCGCCCACCTCCGGCGCGCCTGCGCCGGTGTCGCGGTCTTCCACTGTCGTTCCTTCCGGCGCCGCGCGAACCGGTGAAGGACGCAGCAGGCGCTTTGGCATGTTTCAAGTTGCCGCCAGACTAACAGCGCCGTGCCCGATCACCAAGAGCCGCATGCTGAATTTTGCCGGCTGGGTGCGCGGGCCTGTTTTTGCACTGGCGTAATGTACCGGCAAGGCTGGGCTGGTAGCGAAACACCGTCGCGGCGCGCGGCAAACAGGGACGGCGTCAGGCGCGACAAGTGTTCGCGGTTGAATAGCCGGCTTCAATGAGGCATCTCTGAAATGAATGGGAAATCCGGGGCGGACGGCCTCTCGACGGAAAGGAAGCGGATACGCAACGCATGGCAGTCGGGCAATGAACTGGAAACGCTATTTCTGGCCGGTCGTCGGCATCGGCGCGGTGATCTTCTCCCTGCTGCTGCTCTGGCATGAATTGCGCGGCATCTCGCTCGACGACGTCTGGGATGGGCTGGCGGCCATTCCAACTCGTGGCTGGATGCTGGCGGGCTTGAGCTCGGTCGTCGCCTATGCCGCGCTCGCCGGCTACGATCACATCGCGCTGCTGCATATTGGCAAAAAGGTGTCGTGGCTGTTCGTGACACTCTGCTCCTTCACCACCTACGCGCTGTCGCACAATATCGGCGGCTCGGTGTTCTCCGGCGCCGTCATTCGCTACCGTGCCTACGGCACAAGGGGGCTGACCGGCCAGGAAGTCGGCGTGCTGGTGGCGATCTGCTGGATAACCTTCGTGCTGTCGACGTTACTGGTCTCCGGCCTTGTGCTGGTGTTCGAGCCGCGGATCATCGACCGCTTTTCCGGCATTGCCCATCACGGCCTGTCGGAGGCGGCAGGCATTGCGATGCTGGTCCTCATCGCAGCCTATGTATTCGGCAGTTGGCTGCACCTGCGCCCGCTGAGGATCGCCGGGTTTCAGTTGCACTATCCGGCGCTGCCGATCGTCGCCAGGCAGTTGCTGATCGGCCCGATCGAGCTGCTCGCGGCCGCGGCGATCATCTTCTTCGCCCTGCCCGAGGTGCACAATCCCGGCTATTTCGTCGTGCTGGGCGTCTTCCTGGTCTCCTTCTCGGTCGCCCAGATTTCGCACGCGCCAGGCGGCCTCGGCGTTTTCGAGGTGGTGTTCCTGGCCGGGCTTTCCGACATGGACCCGGTCGGCGTGGTGGCGGCGCTGCTGGTGTTCCGGCTGTTTTATCTCATCGTCCCGCTGTTTCTGGGCCTGGGCATCGTGCTGTTCTTCGAACGCTCGCAGTTCAGCCGCAAGGAGAGCTGAGGCTTGGAGGTTCGCACGCCACCGGAAAAGCTGGTGTTCGGAACCGGTGATGAAACCTGGCAATTGAACCGCAAAGCAGACTTGACTATTTTCCACTGGCGGCTACAAGGCAGCGCTCAAGCGGCTCAGCCGTTCGGCCCGCGCGGTTTTCACTTACGGTGATTGTCACGCCTGCTGGGGAATAGGTTAACGGTAGACCCACGGACTCTGACTCCGTTAGTCCTGGTTCGAATCCAGGTTCCCCAGCCAACACCTCTTTAATCGTTGTTTTCAGCTGCTTAGCGAACATTAGAAATTGCTAAGTGTTACACCCAAATGGATGTCTCACGCGGGGGCATCAGCCCTTTCCCTTCATTTCGTGGTAATCTCGATAGAGCTTCGCGACATAGTTTTCGCGGTAGCGCAACAGGTAGAGCGCGAAGAGGCAGAACGCAACCACGCTCGCATAAGACAAGATGCCCGTCGAATAGCACCAAAACGTTTCACATTCTCTCCAGCCGCCGAATCTTCCCTTCCACTGGCCGGCCGAGACAAGCAAAATAAGCCGCCAGCTTGCGAAGGCGAGGCACGCCAGCACCACGGCATAAGAAATGATCTTCGTTTTCTTGTTCATTCCCTACGCTGCAACAAGATTATGAATTCTCGGTTTCGTGCAGCGCCTCGGTCCGGTCGAGTATGACGGGAACGGCGAGGCAAGTGAAAAGGCCGCCGTGGCGAGCGGCGGGCTTCTGGTCGGCGTCGAGGATCCGGCCGGTTAGGGTTCCAGCGTCACCACATCGTCGGCCGGATTACCGAAGATCCAGGTTCCCCAGCCAAACTGGATGTCCTACGGATGATTTCGCCCCGGCCGGCTCGCATGAGGCCGCCGCAGCTGCCGATTCTGCAAGTCCACGAGGTGAGATTGTCGTTCGCAGGAAGCTGACGCGTGGGCGCGTGCTGCCATTCTTCGAGGGCCTGCCACGCTGCCTGGTCGGGACCGAAGCCTGCAGCTCATTGCATTGTTGGGCGAGAATTGACTGCACGTGGCCATGACGTGCGGCTGCTGTCGGCACAGTATGTTGAAGCCCATACTCCATGGTCGTGTAACTTCATCGTGACCCGATCTCCAGGGAGGAACAATCGGAATGAACTCCAAGTTGGGGGCCAGCCAATCAGCTTGAGGCAGACCACGACCAACCAATGGAGCATGTCATGAGATTTCCACGCTGCACGACCACCGCGGCCGCCGCTTTGATGTTCGCGGCCTTCCCTGCGCTCGCCCAGACGAACGGAACACCTGCACCAACCCCGGCGACCCAACAGCCCGGAGCTGGGCAACTGCCGGATGTGAGCGGACAGACGGGTGGGCCGACGCATGAAATGATTCGCCAGATGATTGAGCAAGCCGTCCAGGAGAGAATGCAACAGGATCGGAGCTCTAACGAAGGTAACAATCGGCAAGAGGAGGGTGACAACCGTCAAGAGGAAGCTTCCCGTCATCGAGACGGCTGGCAGCGGCACCGCACTGGCGGCCCGGCCGGTGAGCATGGAATGGTCGGAAATCATGGTCCTCGCATGATGCGCGGCACCGGGATGCGACTTGTACTGGCGCTTCTGGACACGGATGGTGACGGATCGCTGTCCGAGAACGAGGTCCAGGAGGCTGTCGGCAGAATCTTCTCTGCAATCGACCAGAACGGTGACGGGAAGATCGATATGGATGAAATCCAGTCCTTCTCGCATGGCTCTGGCGGTCGTGAAGAAATGCCGTGATTGGCTAGTGTCTTAGCTTGAAATCCGGCTAGTCAAAAAGCGGCTCGGAGTTTGGCGAACGCCACAGGCGCCATGAGGCGCTTTGGGGAGAGGCAACACGGCCGTGGGCGCGTTCTCCCCCGGAGCCCGCTGCCGGTTCCCAATCGCCCGTCCAGCGACCTAAGGTCAAGTTGAGCGGGCATCCGGCCAGATGTCCTCACATGGATCCTTTCAACGCAGTCATTCGTAAAGCAGCCGGATCGGGCGAGGCCCGGGCCAGCCGTCAGGACTCGCAGACACAGCCGGACCAGCCCGTCACCGACAAGCCTTCCATCAAGAACTGCAGTGTTACTTTACCAGCAGCGCGCCGTGTTTCGCCCAAAGTTGCTCACATTGCTTCGCCCTCAAGCATGGTGCTCCCGCAACTTCATGAAAGATTATCGCAGAACGAACGTCGTAGCCCAATACCGATGCGTTTGCCAAAAAGTGAACTGCCTCTCCAAGACGGCGAAGTTCAAGGGAGGCTTCTTTCTTGTTCGCTGCGTCGAATACACCGAGGACCTGCACTTCATCATCACGTGAGGCCAATACGGCGGCCATGGCCTCATCACTCATCACCCCCACGACTGTTCACGCGGTTGCTGATGAAGAAACCTACCGCTGCCCAGTACGCTGATGCTCGATGCATGCCGGCAACGGTTTCTTCTTTCATCATCGCTGGCTCTTGCCGCGAGCCAAATAGCGGCGGCCTTTGTCAGACCAATGAGGCACTCACCTGCAAACTCGGCCGGTTCGTCGGTCGTGGTGTCGAATACCGCCCATGTGTCGCAGGGTTCCAGAACGGGTAAGAATTTCATATTAGTTTCCGCTAATTTTTCTCCCAACATTAGCGGAACCACTTTGTTCCTGGAGCTTCGATGCCGTGCTCACGTGTACCCGTCTCGACGATGCCGGCAGCGAAGGGCCTCGCCGGCGAGCGGTCGCGTCCAGGGCCGCGACTCTCAAGCGTGGGCAGCCAGGAGGCGCACAACCGTTGACGTCGGGCTTTGATCGGACCGGCCTCTGGAGATCGATACGATGCCTACCAGCAGGACATGCAAGCAGCGCCATCCAGCCGTGTTGTATACGGCTTGGTTAACAACCATCGGCCCTTAGCGATCTTACCATGCGAACGACAATCGGATCGTAGGGGAGCTTTTCGTCACGACTATAGGTGGCCGTAAACAATGCCGCGCGGCCGTCGCAGACTTTGACGGCCCGGACATACAGTATCTGACCGTCCTTCAGCCCAGAATAGCTGGCCCATTGCGGCGTCACTCGCTTATAGGTCAACCTCCAGCCGTCGTGCTCATTCACTGCCATGCGATGCTCTATCTCGGTGCGAAAACTCGCCTTGCCGAGTTGCGCCCCCCATACTGCGAGAAACGCTTTGTTTTTGCCCTCGAAGGCTGCCCCTTGGTCGGAGCGCTGGGTAAGTACAAACCCCGGGGGGACATCGAACACGAAGCCGAGATGTTTGATCCCGAAGCCCTGCCATCCCTGAGCACCGAGCAGCGACGTGGGCACCATGGTGACAAGTAAACTCAGCAGAATATGGGGACCATATCTCATAGCCTGTTCCTATTGCTTCGGCGTCCCGCTCCCTGTCCGTGGCACGTCGTCTAGTAGGGTCGGCTCGACCGAGTCGTTCGTTCGGTGATCTGCCGGCAGCTTGCCGTTTGGGGTCATCTGGTTAACGGCGTCCGGCAGATCCCTGGTGATCCTCGCAATGAGCTCTTCGCGCGAGAGGCCAGTCTGCGTTGAAAGTGCCTCCAGCGTCTGCGCGTCAATAGCCTTTTCCACCTCATGAGGCTCGATCGGCTCGTTCGGCCCGGTGCCAACCCAGGAGTCCACCTTCGGGCCAGCACCTGCATTTTTAAAACGGTCGAGAATATCGCCAAGCGCGGTGCCGGCAACGCCCCTGGACACCTGGTCCAGTATCCCCCCTTGCGGATTGTTTGCATCGCGCTCTCCCGCTCCACGGATCATCTCTGCGATCTTGTCGCGGTTTTGATAAGCCAAGACCCCCAGCATAGCGATCGCAAGTCTTCCAAGATTGGCCACTCGTTCCTCCTGTGGTCTCGAGCTTGGAGAAGCTCTCGGCCTTCCAAAAGTTCCGCATTGGCCACCAAACCTTAGGTGGATACCTCCGGACGTGCACATAAGGTGGGCAAACGCGCCAGGAAGTCGATGCCTCACAAACCCGAATCTAGTATCCTACTTTGTCCATAAGCACCCGCAATTCAGGCTGAGGCGCGACCCAGAAAGTTCGAAAAGCTTCCAGGAACCCCAGCCAAGCATTTTTCAATGAAAATGGTCACTTAGCGAAAATCGGAACCGGAACACTTATCTGGTGCATAAATCCGGCACATCGCTGTCGCCACGCTTCGCGAACAAATCCTGCAAGGCCGCCTGATGGTCACTGACACCGAGTTCATCGTCGAAAGCATCAGCCAAGGCTGCGTGATGCTTGCCGATGGCGAGTTCTTTATCGACAGGCTGGTGAAGTATGTCGGCAATGGGAGGATCCGCTGGCATGTCGAATTCCGTGGACATCGCATCGAGCTGACGACCGGTCAGTTCAAGAAGCAGCCTACCTTCCGACGGAAGATGCTCGAAGAGGCCGGCGTGCTGCCGCCCCTGCGTCCCGGGGCCAACTACAGGCGATGGGTTCTCGATCTGAGGAGGAACGCCATCGAGCTTCCCTGGCGGGAGAGACCGGTCGATGCCGGTTTCTCGGTAGACAGGCTTGTCGGTCATGGGGGCGACCGCTGGACGGTTGAATACCAAGGCAAGGCTATCAAGTTCACGACGACCAAACTGCGCAGGCAAACCAGCTTCCGCAAGAGGATGCTGCTCAAGGCCAAGGTGCTGCCGCCCCGGATGGACCCGGTTGCCTATCGGAAGTGGGTGGACTGGCTGATTCAAAACGCCACCAAGGTCGCCCCGCGGGCCGGCGATGCCGTGATAACCGAGAAAAGTTGGCTTGACGACCTGCCGGAGTTAGGCGGCTGGCAAGACGAAGCGGCGCCCGAGGCAACCGACTAGGACGGCGCGCTGCCGCTCTTCACATTCACCCCAAAACCATGGTGTTTGCCATGGCTACGAATTTCGGAACACATTGATGGCGAAGAATCTGGCTAGGGCTTGGCTCGCGGCGAACCGAACTTGAATGAGACCCATGGATCGCTTCAATCTCGGCGCTTACCGCCGCCCGATCTCCACCCGCTCCACCGAGACCCAGCGCTGGTTCGATATCGCTCTGAACTGGTGCTACGGCTTCAACCATGAGGAAGGCATCAAGTGCTTTGAGATGGCGCTGGAGACCGATCCGGACTGCCCGATGGTTCATTGGGGCATCGCCTATGCAGCCGGGCCTTTCTACAATCTGACCTGGAAGGAGCATGGCGAGGCCGAGGCAAACAGCGCGACGAAGCGTTGCTTCGAGCATGTCCAGCTCGCGCGCGCCAGTGCGGTTGCAGCCAGCGAGGTCGAAAGACAATTGATCGGGGCATTGGCCTGCCGTTTCCAGAAACCGCACCGGGTGATGCCACAGGAATTCGAGCAATGGGACGACGCCTATGCCGCCGCAATGCGGCGGGTCCATGAAAACTTTCCCGACGATCACGATGTGATGGCGCTTCTCGTCGAGGCGCTGATGATGCGCACGGTGCGGCGCCTGTGGAATCTCAAGACCGGTGAACCGGCGCCGAATTCCGACGTCGTCGAAGCGCTGGAGGTTTGCGAGCGGTCAATCCTGCTCGCAGACGAGGCCGGCACCGCCCAGCATCCGGCGATCGTCCACCTGCACATCCATCTGCTGGAAATGTCGACCCAGCCGGAGCGCGGCATGCGCTCGGCCGATCTGCTCGGCGAGATGTGCCCCGATGCCGGGCACATGAACCACATGCCGGGGCATATCTATGTGCTGTGCGGCGAGTATGAGAAGGCGAAGCTCGCCAGCGAAAAGGCGGTTCGGGCCAACGACCTTTATATCGCCTACGCCAATGAGCCGACCTATTATCTGCTCGGCTGCTGCCACGATCTGCACCTGATGATGTTCACCTGCATGTTGTCGGGCCAGTACCAGCCGGCGCTGTGGGCCGCCGACAAGGTGCGCAGCCTGGTGACGCGTGACGTGGTCGCCATCCAGGATCGGCCCAAACTCACCCAGACCGTGGAAGGCTATCATGCGATGAAATCGCACGTGCTGGTGCGCTTCGGTCGCTGGCGGGAAATCATCGACGAGCCGGCAACCGAAGAGCCCGGCCTCTATGTGCTGACGGCGGCCATGCAGCATTACGCCAAGGGCGTGGCGCATGCGACGCTGAGGCAATTCACCGACGCCGAGCGCGAGCGTGAACGCTTCCACCAGCATCTCGAAGGCATTCCAGCCGAGCGGCGTTTTCTCAGCAACCCGGCCCGCGCCTCGCTCGCCGTCGGTGCCGCCTTGCTCGACGGCGAGCTTGCCTATCATCAGGGCCTGCACGAGCAGGCCTATGACCATCTCAGGCACGCGGTCGAGCTGGATGACAATCTGTCCTACACCGAGCCGTGGGCGTGGATGCACCCGCCGCGCCATGCGCTGGCGGCGCTGCTTCTCGACCAGGGCCACGCGCAAGAGGCCGAGCAGGTCTATCGCGACGATCTCGGCCTGAGCGGCAATGTCCAGCGCTGCGCCCGGCACGCGGACAATGTCTGGGCGCTGCACGGGTTGGTGGAATGTTTGGGGCGGCGCGGCGAGAGCCAAGAGCTGCCTTTACTGCAGGCAAAACTCGCCACGGCGCTGGCCAAGGCCGATGTGCCGATCAGCTCATCGTGCCTGTGCCGGACGGGCGTGCAATCGGCACTCAGCTGTTGTCATTAATGCCCATTGCGCCCTTCCCGGGCAGTTCAATCATGGAATGCTGAAGGGCACCGATTCAGCAACCGTTCCATCAATGGCCAAATCAACCCGATAGGTGCCCTCCGGCCATCCCGCCGTGGGTTTGCTGAGTTGTGAATCAGCCTGATTGTTGGCTCCTACGTCGAGGTCGACCTTGTCGATCGTATAGTTTTCCGGCGCGGCACCGTGGGAATCAACCGAGACCCAGGAGAATGTGATTTTCGAGGTTGGCGCGATATCCACCAGATCAGCCGAGACGTAGATCACCGGTGTCTCGACAGGGAAGTTGCTCTGAGGCGTTCCCTCGTCCTTCGTCGCGGAAAGGACGATATTGGTGAAGTCCGCCGCCTGGGCCGGCATACTGAAACCGAGCGCCGCCAAGGCGGCAATGGCTGGAACCAGAGCTGATTTCAAGACTTATTTCTCCTCGGGCTTGGTTGCTGGCCCCGCAAATCGGGGCAAAGTGGGGTTGAGGACGGGTGCCCTCAGCCCAGCCATTTGTCATAGTCCGCCACCAATAAATGGAGCGGCGGTGTGTCTTCCTCGATATCGGCGAAACGGCCGATCGGCTCGCGGAAGACGTTGTCCGTACGATCGTCATTGACGGTCGACACCTCGCCGATCAGCACATCCTTGCCCTCGGCCCAGAAGGCGTGCCAGACGCCGGGCAAGAGCGTGACGCTTTGGCCCGGATCGAGCTTCAGCAGTCCGCCCGCCGGCAGCCTGTGGATGGTTCCGTCGACCGGCACCGATACCTCGGCCTTGGGGTCGATGCCGCCGTCGCGGTCATGCATGAACAATTCCAGCACCAGCTTGCCGCCGCCGCGGTTGATGATGTCTTCGGCCTTGATGTTGTGGCGGTGCATCGGCGACATCTGCTCCTTGCGCGAAATCATGATCTTCTCGGCATAGAGCATGCCCATGCCCTTCTTCATGTCCTCGTAGCGGCCGTTGCGAACGGTGAACAGGAACAGGCCGAGATCGTCGAACTTGCCCTGGCCATAGTCGGTGATGTCCCAGCCGAGCCGCGAGGTGAAGATGGCCGAAGAATCGACCTGGCGCGCCTTCATCTCTTCCGGCGACCAGTAGGCGAAGGGCGGCATGATATAGCCGAACGAGCGGATGAAAGCGTCGGCTTCGCGGATGATGTCGTTGATGGCGGAGCGTTTCATGATGATGACCCTCGTGTCGATTTTTCCGACAATCGCATAGCCGAACGCCGGTGCGGTGTCGATCCACCTTGCCTGTTCGAGCCCTGTCTGTTCGAGCCTTGCGCGGGCCAGTCATGGCCAACAGATCGCGGCCCGCTGGCCGCGTGACATCGCGTGCTTTGAGGCTCATAACCCTTGCGAATTGCACAGGGATAGCCGATGCCGACCATCCATGACCTCGATACGCCTTCGATCCTGATCGACGTCGCACGCGCCGAAGCCAACATTGCTCGTGCACAGGCTCATGCCGACAAGAACGGACTGAAGCTCAGGCCGCACATCAAGACGCACAAGCTGCCTTATTGGGCGAAGAAGCAAATGGCGGCAGGTGCCGTCGGCATCACGTGCCAGAAGATCGGCGAGGCCGAGGTAATGGCCGATGCCGGGCTGACCGATATCTTTCTTCCCTACAACATCTTGGGGCGCGCCAAGCTCGAGCGGCTGAAGGCGCTGCATGGCCGCGTGACCCTGTCGGTGACCGCCGACAGCATGGACACGCTGGAAGGGCTCGCGGCAGCTTTCACCGATGCCGGCCATCCTCTGCCCGTGCTGGTCGAATGCGATACCGGCATGGGTCGCTGCGGCGTGCAGACAGCCAATGAAGCGGTAGCGCTGGCAAGGGTGATCGACAAGGCAGGTGGCCTCACCTTCGGCGGACTGATGACCTATCCGGCCGCCGGCCGCGCGGCTGAAGCGGAAGCCTGGCTCGCCACCGCCAAGCAGGCGCTGGCTGCTTCGGGGCTTGCCTGCGAGCGCATCTCGAGCGGCGGCACGCCTGATATGTGGCGCTCCGGCGATGCATCCGTCGTCACGGAGTATCGCCCGGGAACCTACATCTATCTCGATCGCTACCAGGTCGCCAAAGGCGTCGGCACCTTGGACGATTGCGCGCTGACGGTGCTCGCAACCGTGGTCAGCCATCCGACAGCGACGCGCGCCATTCTCGATAGCGGCAGCAAGGCCCTGTCCAGCGATACGCTAGGGCTAAAGGATTTTGGAGAGTTGATGGGCGTCCCCGGAGCACTGGTGACGGGCCTGAGCGAGGAGCACGGCACGGTCACGCTTTCCGGCGACGGCAGGCTGCGCATTGGCGAACGCGTGCGCGTGGTGCCGGACCACTGCTGCGTCGTCATCAACCTGTTCAACGAGGTCAATCTGATAGACGGCGAGAAGGTTCTCGAAACGCTGCCAGTGGCGGCTCGCGGGCTGATGACATGAGGTTTTAGACCGGACGCTCCGCCTGCCGCGCCGCCACCCGCCGCATGGCTATCACCCGGCGGCGGCGGATTTCGGTGCGCATTGCCATCAGGTGCAGCGCGAAGAACAGCACGGTAAAGCCGAAAGCCATCACCAGCAGAGGCCAGAGCAGGCTCGGGTCGATGGTAGGGCCGCCGAGCCGGAACACCGAGGCAGGCTGGTGCAGCGTGTTCCACCAGTCGACCGAGAATTTGATGATCGGGATATTGATGAAGCCGACCAGCGTGATGATAGCGGCGGCCCAGGCGGCGCGGCTGGCATCATCCAGCGCACGGGTCAGCGCGATGATGCCGAGATACATCAGAAACAGCACGAAGACAGAAGTCAGGCGGGCGTCCCACACCCACCAGGTGCCCCACATCGGCTTGCCCCAGATCGAACCGGTGATCAGCGCCAGCGCGGTGAACACCGCTCCAATGGGTGCGGCCGATTTCAGCGCGACATCGGCCAGCGGATGGCGCCAGACCAGCGTGCCAAGCGCGGAGACCGCCATCAGCGTGTAGCACATCATGGCGAGCCAGGCGAAAGGCACGTGGATGTACATGATGCGAACGGTGATACCCTGCTGGAAATCCTCGGGCGCGGTGAAGCTCATATAGAGGCCAATCGCGAGGGTGAGCGCGGCGAGCGCCGCCAGCCACGGCACAAGCTTGTCTGCAAGCCCGACGAACCGCGTTGGATTGGCGAGATCGGTCAAGCCGCTCAGGCGTGAGGTGATGTCACTCATGCGACTTTACATAGACCGCCGATGCGTTTGGGGCAATCGAGCGGCGGTGTCGCAGCTCTGGTCTTGCCTCCTCCCGTTCGGGAGGAGGCGGAACCGTTAATGGCTCAGGCGGCCTCGCCCTGCACCGACCGGCTGAGGCGCCGGACTTCCTCGTCGTTGAGCAGGCCGCCGGCGCGCAGCAGGCTGGCGAAGCGGCCGTTGCGCAGCGACAGTTCGGCAAAGCCACCCATCTCGACCACCCTGCCCTTGTCCATGAACACGACCAGATCGGCGTCGCGGACGGTGGTCAGGCGGTGGGCGATGATGAAAGTGGTGCGGTCGCGGCGCAATTCGTCGATCGCTTCCTTGACGCGGTCCTCGGTCTCGACGTCGAGTGCGCTGGTCGCCTCGTCGAGCACCAGGATCGGGGCATCCTTCAGCACGGCACGGGCAATGGCGATGCGCTGGCGCTCGCCGCCCGAGAGCTGGCCGCCACGTTCGCCGACCACCGTGTCATAGCCATTGCTCTTGGCTAGGATGAAATCCTGCGCCGCGGCCGCCGTGGCGGCGGCATGGATCTCGTCGTTGGTCGCATCGGCGCGGCCGACGCGGATGTTGTCCTCGATCGAGCGGTTCAAAAGCCCGGCGTCCTGGAACACGGTGGCGATCGAATGGCGCAGCGACTTGCGGGTCACCGTGCGGGTATCGATGCCGTCGATCAGGATACGGCCACTGGACGGCGAGAAGACGCGCTGCAGCAAGTTGATGAGCGTGGTCTTGCCCGCACCCGTCGGTCCGACGATGGCGACGGTCTGGCCGGCCTGCACCTCGAAGGACACGTCGCTGACGCCCTGCCCCGAATTGGCGAACTCGAAGCTGACATCCTCGAAACGAACATGGCCGGTGACGTTGGCAAGGTCGCGCAGACCATCCGGCTCGGCGGTATCGGCGGCCGAGTCCTCGAGCTTGTAGAAATCCTCGAGCTTGGCGCGAGCTTCCGAAATCTGGTTCGCGAAAGCCGACATCTGGTCGAGCCGTGAGATCAGCAGCGTGGCGAAGCCGGTGAAGGCGATGACGTCACCGATGCGCAGTTGGCCATGAGTGACCAGGTAAGCGCCGATCAGAAGCACCACCATCATCGAGATCGTCGACGACAGCCGATTGAGCGCATTGGCGATAGCCCACCAGTCGAGCACCGGGTTCTGCGCGTCGAGCAGGTTCTTGACGTAGCCACGCAGCGCCTCGGCCTCGTAGCCGAGACGGTTGTAGCTCTGCAGCACGGCGACGTTGCTCACCGAGTCCGTCACATGCGCGAATACCTTGTGATAGTGGCGCTCGACCGCAGCTTGGCCTTCCTTGGTGCGCTTCATCACCAGGCGGCCGATGCCGACATAGAGCACGCCGAGCACGAGCAGAACCATCGACATGCGCACATCCATGCTGAGCGCCGTCGGAACCAGCAGAACGAGCGCGACAGCGGTCGACAAGTGCTGGCGCATGAATTCAAGCCAGAGGCTGAACAGAGTCTCGACGGCGCGCAGCAGCGTGTGGAGGGCATTCGAGGTGCCACGCTGATGATGCCAGGCGAGCGGCATGGTGATGACGCGCTCGAACGACTGACAGAGCACTTCGCTGCGCCGGGCGTGCGCGAACCGGTCGGCGCCGCGCGCTACCAGGACGAAAGCCATGACATTGAAGGCGCCGAGGCCGGCCCACACGGCAAGCGTGGAGAAAACCGAACCGTGCGCGGAAATCGCGTCGATGACCCGGCCGAACATGATCGGCTCAAGGATCGCGATGGCTGCAAGAGCGACGTTGGCCGAACAGATCAGCGCGACGCGCTTCTTGTCGGCAGCCAGATACCCCAGCGCTCTCCAATAGATCTGCAGAAGTGACACTTCAGCTACTCCGCCAACGTTCTATTGTGCCCAATACCAATATTGTGCACCGCACCATTTCCTGACACGTAACGGTTGATGCGTCGCAAAACAATGCCCGTCTATCTCTTCCGTTCCCATTTAGCGAACAAAAGATGACGACGATACGAAATCTGGCGTGATCACCTAACAGTTTGAGATAAAAGGTGAAATGTCAGCCTTGCGGCAAAATCATGGCAGTGGTCGAGCTGTGCCACATTTTTAATCACGGCAGGCCGGCATGACTTCGCCCGGGCGGCTGGCCAACGTCGTCGGCACCCCGCGCGCAAGTAAACAATGCACGGCGTCGCGCGTCCCGGAGGACGCGCGATCTAATCACTAAATGGCTGATTTCATGCCGGTATCTTGACCACGACCTCGGTCTGGTCACCAGCTTTGGGTGCGAAGGACGTCGATTTTGTCTTCGAACCATTGACTTCGAGCGAGATCGTCTTGGCCTTTTTGTCGCGAATGACCTGGACCTTGATCTCGGCGCCCAGCATCTTGAGTGAAGCCTGGTAGCCATCCCAGTGGCTGGGCAGCTTCGGCCGGAATGTGATCTGCTTGCCGCGCCGTTCGATGCCCAGGATGCCTTCGACCGCCGCCCGGTAAAGCCAGCCCGCCGACCCGGTGTACCAGGTCCAGCCGCCGCGACCTCCCTTGTCGTCCCCGGAGTAGATATCGGCCGCCACCACGTAGGGCTCGACCCGGTAGTGCTCGGCCGAGGCCTCGTCGAACGCGTGGTTGACCGGATTCAGCATCGAGAAGCAGCGATAAGCTTCATCGGTCTGCCCCATCTCGGCCAGCGCAATGACGAACCACGTCGCCGCATGGGTATACTGGCCGCCATTCTCGCGCACGCCAGGCGGATAGCTCTTGATGTAGCCGGGGTCCTTCTGTGTCTTCGAGAAGGGTGGCGTGAACAGTTTGACGATCTTGAGACGGTCGTCGACGAGCAGCTTCGTCGCCTGCTGCATGGCCGTGGTCGACCGCGCCGGGTCGCCCTCGCCCGACAGCACGCTCCAGGACTGGGCGATGGAGTCGATCTTGCACTCCTGCGATGTACGCGAGCCCAAAGGCGTACCGTCATCGAAACTGCCGCGCCGGTACCATTCGCCGTCCCATGCCGTGCTTTCGAGTGCCCGCTTCAGCGCGTCGGCATGCTTTGCCCAGGCCTGTGCGCGCTTGGTGTCGCCCTCGGTCTTGGCGACCGCGGCGAAGTCGCCCAGCGTCTTCAACAGGAACCAACCCAGCCACACGCTCTCGCCCTTGCCGTGTTCGCCGACGCGGTTCATGCCGTCGTTCCAGTCGCCGCCAAGGATCAGCGGCAGGCCGGCTGGACTGCTGCGCTTGATGGCAAGGTCGAGCGCTCGCGCGCAGTGGTCGTAGAGCGACACCGTCTTCTTCGAGATTTCCGGGGTGAAGAAGGCGTCGTGCTCGCCTTCACCCAGCGCCTGTCCATCGAGGAAAGGCAGTTGCTCCTTCAGGATGGCGGCGTCGCCGGTCACCATGAGATAGCGGGACGTGGCGTGGGCGAGCCACACCACGTCGTCGGAGATCAGGGTACGCACGCCGGCGCCGGTCCGCGGCAGCCACCAATGCTGCACGTCGCCCTCCGGGAACTGCCGCCGCGCGGCGTTGAGGATCTGGTCGCGCGCCAGCGTCGGGTCGTGCGCCAGCAAGGCGAGCGTGTCCTGCAACTGGTCGCGGAAGCCGAAGGCGCCGCTTGCCTGGTAGAAGGCCGAGCGGGCGCGGATGCGGCAGGCAAGGCTCTGATAGGGCAGCCAGTGATTGACCATGGCATCGAGTGCCTTGTCCGGCGTCTCGACCTGGATGGTGTCGAGGAAGGCGCGCCATTCGCGCTCATTGTCGGCCAGGCGCTGGTCGAAGTCCTTGCCCCGGTGCGTCTGCACCAACGCGCTCGCCTGCGCCGCGGAATCGGCATCGCCGAGCAGCCAGATAAGTGTGACGTCGGCGCCGGCCGGAATCTCGACGTCGCGAGCGATCGCCGCGCAAGGATCATCTCCGGCCTCGACGCGACCCGACAGGGCCGAACCGCTCAGCACCGCCTGTGGCAGCTCGCTGGACCCGTGCCGGCCGAGGAATTCCGCCCGGTCTGACGTCACCGAGTGGACGCCGGTGTCGGCGGCGAGGAAGGCCACCCGCTCGCTGAAATCGAGCCCGTAGGGATTTTGCGCCAGCAACGCGCCGGTGGCTCCATCGCGGGACGGCACTATGGTTGCCGCGGTGCGCGACCGATGCCCGCCAAGCACCCATTCGGCGTAAGCATAGACACGCAGCCGAGCCGGTACCGGGCCGGAATTCTGGATGCGCAGCCGCGTGATCTTCACCGGATCGATGGGATCGACGACATTGGTCAGGTCCATCGACAACGGTCCGCGCTTCGAGCGGAAGGTCGAGAAGCCCTGGCCATGCCAGGCCTCGTAGGTCATCGAGGGATCGCGCACCACCGCTGCGAGCGGAGAGAACGCCTTGCCGCTGGCCTGGTCGTAAATATAGACGCCCTCGCCCGGCCGGTTGGACACCGGATCATTCGACCATGGCGTCAGCTGGTAATCGCGGCTGTTGCGGCTCCAGGTGAAGGCCGCTCCCTCGGCCGAGGTGTGGAAGCCGAACGACGCGTTGGAGACGACGTTGATCCAGGGTTGCGGCGTCGTGCGCCGGCCGGCCAGGCGCACCACATAGTGCCGCCCGTCGCCGTCGAAGCCACCGAAACCATTCCACAGGCTAAGGCCGGAGCCATCGGCGCTGACGTCGGCCACAGCCTGCGGGGCAAATGCATGCATCTGCGGTGCGAGCGCCGCGATTTCGCGCGAACCCGGCAATCCTGCCGGCTGCAGGCCATCGCGCGCCTGCAGCGCGGCCGCCTCGGCCCGTTCGATCTGGTCGAAGATGGTGCCGTTACGTGTATGCAGCACAACCCGGGCGACGGCGAGCAGCGTCTTGTAGGTGGTTTCCTCCATCAGGTCGCGGCGCACCGCGAAAATGTGCTGGCGGGGTCCGAGTTCCTTGCCGCGCAAGCGGCTGTTTTCGCACAGCGTCTCGACCGCGCGCTGCAGATCCTGGACATAGGACGAAGCCTGCTCGTTGACGACGACGAAGTCGATCATCATGCCGCGGGTGCGCATGTATTCCTGGAAGCGCAACGCCTGGGCTACGATCTCGAGATCGGCAACGTCACCGATCCTGACCAGGAAGATCGGGTAATCGCCCGAAATACTGGTCGGCCACAGGCTCGACTGCTTGCCCAACCCGGAAGCGATGGACTCGGCCGGCAGCCGCAAAAACGGGTCGGGATAGATCAGATAGCGCGCCAGTTTCTGCACATTGGCCGCGTCGGTCAGACTGAGGCCCATATGGCGGGTCTGCACCTGGCTACGCGTCCAGGCAAGCATCGCCTGCCGGGCAAAGCTCTCCTGATGGTCGAGCCGGCTTATCGCCTCCTCCAGCTCGGCACGGTTTGCCCCGACGACGGTCCAGAAGGTCAGCGATACTTTCTTGTTGGCGGGCACGCGCACCTGACGACGCAGCGAGGCGATGGGATCGAGCGTGAAGCCGGAATGGCCGCCAAGCCTGGCGCCTGGATCGAAGGCGGCGGCATCGACGATGGTGCGGCCACGGCCGATGAAGGCGCGCCTGTCGGTCTCGGCCTCGGCGTCACGCGCCGGTCCCGACGGATCGGTGACGAAATGCACCAGCGTCACATCCGGTTCGCTGGTTTCACGCTTGCGGCGCGTGGCGAAGATCGCGCCGTTGTTGGCAGCGATTTCCGTTTCCACGAACATTTTCGAGAAGGCCGGATGCGCGTTGTCGGAAGCTTCCGAACCCAGGACCAGTTCTGCAAAGGACGTCACCTCGATGTGACGGTCGGATGTGCTCTCATTGTAGAGCGTGATGCGACGGCCTTCGCCATTGCCCTCGGAGATGACGATGCACTCCACTTCGGAGCGCAGCGTGCCGACCAGCTTCACGAAGCTCGCCTTGTCATCGGAAAACAGGGCCTGCGTCTTTTCCTCGGCCGCGCGCCTGGGTTCCGAAGTCGCGGACCACCAGTCGCCAGTGGCGGCATCGCGCAGGAAGATGTAGGAGCCAAGCCGATCCTCGACCGGATCGGGCTGCCAGCGGGTGACGGAAAGATCGCCCCAGCGGCTGTAGCCGGAGCCGGTCGCGGTCACCATCACCGAATAGCGGCCATTCGACATCACATTGGTCGAACGCAACGCCCGCGCGGGATCGAGCACGATGCGGGTGTCAGGGCTCTCGGTCTCGGTCTCGTCCTTGGAGCGCTCGTCGGCCTCGGTGCGGACGGTCGCGGTCGGAATGTCGCGTGGCGCCCTCTCCTGCAGCAGCAGTTCGGCCGATTCAATGACCGGATCGCTGTGGAAGCGATCGCGCAGGCGACCTTCGAAGATGGCGTCGGCGACGGCGGCGATCGACATGCCCGAATGGTGGGCATAGTAGTTCAGCACGACCGCGTGGTTGGTGCCTTCCGGTACGCGCTGCGGCGTGAAGTCGACCGCATCGTAATAGCCATGACGGCCAAGCGCGCCGATCTCGCGCAGCCGGGTCAGATTCTGCACCGCTTCGCGCGGGTTGAACTGCGCCGCCATGATGGTCGCGTAAGGCGCAATCACCGTGTTCTGGCCAAGGCCACGCTTCAGCCCAAGCCCCGGCACGCCGAAATTGGTGTACTGATAGGTCAGCTCCCGGTCGCGGGCGTTGTAGGCCGCTTCCGAAATGCCCCACGGCACATTCTTCTGGCGGCCATACTGCATCTGGCGCTTGATGATCAGCTTGCTGGTCTGGTTGAGGATCGAGCCTTGCGGCTCCTTCATCACCAGCGGCGGCATCAGATATTCGAACATCGAGCCGGACCACGACATCAGCGCACCCTGGAAGCCGATCTCGACGATCGGGCGGCCAAGCCTGAACCAATGTTCGGTCGGCAGATCGCCCTTGGCGATGGCGAACAGGCTGGTCAACCGCGCCTCGGAGGCGAGAAGGTCGTAGCAGCTTTCGTCGAGCTGATGTTCCTCGACCCGGTAGCCGATCGACAAAAGCTTGCGCTCCGGCCGCATCAGGAAGGCGAACTCCATCTCGAAGGCGAAACGACGGGTGCGCTCGCGCAAGGTGAGCAGCTTGGCACGCAGAGCCTCGACGGCGTTCTCGTCACTGTGGGCGTCGTGGACGTGCGCCTCGCAGGTGGTTTCGAGTCTTGCCGTCCAGTCGACGATGACGTCGCTCTGCGGCGATGCGGCTTCGGTGTGAATGGCGGTGGCGAGCTTGCGGATTTCGCCGGCCAGCACCGCCAGGTTGATGGTGCGGATGGACGCCATTTCCGGCTGCGCCTTGATCGTCTCCACCGCGCGCCGCATGCCGTCGAGGCGATCGACAAGGCGTTGGCGCAACGGGCGCAACTGACGGCGGTCGTCGGGCAGTTCATCGAGGCTTTCGCTCAGGATGGTCACCGTATCGAGGATACCCTCGAAATCGCCCTGCAAGTGGACGGAAGGGGCTTCCGCCCATTCGGCGCAGGCAGCCGCCACCGCCACCAGGTGGCCGGCGAGATTGCCGCTGTCGACAGCCGAGATGTAGAGCGGATAGAGCGGCTTCAGCGTCGTGGTGTCGTACCAGTTGAAGAGATGGCCACGATGACGCGGCATACTCTCGATGGTGGTCATGGTGGCGTCGATGCGGGTGATGGCATCGGACAGGCTGATCCAGCCGAAATCGCGTGCCGAGACGACCGAGAGCAAGTAGACGCCGATGTTGGTCGGCGAGGTGCGCGGCGCCACGACTGGCGCGGGGCTCTCCTGGAAATTGTCGGGCGGCAGATTGTGATGCTCCGCCGTCACGAAGCTCTCGAAATAATGCCAGGTACGGCGCGCCACGGTGCGCAGCGTGTGGATGTCGGCTTGCGATATGCGCAGCCGATCCTCGGTTTCAGCGGAGCGGCTGATCCAGCTGGCGATCGCCGGCGAGCCGATCCAGAACAAGGCAAAGAAGAAGGCGACGAAGGCACCGGTGGAATCTGCCAGCACCGGAATGGCGAGACCGACAAAGCCGATGATCACGGCGCCGTACATCATGCCGTAATAGGAGCCGACATCGTTGTCGCCGGCCTTGTGCGCCTGCGAGGCGGTGCGCCATTCCAGGAGGTTCTGCCGGCTGACGAACAGCCGGTAGAGCGTGCGCACGATGGCATCGCCCATCATCCAGGCGTTATGTGCCATCAGCACGATCTTCAGCGCCACCATGGCGGTGCCGAAGGCGACGTCGCGCGCCAGCGCCGAGAAATGGCCGCGCGGCGTCTGGTCGCCGCTCTTGGGCAGGATGGCGTTGACGACGTCGAAGGTCGGCGCCATGAACAGGCTCAGGATCAGCAAGGCCTGCCACTGCGCCGCCTGCGTGAAGGGCAGCAAGGTCCAGCCGGCGATCGCCGCCATCACCCAGAAGATCGGCGTCAGCGAGCGGCGCAGATTGTCGACCATCTTCCAGCGCGACAGGGCCGGAACGCCGGAGCGCGGGTTGAAGATGTATCCCAAAAGCTGCCAGTCGCCGCGCGCCCAGCGATGGTGGCGCGAGGCATCGACCGAGTAGCGGGTCGGGTAATCCTCGACCAGTTCGACGTCGGTGACCAGCGCGGCGCGCGCCAGCGCGCCTTCGAGCAGATCGTGGCTGAGAATGGTGTTTTCCTCGATGCGGCCCTGCAAGGCGGCCTCGAAGGCATCGACATGATAGAGGCCCTTGCCGGTGAAGGACCCGTCGCTGAAGACGTCCTGATAGAGGTCCGAAACAGCGAAGACATAGGGATCAAGGCCGCGATTGGCCGAGAAGACGCGCTGGAAGAACGAGGCTTCGTCGCCGCTGGTGAGCGAAGCGGTGATGCGCGGCTGCAGGATGGTGTAGCCGGCGGTGACGACACGCCTGGTGGCGTCGAAATGCGGGCGGTTGAGCGGATGGCAAAGCTTGCCGACAAGGCTCGATACCGCATCGCGGGTGGTGCGGGTATCGGCGTCGAGCGTCATCACATGGACGACTTTTTCCGGCAGCGGCACTTCGAGCGGCAGGAAGGTGGTATCGCTGTCGCCGCGCAGCAACAGATCGAGTTCGTGCAGTTTGCCGCGCTTGCGCTCCCAACCCATCCAGGACCCTTGAGCGGCATTGTAGAGCCGGCGGCGGTGCAGGATGTAGAAGCGCGGCGCGCCTTCGGAGGGATAGCGCGCATTGAGGCGGGCGATTTCGGCACGGGCGAAGTCTAAGATCTCGGTATCGGCCGCATCGATCTCGATCTTGCTGTCGGGCCAATCCGAAAGCAGCGCGAAATGGATCTCGTCCGCCAGATTGGCAAGGTAATGCACTTCGATGTTGCGGATGTTTTCCTCGACATCGTCACGCGAGCCGATCAGGGACGGCACGACCACCAGGGTGCGCGCCTCTGGCGGCACGCCGTGCCGGTAGTCATAGCCGATCAGGCGTGTCGGCTTGAGGAAGAGCGAGACCACGGTGTTGAAGAAAGCGAGCGCGCCTTCGCTGGCCGGCACGGCAAACAGGGCCAGCATCAGCACGATGGACGGAACCGACAGGCCGAGATTGGAAAGGGCGTTGCCCGACAGGACGAGCAGCAGGACGGTCAGGGCGAAGACGGGCAGGACGATGCCAAGCCATCCGGTCTTGGCGAAGGTCCGCTTGACGATCTGGCTGATCGTGGGCCGATAACCGATCGTCTTTTCGAGTTCCAGCCGACGCGGGCCAACGAGATAGAAACCGACATCGGTGTGAACGGATGCAGCCTGGGCATCAACCCCCTCACCGCTCTCCGGGACGGTTTCGCTGACAGCATGGCCGGCCAGTTCGATGGCTTTTTCGGCGACACGGTACTCCGACAGGTTCGAGCGGCGTGCCAGTTCCTCGATCGCGGTGCGGTATTGATCGCGCGAGAAGAAGTCGAGCGCGGCGAAATCCGTGCGCTCGCGCAGCACGGTATCGATGCGACTGACACCCTCGAACCACACCGTCCAGTCGACGTCGTTGATGAGGCGCAGGCCGCGAACGATGTTGCCGGTGGTCACATTGCCGCTGGACAGCGTCTGGTGCTCGGAAATGATGATTTCCTCGGCATCCGAGCCGGTCTTTTCGAGTTCGCCTTCCAGCCACTCCAGCGCCTTGCCGGCATTCTGCGATCCGTCACGCAGGCGATAGAGCAGCTGAGTGGCGAAGGTGGTGTCCTGTGCATGCGCGCTGAAATTGGCAAGGATCGCCTGCCGGTCCGGATTGTCGTCGGTCGCCAGCACCTTGTCGGCCACGTCGTTGGCGATCTGGCGCATCTGGCGGGTGCGGTTGACCCTGACCGCCAGGCGGCGGAGGTTCTCGATGAGCACGAAGCGCAAAAGGGACGGCAGTGCCCAGAGTTCGCCGATTTTTAGCGGCTCGACCGACTGAAAACCCTGAACGATGGACTTGAACATGGTCGCCGAGACGGAACTGTCGGAATGCGCCACATAGGTCCAGGCCAGAGCCAATGCGCGCGGCACGGTGCCGCCATCGGGCAGTTTCAGCGTTGGCAATTGCCGGTAGAAGCGGCGCGGCAGGTCGCGTTTGACCTGGAAAATGGTTTCCTCGATCAGATAGTTGTTGTCGAGCAGCCACTGCGCGGCCGGCGTGATGGTTTCGCCCCTCCCCTGCGCGGCATTGGTCGACCGGTAGACTTCGAGGATCTTCTTGGCGCTGTCACGGATGCGGGCCTGGAAATCGAATGGGATCAGGCCGAACAGATCCGTCAGATCGCCCTTGGCAAGGCTCTCGCCGAGCAGCCGGAGCCGTTCCTCCGGCAGGAATACCGATCGTATCGGCTCCTCCGTGACGGCCGGGAAGCTCGCGCTTGTCTTCTCGATCTGGGCTGGGTTCGTCTGAATATTCATTGAAAATTCCGTAAGCGGGCACTCAGCGGCGTCACCGCCACGGCAATGGCCCTAAAACCGGTTCAAATGCAATCGGCTGCATCAACCCCTATGCCGAAAGTTTGTTTCCGCACCACGACGGAGCGTCATCTTTCGACCAACTCAAAGACGAGCGCCCCTCGCTCCCGTCGGGACCGATCGACGGAGAGGATTCGGGCTTTTTCGTGATGCCACCGTCAGCTTACGCTATATTTCGCCGGCATCACGATCATGTTTGGAAACAGGCGGTAACCGTTGGCGGCAAACGCGTCAGGCGGCCCCGATTATACGGACCACGAAAAGGGTCGCATCCGGGGCGGGCTCAACCCGCAAGATAGGCACATCCGGCCCGAGCAGCAGGGTGTCGAGCGGCTCGAGGCGGACAGGCGTGGCGCCGGCGAAAATGGCATGGCCTCTGTGGCAAAGGATGAGGGTGGAACAGGCCTCGGTCGAGATTTCCACAGGCGCCGAAACCGGCAGGCGTTCGACTTGATGCAACATGCGGCCGCGGCGGGTCATGACGTTGAGATCGGTAATCGGGCCGGCGATCAGCGCGGCACTCGTCGGCTGGTCGGCTGGAAAGGAAAAAGGCTGGGAAGCCGCTGTCATCCGCTCGGGCGGACGGCCGGCGACATTAAGCACGATCCCCTCGCCTTCCAGAACCGACAGGGTGCGGTCGATGCCGGTAAAGCTGGAGAACGGCCCGCTCGTCTCGACCCGGGCCATCGAGACGCGCCAGTCGAAATCGTCGAGCCCAGCGCCAGCGGGCGAGACGGCGATCTCGGTCGTCGTACCGCCGCCGTTCTTCCACGGCATGACGCGGTAGTCGGCGGCACGAAGAACGCGCATGGCTTAGCCCAAAATGCCAGGCAGGTTGAGCTGGTGCTCCTTGGCGCATTCGATCGCAATGTCATAGCCGGCATCGGCGTGGCGCATGACGCCGGTCGCCGGGTCGTTCCACAACACCCGTTCCAGGCGCCTTGCAGCATCCGGCGTGCCGTCGGCAACGATAACCATGCCGGCATGCTGCGAGAAACCCATGCCGACGCCGCCACCATGATGCAGCGACACCCAGGTGGCGCCCGAAGCTGTGTTGAGCAACGCATTGAGCAGCGGCCAATCGGACACGGCGTCCGAACCGTCCTTCATCGCTTCCGTCTCGCGGTTTGGCGAGGCGACCGAACCGGAATCGAGGTGATCGCGGCCGATGACGACGGGCGCCTTCAGTTCGCCCTTTGCCACCATCTCGTTGAAGGCAAGACCCAGCCGGTGCCGGTCGCCGAGGCCAACCCAGCAGATGCGCGCCGGCAACCCCTGAAAAGAAATCCGCTCGCGGGCCATGTCCAGCCAATTGTGCAGATGGGTGTTGCCGGGAGTGAGCTCGCGGACCTTGGCATCGGTCTTGTAGATGTCCTCCGGATCGCCGGAGAGTGCCGCCCAGCGGAACGGGCCGATGCCGCGGCAAAAGAGCGGACGGATATAGGCCGGCACGAAACCGGGGAAGGCAAAGGCGTTTTCAAACCCTTCATCCTTGGCGACCTGGCGAATATTGTTGCCATAGTCGAGCGTCGGCACGCCGGCGTTCCAGAACGCCACCATCGCCTCGACATGTTCGCGCATGGAGGCGCGAGCCGCCTTCTCGACCGCCCTGGGGTCGCTGACACGCTTTTCGCGCCACTCGGCAATCGTCCAGCCCTTCGGCAGATAGCCGTTGATGGGGTCGTGGGCAGAGGTCTGATCGGTGACCATGTCGGGGCGGATGCCGCGACGGAACATTTCGGGTACGATCTCGGCGGCGTTGCCGAGCAGGCCGACGGACTTCGCCTCGCCGGCCTTGGTCCAGCGCTCGATCATTTCCATGGCTTCGTCGAGCGTCTCGGCTCTCTCGTCGACATAGCGGGTGCGCAGGCGGAAATCGATCGAGTCGGGATTGCATTCGATCGCCAGGCAGCAGGCGCCGGCCATGACGGCGGCCAACGGCTGCGCGCCGCCCATGCCGCCGAGGCCGCCGGTCAATATCCATTTTCCCCTGAGATTGCCGCCATAATGCTGGCGGCCGGCCTCGACGAAGGTCTCGTAGGTGCCCTGCACGATGCCTTGCGTGCCGATGTAGATCCAGGAGCCGGCCGTCATCTGGCCGTACATCATCAGGCCCTTTTTATCGAGCTCGTTGAATTTCTCCCAGGTCGCCCAGTGCGGCACCAGATTGGAGTTGGCGATGAGCACGCGTGGCGCGTCCGGGTGGGTGCGAAACACGCCGACCGGCTTGCCCGACTGCACCAGCAGCGTCTCGTCCTCGCCAAGCATCTTCAGCGAAGCAACGATCTGGTCGAAATCGTTCCAGGTCCGCGCCGCCCGGCCGATGCCGCCGTAGACGACCAGTTCGTTGGGGTTTTCGGCAACGTCCGGGTCCAGGTTGTTCATCAGCATGCGCAGCGGCGCTTCGGTGGTCCAATACCTGGCATTGAGCTTGTCGCCGCGCGGGGCGCGCACTTCGCGTATGTTGTGACGGGGATTGTTCATCATTGTCCCTTTCGGACGAGGCGGCGCGTCAGTGCCCGGCCCAGTCAATGGCGGTTTGAAGAATTCGCGTCAGCGTGGCGCGGATCGGAGCGGCGAACGCGGCGTCGTAGGGCACCGGCCAATTGTCCGGCGTGCCCTTCCCCTCGGGCTCGCGCATATAGCCTCGATTGGAGAGCTCCATCTGCAGCGCGTGCACGCCCTGTAGCGGCTGGCCGAAATGGCGCGTTATCCACCCACCCTTGAAGCGTCCGTTGACGACAAAAGTCTCGCCGGTTTCGGCCATGATCTGGTTGACCATCGCCTGCAACGTCGGATCGGCGCTCTTGCCGTCATTCGTGCCGAGATTGAACACCGGCAGCGTGCCTTCGAACAGGCGTGGCAGCACCGAGCGGATCGAATGGCAGTCATAGAGGACAATCTTGCCATGCAAGGTGCGCAACCTGTCGATCTCGGCCTGCAAGGCGGCGTGATAGGGTGCAAAGAACTTCAGCCGGCGCTCGTCGATCTCCGATGGCCCCGGCTCTTCGCCGTCGCGGTAGAGTGGGTCGCCGTCGAAGGTTTCGGTCGGGCACAGGCCGGTGGTTGCCTGGCCGGGATAGAGCGAGGCGCCGGATGGATCGCGGTTGACGTCGATGACGGTGCGCGAGATCGCGGTGTGCACGACAGTGGCGCCAAGACCGGCGGCAAAATCATAGAGATCGTCGATCCACCAGTCGCAATCACGACGGCCGAGCCAAGGCGAGGCCAGCCGGTTTTCGAGGCCGGCGAGGTCGATACCTGTGTGCGGGATCGACACCAGCAGCGGCGCCGTGCCGCGTGTGACCGTGAGCCAAGGGGTGGCCGTCATCACGCCGCTCCGGCAATCGAGGGCAGTGCCACCGCGCTCGCGGCTTTCACAACCGCACCGCTGCGCACCATGGCGATCGCCTTTTCCATGTCGGGGTGGAAGTGCCGGTCGTTATCGAGATGCGGCACCTCGGCGCGAACCAGCTTGCGCACGGCTTCCAGTGCTGCGCTCGACGCCAGCGGCTGATGGAAATCACAGCCTTGGGCGGCGGCCAGCAACTCGATGCCGATCACCGCGGTTGCGTTCTCGACCATGCCGATCAGGCGGCGTGCGCCATGCGCGGCCATCGAGACGTGGTCTTCCTGGTTGGCCGAGGTCGGGATGGAATCGACGCTGGCCGGATAGGCCTTCTGCTTGTTTTCCGAGACAAGCGCGGCCGCCGTAACCTGCGGGATCATGAAGCCGGAGTTCAGACCGGGCTTGGGCGTCAGGAAAGCGGGCATGCCTGACAGCGCGGGATCGACCAGCATGGCGATGCGGCGTTCCGACAGCGAGCCGATCTCGCAGACGGCCAGCGCGATCATGTCGGCGGCGAAAGCCACCGGCTCGGCGTGGAAATTGCCGCCGGACAGAGCAGTATCGTCTTCTGCGAAGATCAGCGGGTTGTCGGTGACGCCATTGGCCTCGGTTTCGAGCGTATCGGCGGCCTTGCGCAGGACATCGAGTGCGGCGCCCATCACTTGCGGCTGGCAACGCAGGCAATAGGGATCCTGCACACGCTCGTCGCCGACCCGGTGCGACTCGCGGATGGCGCTGCCGGCCATCAAATCGCGCAGTGCGTCCGCGGTCTCGATCTGGCCACGGTGCTTTCTCAGCAGATGAATGCGCGGGTCGAACGGCGCGTCGGAACCCTTTGCCGCGTCGGTCGAAAGCGCGCCGGCGACAAGCGCCGACTGGTAGAGCACCTCGGCATCGAACAAAGCGGCCAGTGCATAGGCCGTCGAAAACTGCGTGCCGTTGAGCAGCGCAAGGCCCTCCTTGGCACCCAATGTCACGGGCTCCAGCCCGTGCGAGACGAAGGCAACCTTGGCCGGGAAACGGCCATGCGGAGTAAAGCATTCGCCGACGCCGATCATCACCGCCGTCATATGCGACAGCGGGGCAAGGTCGCCGGAGGCGCCGACGGAACCTTGCGCCGGCACGACCGGGATGACGTCGTTGGCCAGCATCGCTTCAAGCAGCTCGATGGTCTGCGAGCGCACGCCGGAGGCGCCCTGCGCGAGGCTCGCAAGTTTCAGCGCCATCATCAGCCGGGCAACGGCAACGGGCATCGGCTCGCCCACGCCCGCGGCATGCGAAAGCACGATGTTGCGCTGCAGCGTCTCGAGATCGTCGGCGGGGATGCGCACGCTGGCCAGCTTGCCGAAACCAGTGTTGATGCCATAGACCGGCTCACCCTTGGCAACGATGCGCGCGACAGCTTCGGCACTCGCCTTGATTTTCGGACGGCAGGCATCGTCCAGTTTCGGCACGGCGCCACGGTATATGGCGCGCCAGTCGGCCAGCGTCGCATTGCCGGGCTTCAGGGTCAGTTCGGTCATTGTCCTCTCCAGATGCGGGCATGCAGCGGGTTGAAGCCCATGCGGTAGACGAGTTCGGCGGGACGCTCGATGTCCCAGATCGCCAGATCGGCGGATTTGCCTGATACCAGCGTGCCGGTCTCGCCGAGCAGCCCCAGCGCACGCGCGGCTTCGCGGGTGACGCCGGCAAGACATTCGTCGACCGTCATGCCGAACAGGGTGGCCGCCATGTTCATGGTCAGAAGCAGCGAGGTCAGCGGCGAGGTGCCGGGATTGTTGTCGGTGGCAACAGCCATTCTGACGCCATGCTGGCGAAACAGGCCGATCGGTGGCTTCTTGGTCTCGCGGATGAAGTAGTAGGCGCCGGGCAGGATCGTCGCCACGGTCCCCGCCTTGGCCATTGCCACCGCGCCTGCCTCGTCGGTATATTCGAGATGGTCGGCCGACAACGCGCCATAGCGGGCGGCAAGTTCAGCGCCATGCAGATTGGACAGCTGGTCGGCGTGGAGTTTGACGGGCAAGCCAGCCGCCTGGGCGACATCGAAAACGCGTGCCATCTGCTCCGGCGAAAAGGCGATGCCTTCACAGAACCCATCGACGGCATCGGCCAAGCCTTCCTCGACGACGCCGGGAAGGATCATTTTGGCGACGAGATCGATGAAGGCATCCTTGTCGCCCTTGGCTTCGGGCGGCAGCGCGTGGGCTGCGAGACATGTGGTGCGAACCGTCACCCGGCGTTCATTGCCCAGCTGTCGCGCGGCGCGCAGCGATTTCTTCTCGTTTTCGAGATCGAGGCCATAGCCTGACTTTACTTCCACTGTGGTTACGCCCTCGGCAATCAGCGCATCGAGGCGCGGCAGCGTCTGGGCAACCAGGTCGCCCTCGCTGGCAGCACGCAAGGATTTGACCGACGAGACGATGCCGCCGCCGGCCCTGGCGACTTCCTCATAAGTGGCGCCGGCCAGCCGCATCTCGAATTCGTTGGCGCGGTTGCCAGCATGGATCAGATGGGTGTGGCAGTCGATCAGGCCGGGCGTAATCCAGCGGCCCTCGCAATCGATGATCTCGCCTTGGGCAAAAGCCGAGGGCATCTCGGATTGCGGACCGGCATAAATAATGCGGCCGTCGCGCGCGGCGAGCGCACCATGCTCGACGATACCCAATCCGGCAGAATTTTCAGCCATGGTCGCCAGACGCGCATTGCGCCACAGGCGAAGCCCCCCTGCGTGGTTTTTGCTGCTCTCTACGGCCATCATCTTTTCCGTTTCAATCGGTGGCGATTATGTATATACATATTGAAACGCACTGCAAGTGCCATCATCACATACGAGACCGGAAAGCGGAGAGAAAAGTGACCGATATCTTTGCGGAACAGGCGCTTCTTCCTAACGGCTGGCACGACAATGTGCGGATCACTTTTGCCAATGGGCGCATTACGGCCGTGGAGCCTGAAGCCGCCGCCTTGCCCGGTGATGAACGCCATTCCATTCTGCTGCCAGGCATGCCCAACCTGCACAGCCACGCCTTCCAGCGCGGCATGGCCGGCCTTGCCGAGTTGCGAGGCCCCTCCGCCGACAGTTTCTGGAGCTGGCGCGAGGTGATGTACCGCTTCGCGCTGTCGATGACTCCCGACCAGGTCGAGGCGGTGGCGGCGCAGCTCTATGTCGAAATGCTGGAGGCCGGTTTTTCCCGCGTCGGCGAATTTCATTATCTGCACCATGATCGGGATGGACAACCCTATGCCAACCCAGCCGAGATGGCCGAGCGCATCGCTGCCGCGGCTGGCGAAACGGGTATCGGCCTGACGCTGCTGCCGGTGTTTTACGCCCACTCCTCTTTCGGCGGCGCAGCTCCGAATGAGGGCCAGCGCCGATTCATCAACGATGTGAATCGGTTCGCCCGGCTTGTGGAGAAAAGCCGTGAATCGGTTCGCGCGCTGAATCAAGCTGTCGTCGGCGTCGCGCCGCACAGTCTGCGCGCCGCGACGCCTGAAGAGCTGATCGAAGTCACCGCCATGGCGCCAAACGGACCGATCCACATCCACATCGCCGAACAGGTCAGGGAAGTCGAGGACTGCCTTGCCTGGTCCGGCGCGCGTCCGGTCGAATTTCTGCTTGGGGCTGCCGCTGTCGACCAGCGTTGGTGCCTGATTCACGCCACCCATATGACGGATGCCGAGACCATCGGCATGGCGAAGACCGGCGCCATTGCCGGCCTTTGCCCGATCACGGAGGCCAATCTCGGCGACGGCACCTTTGCCGCGCCATTGTTCAGGGAGCATGGCGGCCGCTTCGGCATCGGCTCCGATTCCAATGTGCTGATCGGCCTGCCCGACGAATTGCGCCAGCTCGAATATTCGCAGCGCCTCGCGCACCGCGCCCGCAATGTGCTTGCGGTAGCCGGCGGCTCAACAGGCCGCGCCCTGTTCGACGCAGCGCTTGACGGCGGTGGCGTCGCCCTTGGTGCCGGCGCCTCGCAAATCGCGACTGGGGCATCCGCCGATCTCGTCTCGCTCGACGTCGGTAATCCCTCGCTGGCTGGCAAGACCGGCGACGCGATCCTCGATGCGTGGATCTTTGCCAATGGCAGCAAGGTCGATTGCGTCTGGGTGCATGGCAAGAAACAGGTCAGCGCTGGCAGACACGCCAAGCGCGGGGCTATCGCCGCACGGTTTCGCAGCGTGATGACTGCGCTTTCCGAGGGTTAACGCAGATGAGCATGGCTGAACGGACGGACATAGACGACAGCGAGACCGTCTCGCTGCATCAGCGCATCCTGTCCGATATCCGCGAAAAGATCCTGTCCGGCACCTGGGCGCCCGGCCACCGTATCCCATTCGAACATGAGCTGACCGCCGAATACAAATGCTCACGCATGACGGTGAACAAGGCTCTGTCGCAGTTGGCCAAGGCAGGTCTGATTGAACGCCGCCGCCGGTCGGGCAGTTTTGTCCGCCAGCCGCAATCGCAGGCAGCGGTGCTGGAGCTTCACGACATCAGGATCGAGGTCGAGGCGCTCGGCCTGCCCTATCGCTACGAACGGCTGGAACGCCTGAGGCGGCGCAGCAACGTGGAGGACAGGGCGTTGCTCGGATTGTCCGCCGCGGGCTCGGTGCTGGCGGTCGAAGGCCTTCATTTTGCCGGCGAACGGCCATTCGCACTCGAGCAACGTCTGATCAACCTTTCGGCGGTCGCGGAAGCCGGGGACGAAGAGTTTCTGGAAATCGCGGCGGGTCCATGGCTGATCGGCCGCGTGCCGTGGAGCGAGGCCGAACATCGGATACGCGCCGTGGCCGCCGATGAGACTATCGCCGACGTGCTCGATATCGATCCTGGCGCGCCTTGCCTGGTCGTGGAGCGCCGCACCTGGAGCGCGGAGCACCCGGTTACACACGTGCGCTTCATCTATCCGGCGGAAAGCCACACGCTGGTGGCAAGGTTCACGCCGTCGCAGGGGTAAGCCGATCTCCCGCTTGGGGAAGATCGGCACCTACAGCCGCTTTACAGCGCAGCCGTAATAATAATCTCGACCAGATATTCGGGGCCGGCGAGCTTCGCCTCGCCGGTGGCGCGAGCGGGTGTGTGGCCCTGCGGCACCCATTTGTCCCATTCGGAATTCATCTCGGCGAAGGTGCCCATGTCGGCCAGCCAGATGATCGCCTGGACGATCTTGGTCTTGTCGGTGCCGGCCTTGGCCAGCAATTCGTCGATGGTCGCGAGGATGTCGCGGGTCTGCGCGGCGACGTTGCCGCCGGGCTCGCCGACCTGGCCGGCCAGATAGACGGTGTTGCCGTGTATGACGATCTGGCTCATGCGCGGGCCAACATCGATGCGACGAATGCTCATTGCGAGGTTCCTTCGTTTGAGGGTTGCGCTTGTTTAGAGTCGGCGTGGGCTTCGGGCAAGGCCGCCGGCGCCAAATCTCCTTGGACCAGCGCGGAAGAAACTCACGGCAAGTTGAGCCGCCGGGTCGCAAATCCACCGGATTGGCCTGTTGACTAATGTAATAACATCACATATCCAACGGCCACTATCGCGGCCAGGCTCGACTTCCCAACGGAACGATATGACCCAGACCTGCCTAACCTTCCGTGACCTGACGCTGGGCTACAACAGCCATCCCGCGATCCATCACCTCGATGGCACGATCCGCAAGGGTTCGCTGACGGCCGTGGTCGGGGCCAATGGCTCCGGAAAATCGACGCTGATCAAGGGTATTGTCGGCGTGCTGAAGCCAATGGCCGGCGAGGTCATCCGCGCGTCGGGCGTGCGGGCAGCTTATCTGCCGCAGCAGTCGGAACTCGATCGCTCCTTTCCCGCCCGCGTCGTCGATCTGGTCTCGCTTGGCCTGTGGCCGAAGCGCGGCATGCTCGGCCGCTACACCAGGGAAGATCGCGAAGCCGTGAGCCAAGCATTGATGGCCGTCGGCCTCGGCGGCTTCGAGAAGCGGCCGATCGACACGCTGTCGGGCGGCCAGCTGCAGCGCACGCTGTTTGCCCGCGTGCTGTTGCAGGATGCCGACCTGATCCTGCTCGACGAGCCCTTCAACGCGGTCGACGCCAAGACGGTCGGTGACCTCATTGCCCTGATCAAGCGCTGGCATGGCGAAGAGCGCACCATCATGGTGGTGGTCCATGATCTGGACCTGGTGCGCCAGAATTTTCCCGAAACACTGCTGCTTGCCCGCCAGCCGGTTGCCTGGGGCGATACCCGGGAGACGCTGAAGCCTGAGAACCTGCTGCGCGCGCGCCGCTTCCACGAAGCCTGGGAAGAGAACGCCCCCTGGTGCGAGCCTGACGAGCACGCTCATGGCCATGATCATGATCATCATGGCCACGATCACGACCATCACCATGGCGCCGGACCGAGGGCCGCCTGATGGACACGCTCTACGGTCTTTTCATTGCTCCCTTCGCCGATTTCGGGTTCATGCAGCGGGCGCTGTTCGGCTCGCTGATGCTGTCGCTCGGCGCCTGCCCCATCGGCGTCTTCCTGATGCTGCGGCGCATGAGCCTGTCGGGTGACGCCATGGCGCATGCCATCCTGCCAGGAGCGGCCGCCGGCTTCCTGTTCTATGGCCTTGAAATCCTGCCGATGACCATTGGCGGCCTGATCGCTGGCGTCATCGTCGCGCTCGGTGCTGGCGCTGTCTCGCGCTTCACCATCCAGCGCGAGGACGCCTCGATGGCCGCCTTCTATCTGATTTCGCTCGCCATCGGCGTGCTGATGGTGTCGATCCGCGGCTCCAGCGTCGATCTCATGCATGTGCTGTTCGGCACGGTGCTGGCGCTCAACAACGAGGCATTGATGCTGATTGGCGGCATCGTCGCGGTGACGTTGGCCAGCCTGGCCATCTTCTGGCGGGCGCTGGTCGCCGAATGCCTCGACCCGCTGTTCCTGCGTTCGGTCAGCCGCATGGGCAGCCCGGTGCATTTCATCTTCCTCGGCCTCGTCGTGCTCAATCTCGTCGGCGGCTTCCAGGCGCTCGGCACTTTGCTATCCGTCGGATTGATGATGCTGCCGGCGGCAGCCGCGCGATTCTGGACCGCACGCGTCGAGCCGATGTGCGTGCTGGCGGTGCTGATCGGCTTTGCCTCCTGCATTGCCGGATTGCTCTTGTCCTATCATGCGTCGTTGCCCTCCGGCCCGGCCATCATCCTGTCGGCCGGTGTCGTTTATTTCGCCTCGATCCTGTTTGGCACGCGCGGCATCCTGCGCGGTCGCATCATCCATCACCGTCACAGAACGGCCTGATCCGCCTCACCCCCTAGAAGGAACCCCGCTTATGCTGAAAACGATCCACGCCGCCCTGACATTGAGCGTTATAACATTAACCGCCTTTGGCGCATCATCGGCCTTGGCGGCGCCGCTGAAAGTGGTCGCCAGCTTTACGGTCATTGCCGACTTTGCCAAAAACGTCGGCGGCGACCGCGTCGCGATCACCACGATCGTCGGGCCGGACGGCGACGCTCATGTCTATGAGCCAAGCCCTGCCGACGCGGTCGCCATGGCCAAGGCCGACATCGTGCTGGTCAACGGCCTACATTTCGAAGGTTTCCTGCAGCGGCTGGTCGATGCCAGCGCCACCAAGGCCTCGATCGTCACGCTGACCAAGGGTGTGACGCCGATCGACTTCAAGCCTGAATTCGCCGAAGCCGACGCGGCCGAAGGCGCCGGCACCGGCGGCGGCAAGACGGTCACCGATCCGCACGCCTTCCAGTCGATCGCCAATGCCAGGATCTATGTGAAGAACATCGCCGAAGCTTTCTGTGCGGCCGACAGCGACGGCTGCGTCAGCTACCAGACCAATGCCGCCGCCTACACCAAGAAGCTCGACGCGCTGGAAGGCGAAGTGAAGGCGGCGATCCAGTCGATCCCCGAAGCAAAGCGCGTCGTCATCACCTCGCATGACGCCTTCGGCTATTTCGAGCACGAATACGGCCTGACCTTCCTCGCCCCGCAAGGTATCTCGACCGATTCCGAGCCGTCGGCCGCCGATGTCGCCAAGTTGGTCGAGCAGGTCAAGCAGGACAAGGCCGCGGCCATCTTCGTCGAGAACATCACCAACACTCGCCTGATCGAGCAGATTGCCAGCGAGACCGGCATCAAGGTCGGCGGCACGCTTTACTCGGACGCGCTGTCGCAGCCCGACGGCCCCGGCTCGACCTATATCGACATGATGCACAACAACATCCGCCAGATCAAAGGCGCCATTCTCGGCAGCTGAGTTTGATCTGCGGCCAGCCGGGCCGTATCGGCCCGGTTGGATTTTCTGGCGCGCGATGTCTATTTGGCAGAGAATTCCTTCGATGCGGATTGCCGCCCCCCTCCCGGAGTGGCAAGACTGCCGTCAAAGAGATCGCGAGGATACGAGCCATGGAATACCGCCAGATCAGCGAAGACTATTCGGTCTCGGGCCAGATCCAGCCCGAGGACGTTGCCGCCATCAAGGAAGCCGGCTTCAAGAGCGTGATCTGCAACCGGCCTGATGATGAGCAGCCGGGACAGCCTTCGGCGGACACGCTCAAGGCCGCGGTCGAGGCCGCTGGCCTCGCCTTTCGCTACATTCCGGTGATCAGCGGCCAGATCACGCGAGAGAATGTCGACGCCCAGGCCGAGGCACTCGACGAGCTCGACGGCCCGGTGTTCGCCTATTGCCGCTCCGGCGCCCGCTGTACCAATCTGTACGGGCTGATCCAGCAGTCGAAGGGTTAAATCGGCAGCGCGCCGGTCTCCTTCAGCGTCTCCAGCACGATCGCCGTCTTCACATGCTGCACGGATTCGTGCGGCAGGAGCACGCCGTTGACGAATTCCGACAGTGATTTGAGGTCTGGCGTTACGACCTTCAGGATGTAATCCATCTCGCCGGTCAGTGCGTGAGCCTCCTGCACCTCGGGCAGCCGTGCCACCAATTCGCCGAAGCGGCGCGCATTGTCGCGATTGTGGGTGGCCAGTGTCACCGAGATGACGTTGACCAGCGAGAAACCGAGCTTGTCGCGGTCGAGCACCGCTCGATAGCCCTTGATGTAGCCGTCCTCCTCCAACCGTTGGCGGCGGCGCGAGCATTGCGAGGCAGAGAGGTTCACCCGCTCGGAGAGATCGTTGTTGGTGAGCCGCGCGTCGGCTTGCAAAAGCGCCATTATCTTGCGGTCGAACTGGTCAATGCGCGCGTCATCCATGACTTTTGCCTTCATCATGCACGGTTCGCGCATGACCTCACCATTTCAAGCGTTTAAATGCAAGCACCGTGCGTGGGCTCCGCGCTATTATGGTTCGAACGGCTTTTCAGGCCGAGCAGCTTCCGGAGGATATCATGGGTCCTTTCCCGCACGACGCCCCGCCCGCCACGATCAGCAAAGACAACCCCGCCGGCACCGACGGTTTCGAGTTCGTCGAATTCGCGCATCCGGAGCCGCAGAAGCTGGCCGAGCTGTTCACCCGCATGGGTTATGTCGCGGTAGCCAGGCATCGCACCAAGGACATCACCGTCTGGCGCCAGGGCGACATCAACTATGTCGTCAATGCCGAGCCCGGCTCGCATGCGATGAAATTCGCCGACAAGCACGGCCCCTGTGCTGCCTCGATGGCCTGGCGGATGGTCGATGCCAAGCATGCTTTCGAGCATGCCGTCTCGAAGGGCGCCACGCCTTACGAAGGCGACGACAAGGCGCTCGACGTGCCTGCTATCGTCGGCATCGGCGGCTCGCTGCTCTATTTCATCGACAGCTATGGCAAGAAGGGCTCGGCCTACGACGCCGAATTCGAGTGGCTCGGCGAACGCGACCCCAAGCCGCAAGGCGTCGGCTTCTATTTCCTCGACCACCTGACCCACAACGTCTATCGCGGCCAGATGGACAAATGGTGGGATTTCTACCGCAATCTGTTCGGTTTCAAGCAGATCCATTTCTTCGACATCGACGGCAAGATCACGGGCCTGGTCAGCCGGGCGATCACCTCGCCCTGCGGCAAGATCCGCATTCCGCTCAATGAGTCCAAGGATGAAACCAGCCAGATCGCCGAATATCTGAAGAAGTACAATGGCGAAGGCATCCAGCACATCGCGGTGGGAACCGACGAGATCTACGCCGCCACCGACAAGCTCGCGGAGAACGGGCTGAAATTCATGCCCGGCCCGCCCGAGACCTACTATGACATGTCGTATGACCGCGTGAACGGCCATGACGAGCCGATCGAGCGGATGAAGAAGCATGGCATCCTGATCGACGGCGAAGGTGTGGTCGACGGCGGCATGACCAAGATTCTTTTGCAGATCTTTTCGAAGACCGTGATCGGGCCGATCTTCTTCGAGTTCATCCAGCGCAAGGGCGACGAAGGCTTTGGCGAAGGCAATTTCCGCGCGCTGTTCGAATCGATCGAGCAGGACCAGATCAAGCGCGGTGTGATCAAGGTTCAGGCGGCAGAGTAATTTCTCCGGCTCCGCTTGCGGCTCGACTAATGATGACCTAAATTTTGGTCATAAGAGGTCGAGCCCATGAATGTTTCCATTGCAGAAGCCAAGGCAAAACTGTCGGAACTGATCAGCCGTGCGGAAGCTGGCGAAGAGATCGTGCTTACACGTCACGGCAAGATCGCGGCTCGGCTGGTGCCACCGCTCGGCGAAAATCTCCTGCCCCGTATTGGCGCCTTAAAGGGCAAGATTTGGATAGCGGACGATTTTGACGAACTCGGTCCCGAATGGGACAAATACGTCAAATGACTGCCGGCTCCTTTCTTGCCGATACGCAAATTATCCTTTGGTCTATTAAGGACGACCCTCGACTCAGCGAGGAGCACCGGGCTGTCCTTGCATCGGACGCGACCGTTTACGCCAGCGCGGCAAGCGTTTGGGAAATCGCGATCAAGCGATCGATCGGCAAACTCGACGTTCCGGACGACCTGCCGGCGTTACTCCCGAGAATGCAATTCCAGCCGCTGACCATCACGTTTCAGCATGCGCATGTTGTCGGCCGCCTTCCCCGCCACCATGGCGATCCGTTCGACCGACTGCTGATCGCCCAAGCGCAGGTCGAGAATCTCACCATCCTGACAGCGGACAAGCAATTTGCTCTCTATGACGTCGCGCTGGCATGACGTTTCATAATCCCAGCCGTTCGACCTCCGCTGTTCTCAACTTAACGTCATAATCGAGCAGGAACTCGTCGAGCTGCGGCGGCGCTACGGAGGTACCCGCGAGCATGGCATGCACCTGGCCCCGATGGTGGATGTCGTGCAGGAAGACGTGCGCCAGGATATCGCCGGTCTTTTCCGGGATCATGCCGTCCTCGCGCCGGTCGGTGACGACGCTGCGATCGAGATCGGCCTTTGACAGGCCATCGCAGAAGGCGATCAGCCGCCGGTCGGCCGCAAGCTGAGCCAGGTAAAGCTCCGGCGCGGCATCGAAAGGCACGAAGTCATCGTAGGCAGCCGCACCGAGGCCGCCGTCTTCGAGAAAATCGAGATAGAGATGATCGACCGCGAGGACATGGTTGAGCGTTGCCTTGATCGACGGGAAAAAGTTGGTGCGCTCGGCCTCGAATTCACCGGGCTTCAGCGCAAGCACGGCGCGATAGAGCCGGTCGTTCGACCAGAGATTGTTCTTCGCCATGCGACGCAGATGATCCAGCAGGTCCATCACTCAAACCTCTCATTGTGCCTACCGCTGGTATTTCTCGACCTTCTGCTCGATGGCGCCGAAGATCGAATGCCCTGATCTGTCCTTCATCTCGATGCGCACGGTGTCGCCGAAGCGCAGGAAAGGTGTCTTGGGCTCGCCTGACACAATGGTCTCGATCATGCGCAGTTCGGCGATGCAGGAATAACCGGCTCCGCCCGCAGAGACCGGCTTGCCCGGGCCGCCGTCGAGTTTGTTGGACACCGTACCCGAGCCGATGATGGTGCCTGACACCAGCGGCCTTGTGCGGGCAGCGTGAGCAATCAGGGCCGGAAAATCGAAGGTCATGTCGACACCGGCATCGGCGCGGCCGAACGGCTTGCCGTTGATGTCGGCAAGCAGCGGCAGATTGACCTTGCCGCCGTCCCAGGCATCGCCCAGCTCATCCGGCGTCACCGCGACCGGAGAGAAGGCGGAGGACGGTTTCGACTGGAAGAAGCCGAATCCCTTGGCCAGTTCCGGCCCGGTCAGCGCGCGCAGCGTGACATCGTTGACCAGCATGACCAGCCGGATCGCGGCGCGCGCTTCCTCGAGGCTGGCGCCCATCGGCACATCGTCGACGATGACGGCGATCTCGGCTTCCATGTCGATGCCGAAGGCCTCGTCCGCTAGACGGATCGGATCGCGCGGGGCAACGAAGGAATCCGAGCCACCCTGGTAGATCAGCGGGTCGGTCCAGAAGCTTGCCGGCATCTCGACGCCGCGCGCCTTCCGCACCAGTTCGACATGGTTCACATAGGCCGAGCCGTCGGCCCATTGATAGGCGCGCGGCAGCGGCGAATGCGCGTCATGCTCGTGAAAACGGGCCGCCGGCATCGCATTGTTCTCCAGCGATTCCGCTATGGTCGCGAGATGCGGCGAGATCCTGCGCCAGTCGTCGAGTGCGGCCTGCAGCGTCCGCGCCAGGAACGAGGCGTCCGTGTATTGCGTCAGGTCGCGCGAAACGACGACGAGTTTTCCGTCGCGTGTTCCGTCCTTCAGCGTGGCAAGCTTCATGCGGTTCCCTCTCCTGATGCGGCCTTGGCGCCGCTTAACTCCACAACAAGGCCGTCGCGAGCGATCGTCAAGTCGCCAGCCCATGTTTTCCTGACAGCGGCTATCCAGTCGACCTCGCCGATCTCGGTATCGTCGGCTGGAATGAGGTGATTGAGCACCAATCTTGTGACGCCGGCATCGCTGGCGATACGGCCTGCCTCCTCGGCAAAGCTGTGACTGGCGAGCAGATGTTCCCTGAGCCGCGCGCCATTGCCGGTTCTGGCAACCAGCCGCTCGATGCCTTCTTCCAGCATGGCTTCATGGACGAGGATAGCAGCGCCATCGGCAAAATCGGCCAGCGGCGGAAAGAAAGCAGTATCGGCCGAGAACACCACGCTGTTTCCCCCATGCTCGAAGCGCAAGGCGAAGCAATCGGTCACAGGCGGATGGTCGACGCGCAGCGCCGTCACCTTCAGTCCGCGCTGCTCGACCACATGCCCTTGGCCGAATTCGTCGATAGAGACCAACTCGCGAATATCGGGGCGGCCCTCGTCGGCGATGCGGATCTCGATGTCGAATTCCATCGCCTGACAAAAGCGCCGCCAGTAGTGGCCAAGTCCAGGCGGCCCGAACACGGTGACCGGCGTCGCCAATCCGGCCGTCCAGGCGGTGTGGATAAGCGGCCCGAGTTCCAGCACATGGTCGGAATGCAGATGCGTGATGAAGATCAGGTCGAGTGCCTTCAGGCTGACACCGGCATCGACCAGACCGCGCGTCACGCCGAGCCCGCAATCGACGACGATGGCTCGCCCGCCGATTTCGAGCAGCGTCGAGCTCGGCCACGGCCCGCCCGGCCGCAGTGCCGGACCGCCTTTCGACCCGAGCAGCACCAACCGGTCTGGCATTGGCTTGCCGCTCAAGACCAGTCGCCCTCGGGCGTGCCATTAAAGCGTTTCTTCAGGTCGGCCCAGCAATCGATGTAGTTGTCCTGCCGGGTTTCGAGTTCGGCGCCGTAGCGGGTCAGCATCTGCGGAAAGCGGGTCTCGAACATGAAGGCCATGGTGTTGTCGAGCTTGACTGGTTTCAGGTCCGCGCGCGAGGCCTTTTCGAAGCCAGGCGCATCCGGGCCATGGGCCAGCATCAGATTGTGCAGGCTGATGCCGCCGGGCACGAAACCTTCCTCCTTCGCGTCGTACTGGCCGTGGATCAGGCCCATGAACTCGCTCATGATGTTGCGATGGTACCAGGGCGGCCGGAACGTATCTTCCGCCACCAGCCAACGCGGCGGGAAGATGACGAAATCTATGTTGGCGGTGCCTTCCTCGCCGCTCGGCGCCGTCAGCACGGTGAAGATCGACGGGTCGGGGTGATCGAACAGCAGCGCGCCGACCGGCGAAAACGTCGCCAGATCATATTTATAGGGCGCGTAGTTGCCGTGCCAGGCAACGACGTCGAGCGGCGAATGGCCGATCTCGGTGACGTGAAAATTGCCGCACCATTTCACGATCAGCCGGCACGGCGTCTCTGTCTCCTCGAACCAGGCGCAAGGCGTCTTGAAGTCGCGCGGGTTGGCCAGGCAATTGGCGCCGATCGGGCCACGGTCAGGCAGCGTCAGCTTGGCGCCGTAATTCTCGCAGACATAGCCGCGTGCCTCGGCGTCGACCAGTTCGACCTTGAAGACGAGGCCGCGCGGCAGCACGGCGATTTCACCGGGCCGAAGCTCGATGACGCCCATCTCGGTGATGAAGCGCAAGCTGCCCACCTGCGGCACGATCAGCAGCTCGCCGTCGGCATTGAAGAAATGATCGTCGGTCATCGAGCGGTTGGCGACATAGACATGGGCAGCCATGCCGGCCTGGCCAAGCACGTCGCCGGCGGTGGTGATGGTGCGCATACCCTTGATGAAGTCGGTCGGCTCTTTCGGCATCGGCACCGGATTCCAGCGGTACTGGCCAAGCGCCAGCTCGTGGTCGCCGACATTGGGCGCGCTCTTCCACAGGGGATAACTCGCCACCTTGAACCTGCCCGTGTGCTTGACGCTCGGCCGGATGCGATAGAGCCAGGAACGCTCATTGGTGCCGCGCGGAGCGGTGAAGGGCGAGCCTGAAAGCTGCTCGGCGTAGAGGCCGTAGGCCGGCCGCTGCGGCGAGTTTCGTCCCTGCGGCAGCGAGCCGGGCAAGGTTTCGGTTTCGAAGTCGTTGCCGAAACCCGGCATGTAGGAAAAGGCCATTGCTTCCTCCCGGATTGACCAAATTGGTTTCATTTGTAACCATCGAAAATGTAACTATCAATCTTCCGTTTTTCCCGGATGCGGACAATGGACATTCTCGAACTCGAAAGCTTTCTGCCCTACCGGCTCTACCGCCTTGCCGATGCGGTCAGCCGCGAATTCTCGAAGGTCTACAAGGACCGCCATGGCCTGACCCGGCCCGAATGGCGCACGTTGTCGGGATTGGGACAGCGCGGCACGATGACCGCGACGGAACTTGGCGAGCAGTCGGCCATGCACAAGACCAAGGTCTCGCGCGCCGTGGCCGAGTTAGAACGGCGGCGCTGGCTGGTACGAACACCTGACGAGAACGACCGCCGCGTCGAGCACTTGACGCTTACCAAAGTCGGGCTTGCAGCCTATCGCGAGATGGTGCCGCTGGCGCAGAGTTTCGAGCGGGAACTGCTGGCGAAACTTGGCGTGGACGAACGTGCGGCGATTGTGCGTGGGGTGGCGGCACTTGAAAGGGCATTGGAACAAAAGTAGCGCTGAAAGAATGGGGATAGGCTGGCGGGACAGCGCGCCCCTCCGTCCTGGCGCAAAGCTATCCCGTTATTTGATCTCCCCCTTGAGGGGAGATGTCCGGCAGGACAGAGGGGGCGCCTCGCGCAGACCGGATGGCGCTATGCGCGCGGTTACCAGTCCATCACCACCTTGCCGGAACTGCCGCTGCGCATCGCATCGAAGCCGGCCTGGAAATCGTCGATGCCGATGCGGTGCGTGATGAGCGCCGAGACGTCGAGCGGGCCCTGCACCAGGGCGATCATCTTGTACCAGGTCTCGAACATCTCGCGGCCGTAGATGCCCTTCAAGTGCAGCATCTTGAAGATGACCTTGTTCCAGTCGATCTCGAAACCAGTCGGGGCGATGCCGAGGATGGCGATCTTGCCGCCATTGTTCATGGTGTCGATCATGTCGCGGAAGGCAGGCGCGGCGCCCGACATCTCCAATCCGACATCGAAACCTTCTGTCATGCCGAGTGCCGGCATGACGTCGCGCAGCTTCTCCTGCGAAGCGTCGACGACATGCTGGACGCCGAGTTTCTTCGCCAGCGCCAGGCGCACCGGGTTGATGTCGGTGATGACAACCTTGCGTGCGCCGACGCACTGCGCCACCAGCGCGCCCATGATGCCGATCGGTCCGGCGCCGGTGACCAGCACATCCTCGCCGACCAGATCGAAGGACAACGCCGTGTGGACCGCATTGCCCAGGGGATCGAAGATCGCGGCAATCTCGTCCGGCACGTCGTCGGGGATCGGCACCACATTGTGCTGGGGAATGGCCAGGTACTCGCCGAAGGCGCCGGGACGGTTGACGCCGACGCCGAGCGTGTTACGGCACAGATGTCCCCTGCCCGCGCGGCAGTTGCGGCAATGACCGCAGACGATGTGTCCCTCGCCCGACACCCGCTGGCCGACCTTGTATTCGGTGACCGCGGCACCAAAGTCGGCGACCGTGCCGACGAATTCGTGGCCGGTCACCATCGGCACAGGAACCGTCTTTTGCGCCCACTGGTCCCAGTTGTAGATGTGGACGTCGGTGCCGCAGATTGCGGTCTTCTTGATCTTGATCAGCACATCGTTGGGGCCGATCTCCGGCACCGGAACCTCTTCCATCCAGATGCCCGGTTCGGCCTTGGCCTTCACCAGTGCCTTCATCATGTTCGACATTCTCTTGTCCCTTGAATCTCTTGATCCGGAATCGCTTTTCGCTACCGGCCCTTCAGGAAATCACGCCCAATTCCCTGCCGACCGCTCCGAACGCTTCCACGGCCCGGTCGATGTCGGCGCTGGAGTGCGCCGCCGACATCTGGGTGCGGATGCGGGCTTGGCCCTTCGGCACCACAGGGAATGAGAATCCAATGACGTAGATACCACGCTTCAGCATGCGCGCCGCCATCTCCTGCGCCAATGTGGCATCGCCCAGCATCACCGGGATAATCGGATGGTCGGCCCCGGCCAGCGTGAAGCCAAGCTTGCCCATCTGGGACCTGAACCGCGCCGCATTGGCATATAGGCGCTCGCGCAATCCGTCGCCATTGCGGATCAGCTCGAACACCTTGATCGAGGCGCCGGCGATCGCCGGCATCAGCGTGTTGGAGAAGAGATAAGGCCGCGACCGCTGGCGCAGCCAGTCGACCACCTGCTTCTTGCCCGAGGTGTAGCCGCCGGAAGCGCCGCCGAGCGCCTTGCCGAGCGTGCCGGTGATGATGTCAACCCTGCCCTCGACACCGCAATGCTCGGGCGAACCGCGCCCATTGCCGCCGACGAAGCCGACCGCATGGCTGTCATCCACCATGACCATGGCGTCGTATTTTTCGGCCAGGTCGCAGACGCCTGAGAGATTGGCGATGATGCCGTCCATGGAAAACACGCCGTCGGTGGCGATCAGCCGGAAGCGGCAATCCTTGGCTTCCTTCAGGCGTGCCTCGAGATCGGCCATGTCGTTGTTGGCGTAGCGAAAGCGTTTGGCCTTTGACAGCCGGACGCCGTCGATGATCGAGGCGTGATTGAGCGCGTCGGAAATGATTGCGTCTTCCTCGCCAAGCAGCGTCTCGAACAGGCCGCCATTGGCGTCGAAGCAGGAGCCGTAGAGGATGGTGTCCTCCAAGCCGAGGAACGACGAAATCGTCGTCTCGAGCTGCTTGTGTTCTTCCTGCGTCCCGCAGATGAAGCGCACCGAGGCCATGCCGTAGCCGTAGCGGTCGAGCGCCTGCGTGGCCGCCGCGCGCAGTTCCGCGCTGTCGGCAAGGCCGAGATAGTTGTTGGCGCAGAAGTTCAGCACTTTCTCGCCGCCGACCTCGATCTCAGCCGACTGCATCGAGGAAATCACCCGCTCGGACTTGTAGAGCCCGGCGGATTTCAACCCGGCAAGCTCGCTGTCGATATGGGAGAGAAATGCTGCGGTCATGATCGGGCCCCGTTTGACTTCGGCAGACTGTCGTCCCGCCCGCACAAAAAATCCATCGCAAAAGCGACCGGATCAGGTGGCCGGGCAGCATCAGCTGGGACGTTCCGACATTGCCCAGGTGGCCACCCGGAAATGCATGGGCCGACGAATGCTCAAATGCGGGCCGGCCGCGAAAGAACCCGATAACCATTTCGTGATCTTTCCGCCTCTCGTCCGCGCCGACCGGTTGTCGATTTCCAGTCCTGTTAACGTTTGCAGTTCAATGGTGCTCGCATAAATCCGTTGGCGAGAGGACCGCCCCCGAACATGTCTCAGCAGCCGGTGCAAACCGTTTCAGGCAAGCTCATACTGCTGATCAAGGCTGGCTACTGGCTGGCGCTGCTGATCATTGCCGCCATGGTCGCGGCCTCCTTCGTCCTGCTGCAGCAGACGATGGCCACGCAGCAGCACAACAACACCTTGCTCGACATCGTCGGTACGCAGAAGACGCTGTCGCAGCGCATCGTCTTCCTGGCCAACGCAACGGGCGCCGCCTCGCGCGACAAGCAGCCGGCGCTGGTCAGCGCGCTGAAGCAGGCCACGGCGGAGTTCGAGACGAACTACGATCTGCTGCTCAAGCAGACGGGCGCGGATCCGCAATCGCCGGCCAAGCTCGATGCGAAGTCGATCCAGAGCGTGCTTTTCGCCAAGCCCTTTCATCTGGACTATTTCTCGGTTGGCCTGATCGCCAATGGCGACCGGCTGGTCTCCGCACTGGAATCGCAGCTCAATCTTGGCGACAATGGCGGCTACAAGGGCGGCGCCGAACGCGTCAATCTCGATGCCTCGGTCGCCAATGCCACGCTGTCGGGCTATGCCGCGCTCGGCCAGCGCATCAGCGCCGATGCCGACGAGCGCTCCGAAAAGCTGCTCTCCCTCCACCGCACGCTGTTCTACGCCACACTCGGCGTCATCCTGCTGGTGGCGCTGTTCATCTTCAGGCCGATGTCCAACGCGATCCTGCGCAAGACGCGTGAGTTGGTCGACGCGCGCAATTCGATGGCCTTCATCGCTGTGCATGACGGCCTGACCGGCCTGCACAACCGCACCTTCCTCACCGACCATTTCGAGACGCTGATCAAGGGCGCGCATCGCCGGCGCGAGCGCCTGGCCGTAGTCCAGCTCGACCTCGATCGCTTCAAGCAGATCAACGATACGCTGGGCCACGCCGCCGGCGACTATGTCCTGGTCGTGACGGCACAGCGCATGCGCGATTCCTGCCGCGCCTCGGATCTGTGCGCGCGGCTCGGCGGCGACGAATTCGTGATGATCCTCAACGGGGCCGGCAGCACCGAGGACATCAACATGCTGGCACGGCGCATCCTGGTGCACATCAACGAGCCGATCGTGTTCCAGGGCACCACCATTCTCCCGGGCGCCAGCGGCGGCATCGCGGTCTATCCGATCGATGCCGACAACGCGCAGGACCTGCTCGTCCATGCCGATCTGGCGCTCTACTCCGCCAAGAAAATGGGTGGCGGCAACTTCTCGTTCTTTTCCGAGGAACTGCGCCGCGAACTCGACTACCGCAAGCAGCTCGAACATGACATCAAGGTCGCCATTTCCGAAAAGGCGTTCCAGGTCTATTTCCAGCCGCAGGTCTCGCTGACCGACGGCACCATTAGTGGCATCGAAGCGCTCGTGCGCTGGAATCATCCCGAGCGCGGCATGATCTCGCCGGGCGAATTCATCCCGGTGGCCGAGAAATGCGGCTTCATGCCGGAGATCGGCCGCATCGTGATCAGCAAGGCGATCAACGAGGCCGCCGAGTGGAACCGTGCCGGGATTGCCTTCGGCCGGCTTGCGGTCAATGTCTCGGGTACCGAGTTGCGCGAGCATGATTTCGATGCGTTTTTGTTCGATACGCTGGAGAAAGCCGGACTGCCGCCGCAGAAACTGTCGCTGGAAATCGTCGAATCCGTCATTCTGGACGACGAGAAGACTGGCATCGCGGCGAAGCTGCGTCATATCAGGGCGGCCGGCGTGCATCTGGAACTCGATGATTTCGGCACCGGCTATGCTTCGCTCAGCCACGTCAATCCCAACGAGATCGACAGGCTCAAGATCGACCGTCGCTTCGTGCAAAACATCCACGAGAATGGCGACAACTCCAAGATCGTGCGCGCCATCACTGAACTTGCCCGGGGGCTGGGCATCTCCATCGTCGCCGAGGGTGCCGAAACCGAGGCCGAGCTCGACTCGCTGATGGCGATCGGCTGCGACCAGGTGCAGGGCTATTCCATCGCCTTCCCGATGCCGCATGACAAGGCGCTCGAATGGCTGACCGCCCGCATGCCGAAGAAAGCCAGGCTGACGGTATTGCAGGGAAGCCTGGCGTAACCCGGCCAGCCTTGACAAGCAGCCGCGGAAATGGCGGCCTGTCCTGATCGCGAGGGGATAGCGGCCCCATGACATTCTTTCGGCTTGCCCTGGCAGCCATGTTGATGTCGGCGTTGCCTGCCCATGGCGCGGATCGCACCATCTATCTCACCTTCGACGACGGTCCGCTGAACGGTACAAGCAACATCCTCGACGTCTTGGAGGCCGCGCAGGTTCCGGCAACGTTGTTCATGGTCGGTATGCATGCCGAGGCCAGTGCGTCCAACAGGCCGGTATTCCTAGCCCTCTACGTTTTTTCGCAACGCCGCAAGCACCTGCGCAAATTCCGCCAGACGCTCGTCTGGCAGCCCTTTGCGAAGCCGCTTGTCGAAGACGAGTGCCGCTTGCCGCAACGTCTCGAACAGCGCTTCTCCCCTCTCCGTCAATTCGACCAGGTGAACCCGGCGATTGACGGGATCGCGCCGCCGCGTCAGCAGGCCCTGCGCTTCCATCGCGTTGAGATGATGGGTCAGCGTCGCGCCCTGGATGCCGATCATGCCGGCGAGTTCGCGCTGATTGGCAAGCTCGCTCGACTTGACAGACAGCAGCGTGAGCCAGACCGGCAATGTGCCGCCTGCTTCAACCAAGGCAGCGTCGAAGGCTTGTGCGACAAGCTTGGCGGTTCGGCCGAGATTCATGCCGACCGGCGGGCGGTCAAATGGTGTCATGATCTGACAGTAGAGCAAGCAGTGGGAATGTGAAACTTGGCTTCGTGATTGACATCTAACCGTTAGATATCTAATTTTGCCTTATTGATGGCATCGCAGCATGGTTGCGGTGCGTAGGCGGTGGGCGAATGAGAGGAATGCGGTCATGCAATATGTTTATATCGCCGTCATCGGCCTGCACGTCATGGCCGGCGTCTTCTGGGCCGGCACGACCATCGCGGTTGGCCGCGATCCGGACATCCGGGCAGAGCGGTTCTTCCGGCCGCAAATGGGCGCGGCCGGTTTGGCTTTCCTGACCGGTTTGCTGCTCTGGTATTTCTTTCATGAGGGTGCTTTTGGCTCGATGGAAAAGATACTGGCGCTCGGCATTTTGACGGCGCTGATCGCCGCCGGCGTGCAAGGCGCGCTTGTGGGCTCCGCCAGCAGGCAGCTTGCCGGCGCCGATGCCGCGACCCAAACGGCGCTGCGCGCGAAAATGACCAGGGGCGAACGCATAGCCGGCGGGCTGCTGGTCATCACCGTGCTCTGCATGGCGACCGCCAAGATGTTTTAGAATCGCACGGCCGGTGAAAGCCGATCATGCGCGGCGCGCAACGGACCAGAGCGGCAGGTGGCTCTCCTTGCAAAGGTCGTTGCGCGCCACCCGATCGTGATCAAATCCTGATCCCGAACCTGATCCCGTCATAGATGGCGGCGTGGATGTTGCGCGAGGCAACCGCGTCGCCGATGCGCAAGAGCACGAAGCCGCCATCCGCGTTGCGCTTGGGAAAAATGTCGCCGCCGTTGGCCAGACGCTCATAGTCAACCGCACCACCGTTCTTCGACAGCGGTTTCAGCGAAAGATACAGATCGTCGAGCGGCGCCGTGCCGTGCTCGACCACCACCTGGTCGACCCTGCGCTCTCCGCGCCAGCCATCGGCGAAATCCGAAGCGAGTTCCGCGATCAGTTGATTGCCCTCGCGCCGCACCGAGCGCAGGCGGGTATTGATGGTGACGGTGACGCCCTTTTCCTGGAAGGCCCTGACATAGGGTACGTGATTCATGCCGCCCATTTCGGGGGCGAAGAAGCGTTCCGGCGAAACCAGTTCCAGCTTCGAGCCGCTGTTGGCAATCAGTTCGGCCGCGCCCATGCCCTGATGGCCGCCATTGTCGTCGTAGAGCAGCACATTTTCGGCCGGCTTGACGCTGCCGGCCACGATGTCCCAGCTCGAGGTGACGAGATTGTCGCCGGAGGCCAGCGGCGGGTTCTGCGGCAGGCCACCGGTGGCGATCACCACGACGTCGGGCGCCAGCGCCAGAACATCGTCCTGTTCCGCCCAGGTGTCATAGCGGATCTCGACGCCGAGCCGGTCGAGTTCGGCCAGCCGCCAGTCGATGATGCCGATCAATTCCTTGCGGCGCGGGTTCTGGGTCGCCAGACGCACCTGGCCGCCAGCTTGTGATGATGCCTCGAGGATCGTGACTTGATGACCGCGCTCGGCTGCGACGCGCGCCGCCTCCAGCCCACCAGCGCCGGCGCCGACGACCACCACTTTCCGCTTGGGCCCTTCCGTCTTGACAATGACGTGCGGGATATCCGCCTCGCGGCCGGTCGCCGCATTGTGAACGCATAGCGCCTCGCCGCCTTCATAGATGCGGTCGAGACAATAGGTAGCGCCGACACAGGGACGTATCTCGTGCTCGCGGCCCTCCATCACCTTCTTGATGATGTGCGGATCCGCGATATGGGCGCGTGTCATGCCGACCATGTCGAGCTTGCCGGTGGCGATCGCATGGCGCGCGGTGGCGACATCGGAAATGCGCGCCGCGTGGAAGGTCGGGAATTTCGTCGCCGCCCTCACCTCGCCGGCGAAATCGAGATGCGGCGAAGACCGCATGCCGGTCACCGGAATGACCTTGGTGAGCGCCGCGTCGGTCTCGATCGAGCCCCGGATGATGTTGAGGAAATCGAGCTTGCCGGAGCCGGCCAGCCGCCTGGCGATCTCGACGCCCTCCTCCTTCGACAGGCCTTTGTCGAAATCCTCGTCGGCGACCATGCGGATGCCGACGACGAATTTCTCGCCGACCGCCGCCCGCACCGCATCGAGCACCATGTTGGTGAAGCGCAGGCGGTTGTCGAGCGAACCGCCATACTCGTCATCGCGATGATTGGTGGCAGGCGACCAGAAGCCGTCCATCAGATGGCCGTAGGATTCGAACTCGATGCCGTCGAGCCCGGCCGCCTGGCAGCGCTGGGCGGCCGACGCATAGTCGGCGACGATGCGCTCGATGTCCCAGTCCTCGATGGTCTTGGGGAAAGCGCGATGCGCCGGCTCGCGCACCGGCGAAGCCGAGAGCACCGGCAGCCAGTCGGCCTTGTTCCAACCCGTGCGGCGGCCAAGATGGGTGATCTGGATCATCACCTTGCAGTCATGCTCATGGCAGGCATCGGTGAGTTCGGCCAGCCACGGCACGATGCGGTCGTCATAGACGTGCAGATTGCCGAAAGCAGCCGGGCTGTCGCGCGAAACGATCGCCGAGCCGGCGGTCATGGTCAGCGCCATGCCGCCCTTGGCCTTTTCGGCATGGTAGAGCCGGTAGCGCTCCTTCGGCATGCCGTCCTCCGAGTAAGCCGGCTCGTGGCTGGTCGACATCACCCGGTTCTTCAGCGTCAAATGCTTGAGCTGGTAGGGTTGGAGAAGCGGGTCGTTGCTGGTCATCGTCTTCCTGCCGTTTTAATTTGTGCTAATGAGCGGCAAATCCAAGGGAAACCGCATATGATCGATACCAAAAATCTCACCCAGCTCGGCACGCACGTCGAGACGCCACAGAGCCCCGAAGCCGCGGTCCTGGAAACCGTGCCGTTTTCGCGCGGCGACGGGCCGCCGGCGATCGTGCGCTTTACCTGCCCGGAATTCACCTCGCTCTGCCCGGTGACCGGACAGCCGGATTTCGCCCACATCGTCATCGACTACGCACCCGATGCCGCCCTGGTGGAATCGAAGTCGCTCAAGCTGTTCATGACCTCGTTTCGCAACCATGGCGCCTTCCATGAAGACTGCACGGTGATGATCGGACGCCGCATCGTGGCCGCGACCAAGCCGCTCTGGTTGCGCATAGGCGGCTATTGGTATCCGCGCGGCGGCATTCCGATCGATGTGTTCTGGCAGACCGGCGCTCCGCCCGAAGGCGCCTGGCTGCCGGATACCGGCGTCACCCCCTATCGCGGGCGCGGCTAGTTCGGCCATCATTCGCACTGGTACTGGCTGAGCGCCCATTCGCCGGTCACCGACAAAAGGTCCGCTATCTTCCATTCGCCATCGACCTTCTTGAACTTCCATTCGAGGCGGTGCGGGTTACCGGCGACGACGAAGGCGACGATCACCTTGGCCTGGTCGCCATTGATCGCTTCGAGCGTCTTCAGGCTCTTGTCGATCTCGGCCTTGTCGTAGTCCGCATTGTCGAGCGCCATGTTGGGGTCCAGGCACTCGCCCTGCCCGGATTTGCGCAAGGCATCGCTCTTGTCGAGCACGGCTTTCGCCGGATCGATGAAATGGCCGCGCTGAGCAGGATCGACCTCCAGGCCGACCTGATCGTAGAACGGCCGCACCACCGCGGTCGGCGACCCCGGCTGGATTGGAGCGGCAGGCTCGCTTGGCGGCGATGCGACGGGTGGGGTCGGCGGCTCCGCGGCGCCGCCAGGCGGGGTTGCCGGCGGCGTCACGCTGTCATCGGGCGCGGTCCCGGCCGGAGCTTTTGCCGGCGGCGCGCCCAACAGCCCCTGAGCGGCCGCGCCGTTCAAGTCCGCCGCCAGCAGGCACACGGCCGAGAACAAAAGAAGCGTGCGACCGGCCATCGCATCACTCCGGATCTTGGCCCGCCATGCATTCGAGCTGGCTCAGCGTCCAGTCGCTGGTCTTCGATGCAATGTCCGATATCTTCCACTTGCCGTCGACCTTCTTCAGCGACCAGTGCATTTCGCGCTGCGAATCGTCTCCTTCCGGAAAAAGACTGAAACTCGCCACCACCTGCGCCGTATCGCCCTCCACCGTCTCGGACAGCTTCAGTGTCTTGGAAAGGGCCTTCTGGTCGAAATCCTGCGCGTCGAGGCCGGGGTCGAAGTCGATACAGGCGACCTGGTCCGGATTCTTCTTGGTGGCCTGGTCGTTGAGGTCGAACAGTTTCGTCACCGGCTCGGTGAAGCGATCGCGGTATTGCGCGTCGGCCTCGAACTTGACCTGCGGGACATAGAAGAACTTCACGGCGTCGGACGCCGGGCCGGCCAATGCCGCGGCTGGTGCGGCAATCGACAGGATGGCAGCGAGCAGCAGTTTCATGGATTTCCCCGAATGTTTGACTGCGGAAGGCAATCAATACCACGCATCGTGCATATCGGCTTTTTTGCGGCTCATGAAGCCTCCTCCGGGCGGCGCGTCTGCTTGCATAGATCAAATCCAACGATCCTTAGTTTCCGAAAGTGGCGATCGGCGCGTTGAGTTGGGAGCGCTCAGGCTTGACACCGAGCCCTGGGATCTGCGGGACGCGTATATGCCCGTTCTCGATCACGATCGGGTTTGCGGGATCGGTATGCCCTTCGATGTACTCCTGCGCGATCCAGGCTCCCTCAAAACGTCTCGGCTCGACGGTAGCGGCGAGGTGGACGCATGCCGCGGCGATGACGTCTCCGCCCCAGGCATCGTCGCAGCTGTGCGGTAGAGATCGTATCGCACACAGGTCGCGGACCGTGGCCATCTTGGTGAGACCACCAAGACGGGTGACCTTCAATCCGAATCCGTCCGCCATACCTGACGAAACTGCCCGAAGCACGGCATTCAAATCCTCGGTACTCTCATCGAGATAGATCGGATGCGTAACGCGCCCTTTGAGACCAGCGACTTCCTCCATGGTGTTGCAAGGCTGTTCGAACACGAACGGGATTGCCTGGCAAAGCCGATCGATGTGCAGCGCCGCGGCAGCGGTCAGGCCGCGATTGGCGTCGACGGCTATCCGGGCCTTGAAGCCAACCGCCTCCCATACTTTGTGCACAGTGGCGACGTCTTGTTCGAGATCCCGCCCGCCGATCTTGATCTGAAGCCGTGGATATCCGGCGTTGACCTTGTCGGCGGCAATACGCGCGGTCTCGTCCGGAGCACCGACGGTCGTCGAGTAGTATGACGGCACGCGATCGGTGAGCGCACCACCGAGAAGTGTTGAAACAGGGACGCCCAGCCGCTGGCCGGCGAGGTCGAGGAGAGCTATGTCCAAGGCCGCTTTGGCATAGTTGTGACCGTTCAGCCGCTCGTCCATTCGTTTGGCGAGGCGGCGCATGGACGCTGTGTCCTCGCCGATGAGTCCCGGCGCTATTTCAGCAATTGCCGCTCTCGCGCCCAGAGCATGCTGGGGTTGATAAACAGGGCCGATCGGGCAAGTCTCACCCCAGCCTGACAGTCCATCCTCGGTGGTGACTTCAACCAGCGTGCTGTCCAAATTCTGCACGGTGTCGCTGGCCATCCGGTAGGCACCGCCTTTAACAGGCAGAAGCGTCTGATAGACTTTGATTGACCTGATACGCATTCAGACATCAGCCTCGTTCATGCCTTGCCTGGTCTGGCGCCTTTCGCCATGGTCAAAGACCAAGCGCCACCTTGCGCCCGTCATGAATGGCAAATGCCGCCTGTCTGGAGGCGGTACAATCGCCGATGGAGGTATGCGCAATTCCGCGCCTTTCGAGCTCGATGGACAGGCTGTCCTGCGCCATGCTGGTGGTGGCGAAGACCAAAGCGTCGGCCTCGACCTGCTGCTCGGTCCCGTCGAGCAGCGAAGCGATCCTGGCCACCCTGCCGTCCCAATGAACGACGGCGCTCTCGGTCACAAACCGCACCTTCAGCTTGGCGAGTGCCCGTCGCAGCGGCGCATCGACGGCCATTCGCTGAAGCTCTTTGCCGACCAGGGCGTCCGGTGTCACAAGCGTTACATTGTGACCATCCTCGGCGAGTTTCCAGGCGGTGCCGCAGCCCTTCCAATTGCCGCCATCGTCCAGCAAGAGAACATTTTTTCCCGGCCTCGCCTCGCGCGCCATCACCGCTTCGGCCGAGAGCACCGGACCGCCGCCCGGAATGCTCTCCCAGTGCGGCAAGGCCCGCTGGAAAGCGCCGTCCGGCGGCATCGAGCCGGTCGCGACGATGACGTGATCGGCGCCTTCGCGCTCGACATCGTCGGCTTCGACATACTGCCCGTAGCGGATGTCGACCTGGAGCTGGCCGAGCTGGCGCTCATACCAGTCGATCAGGTCCAGAATCTGGGCACGGCGCGGCTGCAGTCCGGCAAGACGGAACTGCCCCCCAAGGCGGTCGGATGCCTCGGCCAGCGTGACGCGATGGCCGCGCTCGGCCGCCGCGCGCGCCGCTTCGAGACCGGCCGGGCCGCCACCCACGACCAGTACGCGCTTCGGCTGGCCGGCCGGAGCAAAGCGGTCGCCGCCCCACTCCCATTCCCGCCCCGCGGAAGGATTGATGACGCAGCTGATCCAGTAGTCACGGCTGCGCCGGCCCCAGCACATCTGGTTGCAGGACAGGCAGCCGCGAATGTCCTGCGGCCGGCCGGCGGCAGCCTTTGCAGCCAGATGCGGATCGGCGATCTGCCCACGCACGATGGAAACGAGATCGGCGCGGCCTTCGCTCAGCACGCTCTCGGCGTTCTCGGGGGTGCGGATATGGCTCTCGGCGGTGATCAGCGCGTGGCGAACGGTGGATTTGAGCACGGACGCCAGGTCGGCACCGAGCTTCTCCGGGTAAACAAAGGTCGGCATGATCTTGTAGAAATCGAAGTAGGAACCCGTTCCGCAGGTGACGTAGTCCATCAAGGCATCGCGGTCGTGGAGGTCGATGATCTCGGCCAGCGCTTCGCGCTTCAGCGCCACTTCGACTTCGGGCTCATCATTGATCGCGAGACCGATGATAAAATCATCGCCGCATTCCCGGCGAATCCTGGTCATCACCTCACGGCTCATGCGGGTGCGGTTTTCGAGGCTGCCGCCCCATCGGTCGTCCCGGCGGTTCGACCAAGGTGTCCAGAACTGGTCCAGCATCGAATGGTACGCCGCCCAGACCTCGACGCCGTCGAAGCCGGCCTGGTGGCAACGGCGCGCAGCCTGGACGAAGCCGTCGATCGTTTCTTCGATCTCGGCTTCGGACATCCGATGCGAGCCGTCGGAATCGTGGTAGCTCGGCAGGCCGGAAGGCGACCAACCGGGGTGAAACGAGTTGTCCGCGTCCGCGTGCTGACCGACATGGTAGAGCTGCTGGATGGCGACGGCGCCGTTGCCGCGGATCGCCTCCGTCACCTTGCGGAAATGCGGGATGACGCGGTCATCGGACGGGCTGAAATTGCCACGGGTAAGCACGGCGGCCTGATGCACGGGCATCGGCTCGACCACGATCATGCCGGCCCCGCCGATGGCGCGTTCGGCGTAGTAGCCGACATGGCGTTCGGTCGGCAGCCCGTTCTCGGCCATGTTCGCCGTATGGGCTCCAAACACGATCCTGTTGCGCAATGTTTTGCCACGCAAGGTGGCCGGCTCGAACAAACGTTTGAAGACCCGGCCGGACATGCAAATTCTTCCCCATCGGCGGCATTGCGCCGGCGCAAGGGCGCCGGCGCTGTGTGGCAGAACTTCTGGCGTCAGGCGTCCAGCCAGACGTTCTGGAGGTCCATCTCGAAGGTCTGGTGGACGCCGTAGTTCTTCACCTTCTTGTTCGTGTGGCTGTAGAGCTTCTGCCAGAACGGCTGGATGATGACGCCGGAGTCCTGCAGGATCTGCTCGACATCCTTCATCACCTCCTTGCGCTTGGCGACGTCGATCAGCGAGAGCGCCTGCTTGAGCTTGGCGTCGAAATCGGGATTGGAATAGGCCGATTCGTTCCACGCCTCGCCGGTGCGATAACCCAGCGCCAGCACCTGGACACCGAGCGGGCGCATGTACCAGATGGTCATCGAATAGGGATATTTCGTCCAGTCGTTCCAGAAGGTCGAGCCCGGCAGCACCGTGCGCTTGACCTTGATGCCGGCGTCACGCAGCTGGCCGGCGATCGCGTCGCCGGTGTTCTTCTGCCAGTCGTCCTCGATGGTGATCAGCTCGTGCTCGAAGTCGGCCTGACCGGCGTCCGCCATCAGCTTCTTGGCGCCGGCGGCGTCGCGCTCCTTCTTGGGCAGGGCATAGTATTCGGGATGGATCGGGCTGACATGGTGGTTCTCGCCGACCGTGCCGCGGCCGTTATAGCCGAGCTGCAGCACCGCGTTGTTGTCGACCGCCATCTGCAGCGCATTGCGAACGCGCTGATCGTCGTATGGCTTGTGCGTGATGTTGGTGCGGGCAACCAGCGTGGTGGCGGTCGCGACCTCAGACTTCTGCAGCCCCATCTTGTCGAGAATGTCGATGAAGTCGGCGGGCGACTCGAAATTGAGGTCGATTTCACCGGAATCGAACGCGTTCACCGTGGCGTTGAAATCGGTGCCGTAGTCGATGAATTCGATACCGTCGAGTGGCGCCTCGCCGCCCCACCATTTGCCGTTCTCGCGGCGCTTGACCACCGCCTTCTGGCCGACGTCGTAAGAGACCAACTCAAACGCTCCCGTGCCGATCGGCTTCTTGATCGGGTCGGCGCCATCGGCGTCGAAATTGCGGTGCACGATGAGCGCCGGATAATCGGTGAAATTGGGAATGAGCGAAATATCGGGCTCGCTGAGCTTCAGCTTGACCGTGTTGTCGTCGACCTTGGTGATGGCGCCGTCCCTGGCCTTGCCGGTCTTGGCATCGATCAGCGCACCGACGCGGGCCGCCATCGAGTTGCCGGCGACGCCCTTCTCGCACCAGCGCGTCACATTGTGCACCACGTCATCGGCGCTGAAGGCATCACCATTGTTCCAGGTGACGCCCTTGCGCACATGCAGCGTGTATTCGGTGGCGTCGTCGTTGATGTCCCAGCTTTCGAGCAGCACCGGCTCGAAGGTGAATTGCCTGGTGTAGCGCACCAGCGGCTCCAGCCAGCAACGCGAGACATTGGCCAGTTCCACCCAATCGTAAGTGCGCGGATCCTTCTGCGCTTTCACCGCCATCGAGACGTGCAGCGTCCCGCCCTTCTTCGGTTCCTCGGCCACAGCTTGCGTCGGCGCGGCGAGGCCGATCATGCCATAGGCAAATGCCGTCGACGCACCAAGCGCGCTGGCCAGCGCCAGGAACTCGCGCCGGTCCATGCGACCCGCCTTCGCTTCCGCCGCCATCGCTTCGATAGCGGGCGGCACACGGTCGCCGTTGCTTCTGAAAATCGTCATGTCATTCTCCCCTTGTTGTTCCCGTGAGGTCTTTGCCTGCTTTTTCAACTAACGCTGTCAGGCAGTTTTTCCTCGCGCCGCGCGATCAAATCCTTGAGACCGTCGGCAATGCCCTCGTCGAGTTTCGGCTCCTCATAGTCGGCAAGCATGTTGCGCGCCTTCTCGCGGCCGCGCGTGTCGTGGTCCTTCGCCCCTTCCGCCTTCCATTGTTCGTAGGAGTTGAAGTCCATGATGCTCGGCATGAAGAAAGCCTTCTCGAAATGCTCGAGCGTGTGCTGGGTGCCGAGGAAATGGCCCTGCGGCCCGACTTCGCGGATCGCTGCCATCGCTTCCTTGAAATCTTCGAAAGGCAGGCCGCCGGCATATTTGTACCAGCCGACAAGCTGTTCGCAGTCGGTGGCGAATTTCGAGTAACCGCAGGTGAGCCCCGCTTCCAGCCATCCGGCCGAATGCCAGATGTAGTTGGCGCCGGCGAGGATGGCTGCATGCATCAGCATGTTCGCCTCATAGCCAGCCTGGGCATCGTTGAGCTTCGAGCCGACATGAAAGCCCGATGTGCGCCACGGCAGTCTGTATTTCCGCGCCAGCGCACCCATCAGATACATCATCTGCGCGGCCTCCGGCGTGCCGCCCATGGGAGCGCCGGTCTTCATGTCGACCGTGACCATGAACTGGCCGTAGATCTGGGGCGAACCGGGACGGATGAGCTGGGTCAGGGCCACGCCCGCGAGCGCCTCGGCATTGACCTGCGCCACCGCGCCGACGGCCGACGCCGCGGTCGAGGCGCCGCAGAGCGCGAACGGCGCCAGGATCAGCGGCTGATTGTGGCTTGCATAGACCCGCATCGCATCGATCATGGTGGCGTCCCAGACCAGCGGCGAATTGCAGTTGGTGATCGCCACCAGCACCGGGTTTTCGCGGACGAACTCCTCGCCGAAGACGATTGCAGCCATCGCCATCGTGTCCTCGGCGCGCTCCTTGGACGTCACGATGCCCATGAACGGCTTGTCGGAATGTTTCAGCGCCGAATGGATGATGTGCAGATGCCGCTTCGGCACGGCGATTTCCATCGGCTCGCAGATGACCGAACTCGAGGAATGCAGCGCCGGCGCCATGTAGGCGAGCTTGTGGAAATTGTTGAGGTCGGCAAGCGTGCCGTAGCGCCTGTTGTTGTCGAGGTCGCGTATGTAGGGCGCGCCATACATCGGCACGAAGATCGAGTTCTTGCCGCCAACGCGGACCGTGCGCTCGGGATTGCGCGCATGGAGCGTGAATTCGGATGGGATTTTCGAGACGAGCTCCATCAGCAGCGCGCGGTCGATACGCACGCGCGTTTCCCTGACATCGGCCCCAGCCGCCTTCCAGAGCTCGATGGCTCCGTCGTCGCGGAATTCGCAGCCCACTTCTTCGAGTATCTTGAGCGACTCCTCGTGGATCAGTTCCACCGCCTCATCGGGAACGATCTCATAGACCGGGATCTGGCGCACCAGGGTCGGGAACGAGGCAATCGGCGCGCTCCTCATCGCCTTGCGCCCGAGACGGCCACCACCACGGCGATGGGTTTGCTCGGTCAATTCAGTGGCCGGTGCGTTCATGGAGCCTCCATCCCTTCGATCCCGGTCAACTTAGCGAGGTGAAATTCGACTGTGACGCTGGAAAATCCTGATCTCTTGTATAAGCTGAGCTTATGCGAAGCCTTCGCCACCTCCTGCCCTCCGCCGGCAGCCTGATCGTCTTCGAGGCGGCCGGCCGGTTGTCGAGTTTCACCGCCGCCGGGCGCGAGCTCGGCATGACGCAGGCCGCAGTTTCCTATGCCGTGCGTGGGTTGGAGGAACAGCTTGGCGCCACGCTGTTCCAGCGCCGCCACCGCCAGGTCAGCCTGACCGAGGCCGGCGAGCGCTTCCATGCCGACGTCTCGCTCGGTCTTTCCCACATCCGCAAGTCGGCGGAGGACCTGCGTCTGCAGGCGACTGGTGGCCATGTGACGCTCGCCGCCTCGACGGCCTTCGGCTCGTTCTGGATGATGCCGCGCCTGCAGCGGTTCCGCGACGAACTGCCGGGCATCGATCTGCGCATCCAGACCGGCGACCGAGATCTCGACATCATCGCCGAAGGCATTCCGCTTGCCGTGCGCGGAGGCGTGCCACGCGACTGGCCGGACTACCACTCGCTAGCGCTCTCCGACGAAGAGATCTTTCCGGTCGCGGGTCCCAGTTATCTGACGAAATTCGGCCGGCCCGAGACCGTCGAGCAACTGGCGACACACCGCCTCATTCATCTGGAAGAGCCCTATCGCGAGGCCCCGAACTGGGACGAATGGTTCCAATCGGCCGGAGCCAGTCTCCGTAATGCGGAGCGTGGCTTGCGCATCAATGACTATGCGATTGTGATCCAGGCGGTCATGGAGGGGCAAGGCATCGCGCTCGGCTGGCGCCACCTTGTCGAGCGGCTGCTGTCGACCGGGCTGCTGGTGCCGGTGACGGACCACATCATGAAGACGGGCACCGCGTTCTACGTCATCTGGCCGAAGAACCGCGAGCTCAGCGACAATGCGCGCAAGGTCAGGGATTGGCTGCTGGCGCAGGCGTAAAGTGGCCTCGCGCGCGCCCACCGAATCCGTGTAAGATCAGAGCATGCCCATCCGCCAGCTTTCCGAAACGATGATCAACCAGATCGCCGCCGGCGAAGTCATCGAGCGTCCGGCGAGCGTGGTCAAGGAACTGGTCGAGAATGCGCTCGATGCCGGGGCCAGCAAGGTAGAAGTCGTCACATCGGGCGGCGGGCTGAACCTGATCCGCGTCACCGATGACGGCTTCGGCATTCCTGAACGGGAACTGGCGCTGGCCATCGCACGCCACTGCACCTCCAAGCTCACCGAGGATATCAACGACATTCGTTCGCTCGGCTTTCGCGGCGAAGCGCTGCCATCGATCGGCTCGGTGTCGCGGCTGTCGATCCGCTCGCGCACGGCCTCTAGCGACAGCGCCGCAGAGATCGGCATCGAGGGCGGCCGCGTCCTGCCAATCAAGCCAGCGGCGGCCAATCGCGGCACGACCGTCGAGGTGCGCGACCTGTTCTTCGCCACGCCGGCGCGGCTGAAATTCATGAAGGGCGAACGCGCCGAAAGCTCGGCGATCAGCGATGTGGTCAAGCGCATCGCCATCGCCTTCCCCAGGGTGCGTTTCACGCTGGCCGGTTCCGACCGCACGACGCTGGAACTGCCGGCCACCGACGACAGCGCGGACGGCAGCCTGCGCCGGGTCGCGCAGGTGATGGGCGCCGACTTTCCCGACAATTCCATTGCCATCGACGCGATGCGCGAAGGCGTGCACCTGACCGGCCATGTGTCGATCCCTTCCTTCACCCGCGCCAACGCATTGCAGCAATATGCCTATGTCAACGGCCGCCCGGTGCGCGACAAGCTGATCGCCGGAGCGATCCGTGGCGCCTTCGCCGACGTCCTGCCGCGCGACCGCCATGCGGTGACGGTACTGTTTCTTTCGCTCGATCCGGCCATCGTCGACGTCAACGTCCACCCGGCCAAAGCCGATGTCCGCTTCCGCGATCCGGGCCTCGTGCGCGGGTTGATCGTCGGCGCGATCCGGCAGGCGTTGGCCGATGCCGGCATCCGCTCGGCCACCACCGGCGCCGCCGGCATGATGGCAGCGTTCCGGCCGGGCAGCCCGTCCTATGCGCATCCCGGCCCGGCCAATGGCCATCGCAGCTACGATGCGGCCTATCGCGCTTCAGGCGCCGCCGGCTTCGATCCCGCGCGCTCGCCGCAGCGGCCGCTCGACATGCAATTCGACAGCCCGGGCTTTGAACGCACCGGCGCAAGACAGGGCGGATTTGGCGAAAATGAGCAAGCCGCGTTCGATGCCGGCCCGCTTGCCAGCGCCGATGCGCGCGCCGGGCAGAGCGAGGCGGCGGAGACGCTGCTCGGCGCGGTGCTGGGGGCCGCGCGCGCGCAGGTGCATGAGAACTATATCGTCGCCCAGACCAGGGATTCGCTCATCATCGTGGACCAGCACGCGGCCCATGAGCGGCTGGTTTACGAGGCGCTGAAGAACGCGCTGCACGCGCGGCCGGTGCCGTCACAGATGCTGCTTCTGCCCGAGATTATCGACCTGCCGGAGGAGGACGCCGAGCGGCTGGCCGTGCATTCCGAAACGCTCGCCCGCTTCGGCCTCGGCATCGAGCGTTTCGGACCGGGTGCGGTCGCCGTGCGCGAGACGCCGTCGATGCTCGGCGAGACCAACGTCCAGCAATTGGTCCGCGACCTTGCCGACGAGATTGCCGACAACGATACGGTCGAGACGCTCAAGGAACGGCTGGACAAGATCGCCGCCACCATGGCCTGCCATGGCTCGGTGCGCTCCGGGCGGCTGCTCAAGGCCGAGGAGATGAACGCCCTGCTGCGCCAGATGGAGGCGACGCCGGGTTCCGGCACCTGCAACCATGGCCGCCCGACCTATATCGAGCTGAAGCTGGCCGACATCGAGCGGCTGTTCGGACGGCGGTGAAACGGCTGCCCGGCGGCCAGCCCTCACTTCCTCCGCTGATATTTCCTTGTCCGTGAATTGAAGACGTAATCGACCGCGGTTCCGGCGCCACCGCCTCGAAAATTCACGGAAATGACGTCCTTGCCTCGCTCCACCCATTTCTCGACGTTCATATAGATGGTCGTCATCAGCATGCCGGCACTGCACGCATCATCATCGGCGAAGGTAATTTCCTGGACAACCTTGCGGCTGCTCTTTTTGATGATACGCATTTTTTCCATGCAGAGGCCGGCGCTGGTATTCGTGTAAATTCCCGAAAACCTGTCGGTGGCTGTCTGCGCCCAGAAGGAAATCTCGACGGTGCCGTCGATCTTCGCCTCGCCGGTGTCATCCAGGCTCGCTATTTTCTTGAGGGTGACGGGATATCTATCCGTGCCCTTGCTCCAGCTTCCGGTCACTGCGTTTCCATTGAGGTCGAGGGAGAATGGGCAGCTTGTGGTATCGACAGCGGGTCTCGGCCCCTGCACAATTATCCGATAGAATTCCTTGTCGTCTGAAATCTCGCAAAGCACGAACTTGGTGCCGGTGACCGTGCCATACAGCGCAATCGGGCTCTGCTTCGCGTCGTAGAAGTAGCTTCCATCGACCTTTGGCGCGCTGCCTAAGCTATCATATGTCTGTATGGAGAAATGGATGGGAGACGGCCCGAGGAAACCCTCGTAGTTTTCCACGTGGTACCAACCCGCGACGGCTTTCGCGTTAAGCAGCAACAAGCAAACGACCGTTGAGATAAAACGTCTTCCCATCCCGACCTCGCAGCGCCCGCGACGACCATCCGCCAAGACCGAGTGACAGTTGCCTTGCCTTGCGGCAGCCGTCAACTGGCGATGAAATCGGTGGTTCCCGACACGAGTCAGGGAAAGATCGCAAGCTTTTGAATCAGCGTTTCAAATTCACCACGATGACACCGCCGAGCGCCAGCGCGCCGCCGAGGATGCCGAGCAGCGTCGGCACCTCGCCCAGCCAGAAGAAGCCGATCAGGGCCGACATCGGCGAGACCAGATAGAGGAAGTTCGAGGCACGCGCCGCCGGCAGGCGCGACAGCGCGGTTGCCCACGCCGCATAGGCAATCAGGCTCGGCACGATGCCGAGATAAATGACGGCGCCGAGGCCGGCAGTGTTGGCGACAGCGGCCTGTTGCAGAGCGGTGGGCAGGAAGGGCGCCAGGCAGAGCGCGCCGAGCACCATGTTGGACGCCGCGATCGTCAGCGGATGATGACGGGCAAACAGCGGCTTCTGGACGATGGTGTTGACGGCCGAGCAGAGGGCCGAGCCAAGTACCAGCAGCGCGCCGGCATTGAAATGAAGGCCATGCCCGTCGGCGACGGCGATGATGCCGATGCCGGCGAAGGAGATGACCGTGCCGATCCAGGCCAGGCCGGAGAAGCGCTCGCCGAGCAGCGCCATTGCCATGATGGCGGTAAAGATGGGGCTGACATTGATGATGAAGCCCGCCGCTCCGGCCGAGACCGTCAGTTCGCCGAAATTGAGCATCGCCGTGTAGAGCGCGACGAAAATGGCGCCGCCAAAGGCGAAGCGCCAGAGATCGCCAATCCTGGGCAGAGCCGGACGCTTGACGGCAAGGAAGATCGCCGCCGGCACGGCGGCGATGGCAAAGCGCAGGGCGCCAAGCTCCAGCGGCTGAAAGGCGGCGAGCCCGGCCCGGATCGCCGGGAAGGCGGAGGCCCAGCCGATCACCGTCAGCGCCACGGCAATGGCGGCCGTGGTGTCCATCCGCTGTGTCGAATTCAACGTGCCTGTCGTCATGCTCATCCCAGTGCCTCGGATTCTTCAGGTCTCGGGAGCAGGAAACGCCTTTCCAGGTCAATTGACAAACGACCAAATCGAGGGTCACCTGTGAGCATGGATCACAGCTCGAACAGTATGCTGCCCTTGGAGACGTTGCGCGCTTTCGACGCGGCGGCGCGCACGGGGAGCTTCTCGGCCGCCGCCGAAAAACTCAACCTCACACATGGCGCGGTCAGCCGGCAGGTCGCCAAACTCGAGGACTGGCTTGGCCTGAAGGTTTTCGAGCGCGGCGCGCGCGGCGTGACGCTGACCAACGAAGGCAATCGCCTGCATCTCAGGACCACCGAAGCCTTCGCGCTGATCTCGGTCAATTCCGACCGGTGGGTGGAGCCGCGCGGCACCGCGGTGGTGCGCCTGGCCTCCATTCCTTCGGTGAGCGGCCTGTGGCTGATGCCGCGCATGGCGGCGCTGGAGAACGATCCCACCCGCCTGCGCATCGTGCTCGATGTTGACAACCGCCAGGCCGATCTCGCCGACGAAGGCATCGATCTGTCGGTGCGCTGCGGTCGCGGCCGCATCCCGGGCCGTGTCTCGGTGCAACTGTTCGAAGAATATCTCTTCCCGATCGCCTCGCCGGGCCTCGCACGCGAGATCGGCAGCGGCGATCCAGCCCGGCTGCTCAAATTCCCGCTGATCAACGATTCCGACGCTTCGGGCTGGCGCGCCTGGTTGGCCGCGCAGGACATGGACTACCGGCCGCGCCCGCAAGACCGTCGTTTCGAGGATTACAATCTGGTGCTCGATGCAGCGGCTCATGGCCTCGGCATCGCGCTGGCGCGGCCGCCGCTCACCGAGCACCAGATACAGTCCGGCCGCCTCGTCGCCGTTGACGATCGCACCGTGCTCAATCCCGTTTCCTACTGGCTGGATCGTCCGGTGGGCCGGCCGCGCGCGGCCGCCGCGGATCTCGCCAGGCGCATTGCCGAACAGGCCGGGCTTGCTTCGGCAAGGCTGGAAGCTTTCCTGCAGGATGAGGATTAGGCTCTGACGCATCTCGGAGAATACGTGACGGCCGCTGCTGGAAATCGCGTGATACTCGCTTAACGGAACAGCAAAAGCACGATCGTGGTGGTTGCGGCCGAGACGATGGCCGTCACGATCGATATCGTCCACAGCGACGACGGAACTGGCTCGGATCGGGGAGCATGGCCCGCTGGACGGATGGAGGCGCCGCGCGGTTGCGGCGCGTTGGCATTGGCCGCGACCAGCACCGCGGCCGAAGCGACGGCCGGCGAGAATGTGGATAGGGCCGGCGGCGCCGCGAGTTTGGGGGGCTGTCGTTGGCCGTTATCCGCGGCGGAGCGAAGCCGCGCGAAGCCTGATCGGTGTCCGTCCCTGCCCCACCCGTCGAGGCCCGTGCCAATGCATGGTGGGTGGCGGCGTCAGGTTCCATGACGGCCCGGTAGGCATCCTCGATCTCGGGGGAGGACAGGCGTTGCGAGGTTTGACCGGCCGGCCGCGGTAGCGAGCCTTGCAGCGCCTGGGCGGCGAACTGCGCCGATTGCACCATCCCGGGCGCCGCCGGCTGGACGAGCGCTTTGACCAGAGCCGCGGTCGCGGGATCGGCCCTGGGCGAAGGCACCGGCCCGGGAATGAGCGCTTCTTTCAGCAAAGACGTCATACTGGCATTGGCGATGTCCATGGCGCTTCCTGACAACCATTGTGCCGTACCGCAATATTATATGAGCATTGCGCCAAGCTTGACCTTGCCCACGATTTATGGCGATTGAATCCCGATGAACTCAAGTGCCGTTGCATGATGAACCGTTTCGAAGGCCCGGGCGGCAAGGAAGCCCGCATCCGCTATCTCGATGGCGATTTCCAGGTCACCAGCCCGGGCTCGTTCGTGCGCTGCGCGGTGACAGGCGAAAATATCCCATTGGACGAGCTGAAATACTGGAGCGTCGCCAGGCAGGAGCCCTACGTGAACGCCATCGCATCGCTGCGCCGCGAAATCGAGGTGCACCCGGAGTTGCGCAAACGGAGTTAGAGCGGCTCAGCGTTTGATAGAATCTGACCCGCTCTCCTTCATTGTTTTACGCAATTCCGGACTGAAGACCGCCACGCACTTTTTCTTGGAATAGCTTCACTTCCTCAGCTTGCGCTGCCGCCAGGCATCGAGCGTTTCCTCGATGATGCGTTCGGGCACGTGATCAAGCTCGAACACCGTGTCGATTTCCAGCACGTCGAGACGGTCGAGAAAGTCCTGCGGGGCGCCGTGACGGAGCCGGGCGGCGTCCTTGGCGGTGGTGATCAGGCCAAGGCCTTCGGCGCGTGCCGTCGCGGCCAGTTCGGCAAGCTCGTCCTCGGCGTAGAAGTGATGGTCCGGAAAGGGCCTGAACAGGACCACTTCGCCGCCGGCGTCACGCACCGTGTCGAAGAACTTTTCGGGATGACCGATGCCGGCAAAGGCCAGGAACCGCTTTCCGGCAAGCCCGGCCGTGCTGCTCGGCTCCGTGTGGGCCTCGAAGATCGGCCGGCCGGCACGCGCGGCTCGGCGGACCACGGCATCGGCGGCCGTGCCCTCGCCCATCTTCAGCAGCCCGCTGGTGAAGACCAGCTGGTCGACGATCTTGGCCCTGAGTGGACCGCCCGGGATGACGCGGCCATTGCCGATCCCGTAGCGGGCATCGACCACGACCAGCGCATAATCGATGTGGATGCGCGCGCTCTGGAAGCCGTCGTCCATGATCAGGAAATCGCAACCGTGTTTTTCCAGCAGCAGCCGGGCACCGGCGGCACGGTTCGGCGTCACCGCCACCGGGGCATGTTCGGCCAGCAGCAGCGGTTCGTCGCCGACATGCCTGGCGCTGTCGTGGCTGACATCGACGACATGCGGCTCGGCGAAGGAACCGCCGTGGCCGCGCGACAGGAACCCGGGCTTCAGATGCATGCGCTTGGCCTGTTGGGCGAGCGCGATCGCCACCGGCGTCTTGCCGGTGCCGCCGACGGTGAAATTGCCGATACACAGAACCGGCGCCTGGATCTTCTCGCGCCGGGCCCGCCGCATGCCGCGACCGGCAACCAGCGCGTAGACAGCCGACAGCGGCGACAGCGCCAGGACCTTCCAGTCCGGCTCTTCCCACCAGAATGGCGGTGCTTCGGAGGCCATTCTAACGCCCGTTGGCGCCCTTCAGGCGCGCCTTGACCACCAGCGGCTGGATATAGGGTTCGAGCGATTTGAGCGTGCGTGCCAGTGCGCCGCGCATCTCTTCGACAGTCGCGATCCCCGCAGCCATCATCTCGTGGCGCGCCACTTCGTTGGTCAGGAGGAAATTGACGGCGCCGGCCAGCATGTCGCGGTCGCGCACCAGCTTGGCGCCACCGCTGTCGAGCAGGCGCTGATAGGCCTCGCGAAAATTCTGAACGTTGCGCCCGGCGAGAACGGCGGTGTCGAGCATGGCCGGCTCAAGCGGATTCTGGCCGCCTTCGGAGGTCAGCGAGCGACCGACGAAAGCGATTTCGGTCAACCGGAGATACAAGCCCATTTCGCCGATCGTATCGCCAAGCAGGATATCGATATCGGTTCCGATACGGTCGCCCTTGCTGCGCCGCGCGACTTTCAGGCCCATGCCGGAAATCTGCGCGGCAAGGGCTTCGGCCCGATCGGGATGGCGCGGAACGACGATCGTCAAAAGGCCGTGGTGACGCCGGTGCAGCGTCGCGTGAACTTCCGCGGCGACGACTTCCTCGCCATCATGGGTCGAGATCGCCGCCCAGGTCGGGCGATCGCCGATCTGCCGCTGCAATGTGCCAAGCGCTCGCAAGTCGACCGGCGGCGGGTTGGTGTCGACCTTGAGATTGCCCGATACCGTCACCGGCCGGGCGCCGAGCGCGCGAAAACGCTCGCCGTCGACGTCGGACTGGGCAACGACATGGGCCAGATTCTCGAACAGCGCCTCGGCGATGTTGGCCCGCTTCTTCCAAGACGTGAAGGAGCGATCGGAGAGCCGGCCATTGACCAGCACCTGCGGCACGTGGCGGGCACCGAGTTCGAGGATGGTCATCGGCCATATCTCGGATTCGGCGATGATCGCCAGATCGGGTTTCCAGTGATCGAGGAAGCGGCTGACCGCCGGCTTCAGATCGAGTGGCACATATTGGTGGATGATGCGGTCGCCGAGCCGCTCGTCGACGACCTGGGCCGAGGTGACCGTACCGGTCGTCAGCACGATGTTGACGCCATAATCGAGGATGCTTTCGACAAGCGGCACGACGGCCAAGGTCTCGCCGACGCTCGCGGCGTGGATCCAGATCACCGGGCCCTCGGGACGCGGTCGGCCGGCGACGCCGTAGCGCTCGCGCCGGCGATTGCGGTCTTCCTTGCCGCGCGAGGTGCGCCAGGCGACATAAGGCCCGACCAGCGGATAGGCGGCCGCGCCGGCAAAACGGTATGCCGACAACATGGTGCGGGCCCAGCGGCCGCTCACCGCGGGCCATCCACGAGGCGGTAGGCCTCGGCGGTCGCGGCATTGAGGGCGGTGGTGATTTCCTGGCGCTTGCGTTCCATTTCGGCGTCATCGGCATCCGCCGCCACGAAGATCGGCGTGCCGATGGTCACGGCGGAGCGGCCGAAGGGCAGGTTGATGGTGGTCTTGTCCCAGCTCTTTTCCAGCACCTTGCGGCGGCTGGTGGCGATGGCGACGGGCAGCAGCGGCCGGCCGGAGAGGCGAGCCAGGAGAACGATACCGAGCCCTGCATCGCGCGGGGTACCGTGGGGAATGTCTGCGATCATGGCGACGTTCTTGCCTGATGTGAGCGACTTTTTGAGGGCGATGAGCGCCTTGGCCCCGCCCTTGTCGAGATGCCTGGCATTGTCGCGCCCGCCCGAACCGCGCACCGCCTCGATGCCGAATTTCTCCAGCATCAGGGCGTTGAGCTCGGCATCGGCGCTACGCGACACCATGGCAACCAGCGGCTTGCGCTTGGGGTAATAGGCCGGCGTCAAAAGATGCTGGCCATGCCACAGAGCAATGATCCCCGGCTCGAACTCGGCATAGGCGCCGCCCGAAAAGCGCGCCGATCCGGCGACCAGGGGGCTGGTCGCGCGAACCAGCCGCACGAACTGCGCGAGCAGGCTGGCAATGGCGTTCTTGACGAATCGCGACTGCGCGAGCGGTTCGCGAATCCTGCGCCAGAAGGCCTTGGTCGTGCGGCTGCGGCCCCTGCCCGTGGGCGCGGCCTCGCCGGCTGGCTCTTTCGCCAGATCATGCTCCATCGAAGTCAACCGGTGGCCTTGCTATCGGGATCCAGCAGACGGTGCAGATGAACGACGAAATAACGCATATGGGCATTGTCCACGCTGGCCTGCGCCTTGGCCTTCCACGCCGTGTGCGCGGATTGATAGTCCGGATAGACGCCGACGATGTCGAGCGCATCGAGATCGCGGAACTCGGTGCCGCCAAGTTTCTTCAGTTCGCCGCCGAACACCAGATGCAAAAGCTGTTTCTTTCCGTCTTCCGCGGCCATGTCGGTCCTTCACATATCGTGAGTTTGTGACAGGTCTAGACCAAAGCCGCCGACTTTGGAACCTTCGAAAACGCTTTCAGCCATCCAGCCCGGCTATGACGTCGACCAGCACGGCCAGCAGTTCGCCGCTGCCGGCCGCGAGCGCACCGTGGCGGGTCACCTCGCCGGCATAGAGCGGTGCGTGGCCGTGCGGGTCGAGCAGCTGGCCACCTGCCTCGCGCAGGATGAGGTCGGCGGCTGCAATGTCCCAGTCATGCGCGTTCGGCTTGACGAAGGTGCCGTCGAGCGTGCCATTGGCGATCATCGCCAGGCGGTAGGCAAGCGAAGGGCTGTAGGGCGCCCGTTGCAGCCGCTTCTGCCAGCCGGCCGGCATCAGGTCGATCAACTGCTTCAGGCCGGAAATCTCGGGCTTGTCGCCTGGCTTGCGCACCGCAATGCGCTTGCCGTTGCGGAATGCGCCCTGGCCTGGCAGCGCGGAATAGGTCTCGTCCATCGCCGGGCATTCGAGCACGCCGGCGAGCGTGCGGCCATTCTCGACGACGGCGACGCTGACGCACCAGGCGCGCTGGCCTTCAAGGAAGCCGCGCGTACCGTCGATCGGGTCGACAACGAAGGTGCGGCGCGCCGAAAGCCGCGCCAGGTCGTCGGCCGTCTCTTCCGACAGCCAGCCATAATCCGGCCGTGCCGCAAGCAACGTCTGGCGCAGATACGCATCGGCGGCATGATCGGCTTCGCTGACCGGCGAGGTGCCGCCCTTCATCCAGACCTGCGGATTGTTGCCGAAGTAGCGCATGGCTATGAGACCCGCCTCGCGGGCGGCGTCGCGCAGCAGCGGCAGGTCCAGATCGGCACCGGCGGTGGTCAGCTCATGCTCCGGCAAGGGTCATGCCTTCGATCAGGAGCGTCGGGGCGGCGGTGCCGAAATTGCGATCAAGGTCATTCGCGGGCACCATGTTGAGGAACATCGTCTTCAGGTTCGAGGCGATGGTGACTTCGGCGACCGGATAGGCAAGCGCCCCATTTTCGATCCAGAAGCCGGAGGCGCCGCGGCTGTATTCGCCGGTGAGCATGTCTACGCCCTGGCCAAACACTTCGGTGACGTAGAAGCCGCTCTTGAGCGAGCCGATCAGGTCTTCCGGCGACCTTTCGCCTGGCTCGATGGCAAGATTGGTGGAAGACGGCGAGACGGAGGAGCCGCCGCGCGCGCCGCGCCCGTTGGTGACGAGGCCGAGCTCCCGGGCCGCCGATGTCGACAGGAACCAGTGATTGAGGACGCCCTTTTCGATCATCAGGAGCTTCTCGCCCTCGACGCCTTCGCCATCGAATGGGCGCGAGGCCTGGCCACGGCGCCGCAGCGGCTCGTCGGTGACGGTGATGGCGGAAGCGGCCACCTGCTTGCCCATCATGTCGCGCAGGAACGAGGTTTTTCGCGCGACGGAAGCGCCGTTGATGGCCCCGGCGATATGGCCGGCAATGCCGCGCGCAACGCGCGGGTCGAACACCACGTCGACCGATCCGGTCGCCGCCTTGCGCGCGCCAAGGCGACGCACGGCCCGTTCGCCGGCCCGGCGGCCGATATCCTCGGCCGCGTCGAGATCGGCAAAATGCTGGCGCGAGGAGAATTCGTAGTCGCGTTCCATGCCGGTGCCCTCGCCGGCGATCACGCTGGCCGAGCGCGAAAAGCGCGAGGCGACATACTGGCCGAGAAAACCGTGCGAGGTGGCCAGAACCAGCCCGCCCAGCCCGGCGCTGGCATTGCTGCCGGCCGAATTGGTTACGCCGTTGACGGCGAGAGCCGCCGCCTCGGCCGCAAGGGCCGCCTCCTTCAACTGGTCCGCCGACACTTCGGTTGCATCGAACAGGTCCAGATCGCGCGTCTGTCTGGCGAGCAGCGCGGGGTCGGCAAGACCCTGGTAGGGATCCTCGGGGGACACTTTGGCCATGGCGACGGCGCGCTCGGCAAGGGCCTTCGGGTCGGACGCTGCGGTGGCCGATACACTGGCCACACGCTGGCCGACGAACACCCGCAGCGAAACGTCGTCGCCCTCGGACGCCTCTGTGTTTTCGACCTTGCCAAGCCGCACCGAAACAGCGGTCGAGCGGCCACGCACCGCGACGGCGTCCGCGGCATCGGCGCCAGCGCGTTTGGCGGCCTCGACCAGGGCCGCGACACGGTCCGTCAATTTCGCGGCGTCGAGCTTGTCGGTCATGCACTTGATCCTGTTTTCTTCAGCCTGTCCGGAAGGCAGGTGCTGCCGCACCATCTATTGTTCCACTGCCGCTTGTGCAATGGCCGAAGGGCAATCAGGATGTTGCGACCAAATCGCCATCGAAGCGCCCGCAAAGAGCGGACGTCGCGGTTTTTGCCTATCTGGAGCCTTCGCCATGACGCCTTTCCATCTTGCCTTTCCAGTCCGTGATCTCGATGAAACCCGAACTTTCTATGGCGAGGTACTGGGCTGTGCGATCGGCCGCTCGTCGGCGACCTGGGTCGATTTCGACCTCTACGGCCACCAGATGTCGGCGCATTTGCGGCCGCAGGCCGCGCAAGCTGCAAGCGACGGCAAGGTCGACGGCATTTTGGTGCCGATCCCGCATTTCGGCGCTGTGCTCTTGATGGACGACTGGCAGCGTCTGGCGACACGGCTGGAAGCGCGCGACGACATAGACTGGCTGGAGCGGCCGATGGTCCGCTTCAAGGGCGAGCCCGGCGAACAAGCGACATTGTTTATCCGGGATCCCTCGGGCAATGCCTTGGAATTCAAGGGCTTTCGCTCGCTGGAGCAGGTATTCGCGCATTGAGATCAAAGGGGCGGCAGCCCGTCTTCAAGATGCCGCGACCGGAGTCCAGATCACGTCCTCGATCTTCTGCGCGCCGGTCGCCAGCATCACCAGCCGATCGAAGCCGAGCGCGATGCCGCTGGCCTGCGGCATGATGGCCAACGCGGCGAGGAAGTCCTCGTCCAGCGGGTAGCGCTCACCATAAACGCGCTCTTTCTCGTCCATCTCGATGACGAAGCGCCGGCGTTGCTCGGCCGCGTCGGTCAGTTCGCCAAAGCCGTTGGCGAGCTCGACGCCGCAGCAATAGAGCTCGAAGCGTTCGGCGACGCGCGGATCCCTCGGGCTCGGCCGCGCCAGTGCCGCCTCGGCGACCGGGTACTCGCAAAGAATGGTCGCGCGGCCGAGGCCGAGATTGGGTTCGATCTTTTCCACCATCACGCGGCTGAACAAATCGGCCCAGCTGTCGTCAGGCGCGGTGCGCAGACCGGCCTGGATCAGAGCGGCATGCAGCGCGTCCCGGTCCGTGCCGCCGTCGGGCGCGACCGTGGCCAGCAGATCGATCCCGGCGTGGCGGCTGAAGGCGTCCGCCACGGTCAGTCGCTGCGGCTCGGAAAACGGATCGCAGTCGCGGCGCCTGAAAGAGAAGTGCGTGGCCCCTGCCCGTGTCGCGGCCAGCGCCAGCAGATCGCCGCAATCGCGCATCAGGCTTTCATAGGTCTCGCCCACCCGATACCATTCGAGCATGGTAAATTCGGGATGGTGCAAGGGGCCGCGCTCACGGTTGCGGTAGACGGCCCCCAGGCTGAAAATGCGCTGCTCCCCCGCCGCAAGCAGTTTCTTGCAGGCGAATTCCGGCGAGGTGTGGAGATAAAGCGGCGAGCGGACGCCATCCGGCCCGACCGCTTCGGTGGCGAAGGCCGCCAGATGCGCCTCGTTGCCGGGCGAGACCTGCAGCGCCGCCGTCTCCACCTCGATGAAGTCGTTGCGGGCGAACCAGTCGCGCAAGGCAGCCGTCATCCCGTTGCGCAGCATCAGGCGCGGACGGCGGTCGGCATGGACATGCGGCGTCCACCAGGGCGACGCGGCGGTCATCAGCGCGCTTCGGTTCGTCGAGGGGGCTGGCGGTTCGCGCCAAGATGCGCTAGGCCCCCATCCAGCGCCGCGCAAGCCGGCAAACGCCAGTCAACTCTCGCAGGATTTAAAACCGTGGTGAAAGTCATCGCCAGTTCGCTCCGCAAAGGCAATGTCGTCGACAAGGACGGCAAGCTTTATGTGATCCTCTTTGCCGAAAACATCCACCCAGGCAAGGGCACGCCCGTGACGCAGCTCGATATGCGCCGCATCGGCGACGGGGTGAAGGTGTCGGAGCGCTACCGCACCACCGAACAGGTGGAGCGCGCCTATGTCGAGGAGCGCGAGCACACCTTCCTTTACGCCGATGGCGAAGGCTATCACTTCATGAACCCGGAAACCTACGACCAGGTGGCGGTGTCGGAAGCCGTGGTCGGCGACGCGGCGCCCTATCTGAAGGAAGGCATGCCGGTGCAGGTGTCACAGTTCAACGGCATCGCTATCGCCTTGGTGCTGCCGCAGCGCGCCACCTTCGAAGTGGTCGAGACCGAGCCGACGACCAAGGGCCAGACGGCATCGTCTTCCTACAAGCCGGCCGTGCTTTCCAACGGTGTGCGCACCACCGTGCCGCCGCACATCGCGCCTGGCACCCGCGTCGTGGTGATGACGGCGGACGGGTCCTATGTGGAGCGGGCGAAGGACTGAGTGAGGCGGAGGCATTGTTGCCGCCTCGGCATGATGCCCCGCCGACACGGCACAAAGTAGCCTCGCAGTCTCGCTGACCGCGATCACGACCTGGCTGGTGTTCTTGTCCTTTTTGCCTCGACGTTGGCGGAACGCCGTTCAATTGCGACCTCCACCTCCCGCTTCAGCCGATCCTTGATTTCAACCGTCTCGCTCATCAGGGCCTCGATCTTCAGGAAATCGAGGACGCGGTATTTCGACACCGCCGGGCGGACCAGTATGTCGGGCTGGCACTGTTTCAGCTTGTTGGCGATGATCGACTGCATCATCAATTGCGTGGCGCCGAACATCAGGTCGACGGAGGTCGGCTGCTTGCGGTCGGCCTCTTCCGGCGCGCCAACCACGTCGACGCCGATGATGATATCGGCATCCTTCTCGATCAGGTCGAAGGGCACGGGGTTGTAGATGCCGCCGTCGATCAGCAGCCTGCCGTCGCGCGTCACCGGACGGAAGACGGCAGGAATGGCGGCAGAGGCCGCAAGGGCGGAATGCAGGTCGCCATCGTCGAACACGGCGAGCTTGTGGCCGAAATAGTCGGTTGCTGTCACCTTCAGCGGGATTTTCAATCCGGCGAAGGATTCGGGAATAGCCTCGGGCAGAAACGCCTTCAGGATGCGCTCGACATTGAACTGGCTGACGCGGATGCCATTTTGCATGGCCTCCGCGATCGTGCCCGGCCGCGCCCGCCACATGCGGCTCGCCACCTCGGCACGGCGGCCGAGGATCGAGCGGGCATAGTCGTGGATATCCTTGCCGGTCATGCCCGAGGCCATGCCGGCGCCCATGATGGCGCCGATCGACGAGCCGGCTATCGCCACCGGCTTGATGCCGAGCTCGTCCAGCGCCTCGATGACATGGATATGCGCCAGACCGCGCGCGCCGCCACCGCCGAACGCTATGCCGAAAGTGGGGCTCATCCCTTGCCGGCTCCCGCCAGCGGCGGCCCGACCACCATGATGGTCGGCTCGGTCGTCAGCAGCTTCTTCGCCGCCGCCTTGACCTGATCGATCGTCACCGCGTTGATATAGCCGGCCCGGCGCTGCATGTAGTCGATGCCGAGATCGTCAATCTGCAGCTCGACAAGCGTGGCGGCGATAGAACTCGACGAATCCAGATTGCTGATCGCATAGGCGCCGATCAGATATTTCTTGGTCGCCGCCAGTTCGGCTTCGGTCGGGCCATCCTCGGCCAGGCGCTTGGCGACGTCGCGCACGATAGCGAGCGTCTCGGCCGCGCGATCGGAGCGCGTCCCAGTGGTGACGATCAGCGCATTGGCATGGTCCTGGTTGACCAGAGAGGAATTGACGCTGTAGGCGAGCCCGCGCTTTTCGCGCACCTCCTGGAACAGGCGCGAGGTGAAAGTTCCACCGCCGAGGATCTCATTCATCAGCACCGCCGGGAAGAAATCCGTCGCCTTGCGCTTCACGCCCGGCCAGGCGAGCTGCAGCGATGTCTGCGGCAGGTCGTAATTGACCTCGATATGCTGCGCCAGCTTGGGCTCGATATCGGCTACAGGAGCGAGCGCCTGGTCCCGCGGCAAGTCGCCGAACACCATGTCGAGCTTCTTCTTCAGGGTCTCGGGGTCGATGGCCCCGACCACGGCGACATGCAAGCCGCCGCGCGCGAACACCGCCTTGTGCAGGGCCTCGAGATCGGCCTGCGTGACGGCGGCGATGCTCTGCCTGGTGCCCTGGTCGGAACGCGAATAAGGGTGGTCGCCATAGACGGCGCGCGCCCACCGGTTCTGCGCCACCGTGTCGGGATCGTTCTCGTTGGCGATGATGCCGGACAGGACCTGCGCGCGGATGCGGTCGATCGGCGCCTGGTCGAAGCGCGGCTCATTGACCGCCAGACGCAACAGGTCGAAGGCTTCGTCGCGCTGTTCGGCCAGCATGCGCATGGAACCGTAGATGCCATCGCGGGTCTCGTCGAAGCTCATTTCCGCCCCGGCATCGTCGAGCTTGATCTGGAAGGCTTCCGAGTCGAGCGGGCCGGCACCCTCGTCGAACAGGCCGGTCATCAGGTTGGCGAGACCTTCCTTCCCCACCGGATCTTGCGTCGAGCCGCCGCCGAAGACGAAGCGGACGGCGACCACCGGCACGGAATAGTCCTCGACCAGCCAGGCCGTGACGCCTTTCGAGGAGGTAACGGACTGGATCTCCATGGCGCGGGCGGCAAGTGCCGGCAGAACCAGGAAGAGGACGGAGAGGAAGAAGGTTGCGAGGGCGTGGAGGGCCTTCCCTTCTCGCGCGAGGGGAGAAGGGGGAGCCTGGCGGGGCGACGTCAACGCGCCGCTAAACTGGTTCGTCATCATCAATTCCCCGCCTGTTGCTGCGGCAAGAGATAGCCGGTCGTCGAGCGGCCCAATACCAGATAGCGCGCGGCAACGGCCTTGACCTCGTCGGTGGTGACCTTGCGGATGCGGTCCGGCCATTGCTGCACGTCCTGGACGTTGCCGCCGGTGGCAAGCGTCGAGCCATAGATGTTGGCCATGGAATCCTGCTTGTCGCGAGCAAAGATCATCGACCTGACATAGCGGTCCTTGGCTTTTTCGAGCTCGTCCGGGGTGACGCCGTCGCTGGCGATGCGCGCCACTTCCGCATCGACCGCGGCTTCGACGTCGGCCAGTTTGGCGTCACCGCGCGGCGCGCCGTAGACGGTGAAATTGGTGTCGTCGAGCATGGTGCCCTGGAAGTACGCACCGGCGCCGGAAGCAATGCCCTGCTTGACGACAAGGGCCTGGTAAAGCCGGCTGCGGTTGCCGCCGCCGAGGATCTCGGCCAGCAGATCGAGCGCTTCGGCCTCGCCGGGCTTCGCAGTGTGATAGGAGGGCACGACCCATTGTGTCGAGAAACTCGGCACGCTGACGCGAGCGTCGGAGAGCGTGACCGTGCGCCTGGTGTTCTGCTCCGGCTCGACCGGACGGACGCGCGGCGGCAGGTCCGGCCCGCGGGCCACCTTGCCATAGGTCTTTTCGGCCAGCGCCTTCACCGTGTCCGGTTCGACATCGCCGGTCACGATCAGCACGACGTTGTTGGGCCGGTAGTATTTGTTGTAGAACGCCACCGCGTCGGTGCGGTTCAGCTGCTCCATCTCCTGCATCCAGCCGATGACCGGGATGCGATAGGGCTGGTTCTGCCATAGCGTGGCATCGACCTCTTCGTCGAGCACGGCCTGCGGATTGTTGTCGATGCGCGAGCGGCGCTCCTCCAGGATGACATCGCGCTCGGTCTTGATGACGTCATCGGTGAGGATGAGGTTGCGCATGCGGTCGGCTTCGAAGCTCATCATCAGCTCGAGCGCCGACGGTGCCACCGTCTCGTGGAAAGCGGTGTAGTCGTAGGAGGTGAAGGCGTTGTTGGAGCCGCCAATGTCGGAGACGGCGCGGTCGAACTCGCCGGCCGCGTGGTGGGCCGTGGCTTTGAACATCAGATGCTCGAAGAAATGGGCGATGCCGGATTTGCCCGGCGGCTCGTCGGCGCTGCCGATCTTGTACCAGACCATGTGGGTGACGATCGGCGCGCGGTGATCGGGAATGACGACCACTTCCATGCCGTTGTCGAGCAGGAAGTCCGTGACCTTGAACTCGGCCGGCACTGTGCTTGGCAATACGGGGCCGTCCGCCAGGACGGGGGCGGTCATGAACAATGCCAGCGACGTCGCCAGCAGCGTGGCCCGAAGCCATTCAGTCCTTGATGTCATCGATGGCTCCGGTTTCATGCAGCGACGATAGGCAAGGCGCTGGCGACAAGCAAAGTGAATTGTTGGTCATGTTGCCGGCAAAGGCGGCGGCAAAGAGGCCACGGCTGAAAGCAGGCCTCTCAGGCAGCTTCGATGAAGCGGATCACGGTCTCGCCATAGTTGCGCTCATCAAGCACGGAAAAGCCCGGGCCTGGCTCGAAGGGAACCACCGCCGTCTCCTCGACCACACAGAGTGCGCCTGGCCGCAGCCAGCCGCCGGCCTGGGCCGACCGCAGGGCTAGCTCGCCAAGGCCCTTGCCATAGGGCGGATCGGCAAAGACCAGGCCGAACGGCGCCAGCGTGCCCGCCTCGCCAAGGCCGGTTGCGTCGCGGCGGAAGATCTTGGTGCGTCCGGTCAGGCCGAAGGCTTCGACATTGTCGCGGATCAGACCACGGCCCTCGGCCGATTCCTCGATGAAGACGCCATGAGATGCCCCGCGCGACAGGGCTTCCAGGCCAAGCGCGCCGGTGCCAGCGAACAGGTCGAGCACGCGCGCGCCGTCCAGTTGCCCGGCAAAGCGATGCGCCAGAACGTTGAAGACGGCCTCGCGGGTGCGATCGGTCGTCGGGCGGATGGCGCTGCTGCGGGGCGTCGCCAGCGGACGCCCGCGAAACTCACCGCCGACGATTCTCATCTTGTCCGGGGGCCCTTGGGGCCGCCGCGCGGCCGCTCGCCGCCACCGGCGCCTCCTGGACGCTCGCCACGCGGCTTGCCGAACGGTTTCGCGCCACCTGGCTTGCCGGCGGGCTTGCCATAAGACGGCTTGAACGAGGCCTTGCGTGCCTTGTTCTCGGCCGTCTTGGCCGCATCGGCCTCCGCCCTGCCCTTGCCGATCGGCCGGGCTCCCGGCGCCATCCAGACATTGGCCTTGCGCTGGCCGGGCGGCTCGATCGGCCGTTGCTCGCGCTCGGGTTTCTTGCCGCCGCCGCGAGGCTTGTCACCGAATCCACCGCGCGGCTTGTCGCCAAAACTTCCACGCGGCTTATCGCCAAAGCCACCGCGCTCCGGTCGCGGACCGCGATCGCCGAAGCTCTTTTCTGGTCTCTCACCCCTGTCGGGGCTCGTCGACAGTTTGCCGAGCGCCTCGTCGCGGCTGCCTTCCCGGCGTTTGCGGTTCTTGATCAGCCCGCCCTCGCCGATCGGCCGGCGCTCGCCATCTCGCGTAAACTTCGGCCGTTCGGGCTCGACCTCACGCACTTCGGTGCGCCGCACCGGCTGGTTGGAAAACGGTTTTGTTATCTCGGCCTCGAAATTGGCGCCGGATTCCTCGACCAGGCGCTCGCCGAGCTGGTCGCGCAGCACCCGGCCCTTGATCTCCAGAACATGGCCCTCGGCGAGATCCTCGAGCTGGAACGGACCGTAGGAGATGCGGATCAGCCGCGTGACGTCGAGGCCGAGCGCGCCGAGGATGTTCTTGACCTCACGGTTCTTGCCCTCGCGCAGACCGATCGTCAGCCAGGCGTTGGAGCCCTGCTCGCGATCCAAGCTGGCTTCGATGGCGCCGTAGAAGACGCCGTCGACGGCAATGCCCTCGCGCAGGCCGGCGAGCGCGCTTTCCTCGACCTTGCCATGAACGCGCACGCGGTAGCGGCGCAACCAGCCAGTGGCCGGCAGTTCGAGTACGCGCGACAGGCCGCCATCATTGGTCAGCAGCAGCAGGCCTTCGGTGTTAATATCGAGGCGGCCGATGGTCATCAGCCGCGGCAGTTCGGCCGGCAGCACGTCGAAGACGGTCTTGCGGCCTTCCGGATCGCGGTTGGTGGTGACGACGCCGGCCGGCTTGTGGAACAGGAACAGGCGCGTGCGTTCGATCGGCGGGATTTCCATGCCATCGAGATGGATGATGTCATTGGGCATGACGTTGAACGCCGGCGAAGCCAGCACCTTGCCATTGACCTTGACGCGGCCGGCGGCGATCAACTCCTCGGCGTCGCGGCGCGAGGCGAGCCCGGCGCGTGCCAGCCGCTTGGCGATGCGCTCGCCGGCTTCTTCCGTTGCTTCGGCAGGCCGCGAGCGCGGCTTGAAGCCCCCGCCAGACGCGCCTTGCGGCCGATCACCGGAATCACGCTTGGGTCTGTCGCCGCCAAAGTCACGCTTTGGACGGTCAGCGAAATCCCGCTTCGGACGATCTCCGAAATCACGCTTGGGACGGTCGAAGCGCTTTTCACCGCCCTCCGCCGAAGTAGAGACCGGACGGTCGCCACGCGGCGCGTAGGGCTTGCGTGGTCCCTCGCGCTTCTCATAGGGCTTGCGTTCGCCTTCGGCTGCCATCGGGCGGTCGCCGCGCGGCGCGTAGGGCTTGCGTGGTCCCTCACGCTTTTCATATGGCTTGCGCTCGCCTTCGGCCGCCATCGGGCGGTCGCCACGCGGCGCATAGGGCTTGCGCGGGCCTTCGCGCTTTTCATAAGGCTTGCCTTCGGGGCGCGGTCCCTTGCTGAATGGCCTGTCGCCGCCCTTGAAGTCCCGCTTCGGCCGGTCGCCGTCGGCGTCCATCGGCCGATCGCCACGTGGCGCATAAGGTTTTTTCGCAGCAAAGGACGGCTTCCCGCCCTTGCCGGCATCGCGGCCACGTGCACCTGCCGATTTCGGGCCACTCCTGCCCGGGCCGGCTTTGCGCGGTGATTTCTTGTCGTTGTCGTCCATGTGGCCTTTGTCCGTTTGCGCTGCTACAGCGTGGCGCATCCGTTCGGCGCGCAACGAACGCTGTAGCACTTTTGATTTGGCGCATGATCATTTCCGAAAATCGAGTCCGATTTTTCGGGTTGATGCGCTCCATAACAGGATCACCGCCGGGTGGCGAGGATATAATGGGAAGACAAACCCCTTGAAGAGGCCGGATTTCATGGCCCTGGCGCTAAAAGAGGCCGAAGCGGCAGCCTTGCGTGGCGAAGTGCCGGTCGGCGCGGTCATCGCCAATGGCGGCGCGGTTATTGCCAGTGCCGGCAACCGCACGCGCGAGCTTGCGGACCCGACGGCCCATGCCGAGATGCTGGTGATCCGTGAAGCCTGCGGCAAACTCTCGAGCGAGCGGCTCACCGGCCACGATCTCTATGTCACGCTGGAGCCCTGCGCCATGTGCGCCGGGGCAATCTCCTTCGCCAGGCTGCGCCGTCTCTATTTTGGCGCGGCCGACGAAAAGGGCGGCGCCGTCGTCAACGGCGTGCGCTTCTTCGCCTCTCCGACCTGCCACCACACGCCCGACATCTATCCGGGCATGGCCGAGACCGAAGCAGGCCTGCTGCTGAAGGATTTTTTCAGGGGACGTCGAGACTGAGCCAAGGCCGCCGCAAGACCTGGGCGACTTGTTCTTACTGCAACCAGTCGAACCAGCCGCCCTTCTTACCCTCGGCCTTTGCCTTGAGAGCGCGTTCTTTCTTGTACTCGTCTTCGCCGAGTTCGTTCTGCGGCGCGGCATCGGAGGCGACACGGTAGGCCAATGGCGGCTCGCTGAGGTATTTACGCGTGTTCGGATCGCCCTGCTTGCTCTCGGCAAGGCGGCGCTGGATCTCGGCGGCGCGGCCCTTGTCGGAATCGGCGGGTTTCCACGCCGGCGGGTGGCTGGATCCTGATTCCTCCATCGCCCTTTTCACCGAAGCCGGATCCGTCTGCACGTCATCGACGATCTCCGACTGGTAGGCCGGATCATTCTGGTGTGCGGTGGCGTCGGCGCGCAGGCGCGCGCGGCGCTGCTCGGGCGATTCGGGCCAACCGGCGTTTGCCGTCTGGATGCTTTCCTGCGGGGCAGGCAGCGCTTCCTTCTGGCCAGGTGCCGGCTTCACCAGGGTGGGACGTGGCTTGTAGTCGATCGGGTCCTTGCGCTTCGGCGCGAAGGAAACGGCGCCTGTAAGATCGCCGGCCAGCTGCTCGGCGGCGGTCTTGTCGGTGCCGTAGGTCGGAGAGCCCATGCAGCCGGACAAAGCGAGGCCCGATGCGACAAGCGGCGCCAGCAGCGCAAGGCGCGCGTTATATCTTTCGGTCATGCCAAAAAGTCCCACTCTAGACAACCTCTCGATCGCACCGGCCTTGTGTCCGGTCCCCATCGTGCAAGCACTTGCGACGGAAATCCGGCGACAATTTGTCTTCCGGAGTTTCGCGTGTTTACCTCAACCACTCGTTAAGGGCAACGCACGGGCGGGTTTGCACCCGCGCGGCGTGGCATTTGTGCACTTCTTTGGGCGACAGGCACTAGAGCCTTCCCAACGCTCTCAGTTCGTGCAGCACCGCGGCATCCCGTGCCGAAACATCCGGGAACTCGGGATCCTGCCCGACATCGGCGGTGTAGCGCCAGGAACGCGCGCATTTGACCAGGCCGCGATCCTCCGCTTTCTCGACGACCACGGCAACGCCCTTGACATCATCGAGGGCGAAGGCGGTTCGCGGGGCCTCGCCATGGGCAATGACGAGATCGCTGGTGATGGCCATTTCAGCCATGTCGACGTCCGATATCGCCGCCTCGAGCGCCGCATCGTTGATCGTGACCACGGGGACAGCCTCCAGCGAGGAGCCGATCACCTTCTGGGCACGCGCAATCTCGAGCGCGCCGGTGACGACGCGGCGCACCTGCCTGACCTTGCGCCATTTCTCCGCCAGCGCCTCGTTCCTCCAACCCGCAGGGATTTGCGGGAACTCGTCGAGATGCACCGACACCGCATCGGGATAACGCTCGAGCCACGCCTCCTCCATGGTGAAGGGCAGCATCGGCGCCAGCCATTTCACCAGGCAGTCGAAGAGATGGCGCACCACCTGGACCGAGGCCTTGCGCTTCACGCTCGACGGGCCGTCGCAGTAGAGCGCGTCCTTGCGGATATCGAAATAGAAGGCCGACAGCTCGACCACCATGAAATCGAGCAGTGCGCGTGTGATGCGCTTGAACTCGAAGGCGTCGTAGCCCTGGCGTACCACCTCGTCGAGTTCGGCCAGCCGGTGCAGCATCAGCCGCTCAAGCTCCGGCATCGTCTCCAGGGGAACGACCTCACCATCGTCATGGGCGAGCGTGCCCAGCATCCAGCGTATGGTGTTGCGCAGCTTGCGATAGGCGTCGATGTTGGTCTGCAGCACGTTCTTGCCGAGGCGCTGGTCTTCCCAATAGTCGGTCGTCACCACCCAGAGCCGCAGGATATCGGCGCCGGACTGCTTGATCACATCCTGCGGCACGACCGTGTTGCCGAGCGATTTCGACATCTTGCGCCCATCCTCGTCCATGGTGAAGCCATGGGTGACGACGGTGTCGTAAGGCGCCCTGCCCCTGGTGCCGCAACTTTCGAGCAGCGAGGAGTGGAACCAGCCGCGATGCTGGTCGGAGCCTTCGAGATAGACGTCGGCCGGCCACTTCAGGTCGGGCCGGTCTTCCAAGGTGAAGACATGTGTCGAGCCCGAATCGAACCAGACGTCGAGAATGTCCATCACCTGCTTCCATTTGGAGGCATCGTGATTGCCGAGGAAGCGCTCCTTGGCGCCGGGCGCGAACCAGGCGTCGGCGCCTTCCGCCTGGAAGGCGTCCATGATGCGGCGGTTGACGGCCTCATCCTTCAGCACATTGCCATCCTCGTCGGCGAAGACGGCGATCGGCACGCCCCAGGCGCGCTGGCGCGACAGCACCCAGTCCGGGCGCTCCTCGATCATGGCGCGAATGCGGTTCTGGCCGGCGGCCGGGACAAAGCGCGTTTCGTCGATGGCCTTCAGCGCGCGGCCCCGCAGCGTGGTGCCGTCGCCGAGGTCCTTGTCCATGTAGACGAACCATTGCGGCGTGTTGCGGAAGATGACCGGCTTCTTCGAACGCCATGAATGCGGGTAGCTGTGCTTCAGCCGGCCGCGCGCGAACAGCGCATTGCGCTTGATCAGCTCATCGATGACCGCCTGGTTGGCGTTGCCCTTCTTGCCATTGTCGTCGATCACGCGCGCGGCTCCGCCTTCGCGGTCAGGGCCGAGGCCCGGCGCGTCCTTGGTGAAGAAGCCGGCATCGTCGACGGTGAACGGGATTTCGGTGTCGATGCCACGTTGGCGCAGCGCGGGCGCGGCGTCCATCCAGGCATCAAAGTCCTCCCGGCCATGGCCGGGAGCGGTGTGCACGAAGCCGGTGCCGGCATCGTCGGTGACATGGTCGCCGGCAATCATCGCAACCGGGAATTCATAGCCGCCACCGAGGCCCTTGAAGGGATGCGAAAGCACAAGATTTCCAAGCTGTTCGGCGCTGATGCCGTGAAGACGCTTCAAGGTGACCTTGGCCTTGGCCTGGCTTTCCTCTGCCAGCGCATCGGCAAAGATCAGCTTCTCGCCTGGCTGCGGGCCAAACGCATTCTCGGCCGCCGTCACCTCGTAGAGGCCGTAGGCGACACGCGGCGAATAGCTGACGGCGCGATTGCCCGGGATGGTCCACGGCGTCGTCGTCCAGATAACGACATGAGCATCCAGCAGGTCAAGCGACCGACCGCTCAGGTCCGGATCGAGCTCCGCCGGCTGCCCGTCCACCACACTGGCGACGACGAGATTGGCCACCGGAAACTTCGCCCAGATCGTGTCTGACTCGTAGTCCTGGTACTCGATCTCGGCCTCGGCGAGCGCAGTCCGCTCGACGACGCTCCACATCACCGGCTTCGAACCACGGTAGAGCTGGCCGGACATGGCGAACTTCAACAATTCACCGGCGATGCGCGACTCGGCGTGGAAGGCCATGGTCGTATAAGGGTTCTTGAAGTCGCCGATGACACCGAGACGCTGGAACTCTCCACCCTGCACCGAGATCCAGTGCGCGGCGAATTCACGGCATTCCTGGCGGAATTCGTTGACCGGCACCTCGTCCTTGTTCTTGCCCTTGGCGCGGTATTGTTCCTCGATCTTCCATTCGATCGGCAGGCCGTGACAGTCCCAGCCGGGCACATAGTTCGAGTCATAACCGCGCATCTGGAATGAGCGGGTGATGACGTCCTTGAGGATCTTGTTCAGCGCGTGGCCGATATGGATGTTGCCGTTGGCGTAGGGCGGACCGTCATGCAGCACGTATTTTGTGCGCCCCGCCGAGCTCTCGCGCAGCTTGCGGTAGAGGTCCATGTCCTGCCAGCGCTTGACCAGCACCGGCTCCTTCTCGGGCAGGCCGGCGCGCATCGGAAACTCCGTCTGCGGCAGATAAAGGGTCTTCGAATAGTCGATCGTCGATTGGGTTTCGTCGGTCATTGGTCTGCCATGTGCATGCCGGGCCACGTGGCTTGCGGCGTGAAACTCTATTTTACACGCATGCCGTTCCCAAAAACGGGGCCCACTCGGGGCGACATGCTTTGATGATCTGGAAAAGCGCGAGAGGCCGCGCGCAATATTCCCGGCGGCTCCTACAGCCTTCAGGCTGCTGGGAACACCGGGCTGGTAATTCGTATCGTCGGCGCGTGAAGGCGCAAAAAGCTCGTCATTGCTGGGCTTTTAGCGGAGAAGAGCGCAGGAATAAAGCGTCTCGTTCGATTCGCTTACATCTTGAAGTCGAAGCGGTAGGTGGTCGACACGCCGACCATGAACTGGTTGCGGTCGCCACGCTCCCTGACCAGGCTGGAATCGGCGGCCGGACCCTCCAGGCGCGAATATTCGCCAAACAGGCTGGCAGTCATCGGATCGGTCACCTTCCAGGTCACCGCGCCACCGAGGCCGACGGATTTCAGGCCGCGGCCGGGATTGTACTGGCTCAAGCCCGAGGCCACGGCTTCCTGCGCGTTGACACCGTAATAGGCATCGAAATAGTTCGCCGAGGCGAACGACACGCGCGCACCACCTGAAATCCTGACGGTTGGCGTCACATCGTAGAATGCATCGGCGGCGATGTCGGCGACAAAGCCGTTATGGGCTCGGATGCCATGCCGCAATTCGGCACGCGCGCGCATCCAGTCCGTCGGATAGAATTCGAAGAAGCCGCCGACCTCGCCGCCCCAGCGGACCGGGTCGAGCCCCCTGAGTTCGTCGGCATCGCCGTCGTCGCGCGAGAACAGGAACTTGCCGGTCAGGCCGGCACGGACGCCGCCATCGTCGACAAGCGCCAGCGAAATATTGTCGTTGCGCGAGGTGAAGCGAGCAGCGGGGCCGGCCTTGCCCAGCGAAATGATGGGCTGGGCGCTCAGCATGTATTTCTTGCCGCCTTCGAAATTGGGCGCCACCAGGCCGGTCGCGCCGACCGTCAGATACCAGTCGCCGGACAGCCAGCCGAAAGCGCCATCACCGGCTTCGGCCGCGCCTGACATGGCGAGCACGACAGTAGCCACGGCTACAGAAATCTTCCCGACCTGACTCATGGTCACTCCACTAACACGATACAACTGCCCTGCGGCGACAGCTTTGACGAGGCTTTGGTAAAATTTGATTTAAGGGCGAGACATCCAGCGCGCATTGCCTGCACCATCGCGCCAACGATCGGCTGGACGCGGGTCGGCGCCGAGGGTAACCTCCCTGCATGCTGGCGGTCCTCTATGGAGGTGGCGACATGACCTTGCACGGCGATACTCTGAAGAACGCGATCGGCCAGACGCGTGACAAATGGGGATGGTTCGTCGGTCTGGGCGTGGTGCTGCTGATCCTCGGCGGTGTAGCCTTCGGCAATCTGTTCATCGCCACGGTGGCTTCCGTCTACGTTGTCGGATGGCTGATGCTGGTGGCCGGCATCATCGAGATCATGCATGCTTTCGGGGTCAAGACCTGGGGCCGCTTCTTCTACTGGCTGCTCAGCGGACTGCTTTATGCGGTCGCAGGGTTCTTCGCTTTCGACAATCCGCTGCTCGCCTCGGCGGTGCTGACCTTCCTGCTGGCCATCGCGCTCGTCGCTTCCGGCGCGCTGCGGGCCTGGGTCGGCTACAGCCACCGTCCGGAGCGCGGCTGGGGCTGGATTGTCGCGGCGGGCGTCATCAGCGTGCTCGCGGGCCTGATCATCGCCATGGGCTGGCCGGTCAACAGCCTGTGGGTGCTCGGACTGTTCCTGGCGATCGACCTGATCTTCCAGGGCTGGACCTTCATCGCCGTCGGTCTTGCGTTGAAGAAATAGGAACTCGTTTCCCCTTTCGGGATCATGCTTCAGAACGCCACCGCGGCGTCCAGGCCGGAGAGCGGTTTGACGCCGCCAAGCAGCGCGCGGGCCTCGACTTCATCGCGCTTCATCTGCACGACCAGTGCGTCGAGCCCGTCGAACTTGATCTCGCTGCGCAGGAAGCCGAAGAACGACACCTCGCAAGTCTCGCCATAGAGATCGCCGGAAAAATCGAAGACGAAGGTTTCCAGGAGCGGCGCGCCATTGTCGTCGACGGTCGGGCGGCGGCCAAAGCTGGCGACGCCGTCGTGCAGCGTACCGTCCGCGCGACGGAAGCGGACGGCGTAGATCCCTTCCTTGAGCGTGGCTTCCGCCGGAAGCCTCATATTGGCTGTGGGAAAGCCGAGCGTTCGCCCGAGCTGCTGGCCGCCGACAACCTCGCTTTCCACCGTAAAGCGATAGCCAAGCAGACCGGCGGCCTCGGCCACCTCGCCCTTGCAAAGCAAGGCACGGATGCGGCTCGACGAAACCACCTCGGCGCCTTCGTCGCGAAAGGCGTCGACGAGGGTAACACCGAAGCCGTGGCGCTCGCCGGCAGCCATCAGATAAGCCGGCCCGCCCTGGCGGTCCTTGCCGAAATGGAAATCGAAACCGGTCACGGCATGGGTAATGCCCAGCGCCCTCTCCAGCACATCGGTGACGAAGGCTTCCGCCGACAGCGAGGCGAAGTCGCGCGTGAAGGGCTGCTCGACGAGCGCGGCAAAGCCCAGCAGCGACAGGAGGCGCGCCTTCATCTGCGGCGGCGTCAGCACGAAAAGCGGCAGATCAGGCCTGAAAACCGTTCGCGGGTGCGGTTCAAAGGTCAGCACCAGGGCCGGTACGCCACGCCGCACGGCCTCCGCCAATGCCCGTTCGAGCACGGATTGATGGCCGCGGTGGACGCCATCGAAATTGCCGATCGCGACCACGCCCCCCCGCAGATCGGCGGGCAGCGGCGCGGTTGTCGTAAGATGCTGGAACGCGACCATTGCCACCTACTGCAGTCTTGCGATCACGGCCACCGGACGATAGCCGTGCCGCTCCAGGAAGAGCCCGAGCTTTGCCGGATCCGGCCGGGATGGATCGCCATAGTCGCGGGCATGAATGCCGCCAGAGACATAGAGGACGTCGAAACCATTGTCGGCAGCGCCCTTGACGTCGGTCATCATGCCGTCGCCGATTGCCAGTATTCGCGAACGCTCAACCGACCGGCCGAGGATCTCGGCCACCTCCTTCATCGCGACCTCGTAAATCGGCGCATAGGGTTTTCCGGCGATCAGCGTGCGACCGCCGAGCTGCGCGTAGTCGCGCGCGAGCGCGCCGGCGCACCAGATGATCCGTTCGCCGCGTTCCACCATGATATCGGGATTGGCGCAGATGAACGGCAGGTTCCTGGCGCGCAACCGGCGCAGCAGTTCCGTATAGTCGTCAGGTTTTTCGACCTCGTCGTCGAACAGTCCGGTGCACACCACACCGGTGGCCTCGAACTCCTCGACGAGTTCGACATCGAGGCCGTCATAAAGGGTCAGATCGCGGTCGGCGCCGATGTGGAAGACCTTGCGCGGGCCCTCCGCGATCAGATCACGGGTCACGTCGCCCGAGGTCACCACACGGTCATAGGCTGATGGCGGAACGCCGATCACGCTCATCTGCGCCACGACATCGGCGCTGCGGCGCGGCGAATTGGTGATCAGAACGACAGGAGTGCCGTCCGCCCTTGCCGCTGCCAGCGCAGCCGCGGCAGCCGGAAAATGCCATTCGCCATTGTGCACCACCCCCCAGACATCGCAAAGAATTGCCGAATAGGCTTTCGAGACGTCTTCGAGCGAGCCGACGATTTCAGGCGAATCCGCCATGCCGTTTCCTTCAGTATGATCGTTGCGGTTACAGCGGCCGACGGTTCCCCGCGGCCGGTTCGAATTATCCGAACCGGCCCATGCTGTCACCAGCTTTCGCCTTGATCGGCGCGAATTGCGGCGCAAGCCGCGGCCTTGATTGGTTAGCGGTTGGTGAAGCGCCGACCAAGCAATAGAGCGGTTTCCCAAACCCGTCCTTCAGCGTTTTGTGGAAAGTTGGCGCCGGCCGAGAATCCGTCGGCGGGGGCCGCTGCAAGCATGTTTGAAATCTGGCGTCAGTTCCGCCGCGACAGGCGCGGCAACTATGCTCTCATGACGGCTGTGGCGATGGTGCCGCTGATGGGCGGCCTGGCGATCGCGGTCGATTTCACGGAAATGAACCGTGAAAAGCAGATGGTGATGAACGCGCTCGACGCCGCCAACTTCGCCACGGCCCGCCGGCTGACGGAAGGCGCCACCGACGATCAGCTGAGAGCCTACGCGCTCGACTTTTTCAACGCCAATTTGAACGACATCGATCCCGCCAGCGCGACGCTCAACGTCACCTTGCCGAGCAACACCAGTGGCGGCGGCCTGCTGACCATGACCGCCCAACTTAATTACAAACCCTATTTCTACCCCGCCTTCGCCCAGTTCGTCGGCAAATCGGCGACCGATGCCAACCAGAGGCTCAGCTTCAACGTCACCTCGCAAGTCCGGCTGAAGAACACGCTGGAGGTTGCCTTGGTGCTCGACAATTCCGGATCGATGGTCACGCCCGGCACCGGCTCAGGACAAATGCGCATCGATCTGCTCAAAACAGCGGCCAAGCAACTGGTCGACACGCTTGCCCAGCAGGCCGCGATGATCAAGCAGGTCGACAGGCCGGTGCAATTCGGCCTCGTGCCCTTTGCCGCCTCCGTCAATGTCGGCCCCGGCAACGGCAACGCCTCGTGGATGGACACCGAGGGTCTGTCGCCGGTATCGAACGAGAATTTCGACTGGTCGACGCTGAACGGGGCCAACAAATACGCCCAGCAGACCAACGGCATCTGGTACAAGCGCGGCACCGGCTGGGGAACAGAGGAAGGCCAGATGCTGACCCGGTTTTCGCTTTATCGCGACATGAAGGTCGTCACCAACCACGAGCGTATCGTCAATAGCAAGCGCGTGGTCTGCGACGCATACAATTCGAACAACACCTGCAAAAGCAGCCACAACGAATATGACTATGTCGATTCCTACGGTCCGTTCGCCAGTTGGCAAGGCTGCGTCGAGGCACGGCCCTACCCTTACAATATCAACGACGCCACGCCGTCCGGTGGCTCGGCCAACACCGGCATCGGCGTCGGCGATCCGGCAACGATGTTCGTGCCGATGTTCGCGCCCGACGAACCCGGCAATCACTGGAAACTCACCCAGGACCCCGACGAGGCCGCACCGGTAACTTATGGAGCCATCAACAGCTGGTGGAACGACGATCCATCGAGCAGCAGCGGCCAATCGCGGCTGCGCAACATGGCCAAATATTTCCAGCCGCGGCCGATCGATGCGCCGGCGCTGCCTGCCGGCAACGGGCCGAATTACAGCTGCACCACCAACCCGATCACGCCGCTGACCGATGTCAGCGTCGCCGACGGGCTCACCTCGATCAAGTCGGCGATCGACCTGATGCAGCCGAATGGCGGCACCAATGTTCCCGAGGGCATGGCCTGGGGCTGGCGGGTGGTCTCGAGCGCAGAGCCGTTCACGCAAGGGCGCCCGGAAACCGAAAGAGGCAACGACAAGGTGGTGATCGTGCTGACCGACGGCGCCAACACCTATTATACGCCATCCTCGCTGGGCTATTCCGACCCCGCCAATTCGAAATCGACCTACGCCTCCTTCGGCTACCTCAACCCCGGCTACAACGGCACCTCGGTCGGCCGCCTGTTCATGGGCACATCGAGCGCCATCGGTCAGTTCGACTATTCGAACGGCAACTACACCAATGCCCTCAACGAGCAGATGGCCACGCTCTGCAACAACGCCAAGGCAGCCAACATCATGGTGATGACGGTGGCGCTCGACCTATCGACGACCAAGGCCAGCGACAAGCTGGCGATCGATGCGCTGAAATCCTGCTCGTCGAATTCACGCTTCCGCAAGGATGCGACGGATCCGAGCAAACCGGCGAAGCTGTTCTGGAATGCGACCGGCGCCAGCCTGGCAAACGATTTCAAGGAAATCGGCAACGAGCTGTCGAACCTGCGCGTCGTCGGCTAACCCGAGTTCCTTCCCCTGGCGCAACGCCCGGCGCCGTCAAGCCCTTGCGGGCGCCTGCCGTGGCAGGCACAGATTGGCCGTTCGCATGGTCTCTCATCCATCGCGGCAGGCTGGGGAACGAACAATGCCCGATACCGCCAACCATCTCGCCTTCGCGCTGGTCTGCCTCGGCATGGTGCTGACGCCGGGTCCGAACATGATCTATCTGATCTCGCGCTCACTGTCGCAAGGGCCCAAGGCCGGACTGATCTCGCTTGGCGGCGTTGCTGTCGGATTCCTGTTCTACGTGCTGTCGGCCGCGTTCGGCATCACGGCGCTGCTGATCGCGGTGCCCTATGCCTATGATGTGCTGCGCTTTGCCGGCGTACTCTACCTCTTGTGGCTGGCCTGGCAGGCCGTAAAACCGGGCGGACGCTCGCCATTCCAGGTGCGCGACCTGCCGAAGGACCGGCCGCGCAAGCTGTTCGCCATGGGATTGATGACCAATCTGCTCAATCCCAAGGTGGCCGTTCTCTATCTGTCGCTGCTGCCGCAGTTCATCAGCCCCGGCAAGGGCCATGTCCTGTCGCAGCTTCTGGTGCTGGGCGCGACGCAGATATCGATCAGCCTCAGCGTCAACGCCGTCATCGCGCTGACGGCCGGCTCGATCGCCACCTTCCTCGCCGGACGCCCGCTGTGGCTGGTCATCCAGCGCTGGATGATGGGAACCGTGCTGACGGCGCTGGCGCTGAAGATGGCGACTGACGCGCAGCGCTGAAGCGTCACATCGGCCGGCGCGGCGGCCGGATCTGGGCCGGCTCGACCACCTTGCGGTAGAGATGCCAGGTCGCGTGGCCGAGGATCGGCATGACGACGGCGAGACCGGCAAACAGCGGGATCGAGCCGATCACCAGCAGCACCGCGACGATGAGGCCCCATAGCGCCATCTGCAGCGGATTTGCCATGACCGCGCGCGCCGAGGTCTCTATCGCCGAAACGGCGCCGACATCCCGATCGAGCAGAAGCGGAAAAGCAACGACCGTGGTCGCCAGCACGACCACCGCGAAAACCAGGCCGGCCGCGTTGCCGAGAAGGATCAGCCTCCAGCCCTTGCTGGTCGTCAGCACATCGCGCAGGAAGGCCCCGACCGAAGCCGGCGGCTCGCCGCCGAAAAGGCTGGTGTAGATCGACTGCGCCGTGAACAGCCACAACAGGAACAGCGCGAACAGCATGATTCCGATAACCGCTATCGAGGGCAGCGCCGATGAATGGCGAACATCGAGCGCATGCCGCCAGTTGGTGTTCATGCCGAGCTCGCGCCGGCGGCTGATCTCATAGAGTCCGATCGCGGCGAACGGCCCGACCAGGGCAAAGCCCGACATCAAGGGATAGACGAGCTGGATGGCGTTGGAGCCGGACGTCCACTGCGTCAGGATCAGGCCGGCGACCGGATAGATCAGGCACAGGAACACGTAATGCGAGGGCTTGGCCCAGAAGTCATCGGCGCCAAGTCTGAGCGCGTCCCAGAGGTCCGCCGTGGAAATGCGGCGGACCGCTGGTTGCACATGCATCCCGTACGCGTCCGCCATGACATGAAAGCCGGCCATAACCTTCCTCCGTTTTTCTCGGGGGGCGGTCACCGCCTAGGGTGGCTGCCCGTAGCTGCCACTTCAAGAACGCTGACATAATAGCCGATCTTCCCGGGATTGTCGCCGCGTCTCATAAGGTTTGCTGAGCGGTCATCGTCTGGCGAACCACTGAGTTGATTTTAGAATCCATGCATTTTAGCTATTGCTTAAATTACTCGTAGAGACCCAGAGCGTATCACCTGAGCTTTACAAACGTTGGCGAGGGGCGATGTTCACATTGAAGGGCTTCTGGTCTTGCGAACGCGGCAATTTCGCCATGGCGACCGCCGTAGCCTTGCTGCCGATAATGGCTGTCGTCGCCGGCACCCTCGACCTGACGGGCACGAGCGATGACGCCGCGCAACTGCAGAACTCGCTGGACGCGGCTGGCCTTGCCGTCGGCACCAAATACCTGCCCAGCATGAGCGCGAACGATGTCCAGGGGCTTGGGCTGACATTCTTCGCAGCCAATTTGAGCATTGCCGACCAGCAGGAATATTCAGACAGCGTTTCCGCCTTTTCGGCCACCGCCAGCGGCGATCCGAGCGCCTATTACATCTCGCTGTCGTCCGGCATCAACCGTCCGAGCTTCATCAACGGCGCTGCCCCCTGGCCAGCTCACCGGTCGGCGACGGTCAAGATGCACCCGGGCGCCCAGGCCTGCGTGCTGGCGCTCGATCCGCATGCGTCGGCGGCGGTGAGCCTACAAGGCTCGACCGATGTCGCCATGAGCAACTGCGTGATCGCGGCAAACTCGGACGCGTCCGATGCCGTCAGCAGGGGCGGTTCCGCGCAGGTCTCGGCGGGCTGCGTATCGGCCGTCGGTGGCACTTCCGGGCTTTCTCCGCCCGCTGCCAATCTCACCTGCGGCACGCCGCTCGAACATCAATATGCGTCCTTCGATCCCCTGGCCGACATCGTCCCTCCCCCCTACACACTTTGCCTGCCGGTGCCGAACGGCAAAACCTACACGCTGTCGCCCGGCACCTATTGCGACAAGACATTGTCAGGAAACATCACGTTCAACCCGGGCGTCTACATCTTGCGCGGCGTCACCCTGAAGCCGGGCGGGAATGGCAGCCTGAGCGGCCAGGGCGTAACCATATTCCTCACGGAAGGGGCACAGATCATCATAAATGCCAATGAAAAGGTGAACCTTTCCCCGCCCACCAGCGGACCTTACGCCGGCATCACCATCTTCCAGAGCCGCGGGAACGTTTCGGCCTTGACCCTGAATGGCGGCGCAAATTCCGTGATTAGCGGATTCGTCTATGCGCCTGACGCGGCCGTTTCGTTTGCCGGCAATTCGGACATGAGTGGTCAGGGGGACTGCCTGAGGCTTGTTGGCTTGACCGTGCAGATGACAGGCAACTCTTCCATCAAGACCGACTGCACGGCGGTGTTCGGAAATCGAGAGATGTACTCCAGCCGCCTCATCACGCTTGTGAACTAGGGGCCGCTTCGATCGAGATTTTTCACCGCCTGCCCGGCAAAAGCCATGATCGGGACCGAGTCAGGCACGCATGACCACTTCGAAAATCGATTGCGATCAGATCGCGAACTTGAACAGGCGCACCTGGCTCAAGGCGGCTGGGCTCAAGGCGGCTGGCTTGGCGGCCTTGCTTGGGCTTGCCGCCTGCAGCACCGTCTCGCTGCCGACAGGGCAAGGCGCCGGGGTTTCCTCCTCGGCAACCGGCACGCTGGCAAGCCTGCGCGCCACGGCCGGGCGCGGCCCGCTGACCCCGGACGCGCAGTTGGAGCAAGCAGCATTGCAGCAGGCCGGCTACATGGCGCAGCGTGAAAACATGAGCCACACCACCGGCTGGGGCAAGGATTTCGCTTCGCGCATGAGGGACAATGGCGTGCACGGTGCCGCGGCCGAGAACATCGCGGCCGGCCGTTTCGACCAACAGAAGCTGTTCGATATCTGGATGCATTCGCAGGGACACCGACGCAACATACTCGATCCGGACTTCAACCGCTTCGGACTTGCCTATGTCCGTGACGGCCGCGACCCCAACCTGCGCTACTGGTCGCTGGTGCTCGGCAGGTAGCAAAGACATCGCCGGCAGCGGACATCCGCTGACGAGCAGCCGCTACATCAGTCCATATGAGCGGCGGGCGCACCGCCGCCGGCCGGCGCCGTTTTCGGCTTGCGCAGCAGGAAGACGAACGGGATAGCGGCCAGCGTCATGATCATCAGGATTTTGAAGTCGTTGACGTAGGAAATCATCATCGCCTGCAGATTGACCATGCGGTCGACCTGCGACAGTGCCGTCGGGTCGCCGCCGGCGGCTGCCGGCGAGACCGCCCAGAGATTGGGATTGAACGGGTTGATGAAGGTTGAAAGCTCGGCATGGTTGATCTGCGTGTTGCGCACCAGCAGCACGGTCACGACCGACACGCCGATCGACGAGCCAAGATTTCGCACCAGGCTGAACAGCGAGGTTGCATCGGTGCGGTAGCGGGCGTCGAGCGTGGCGAAGGCAACCGTCGACAGCGGCACGAACACCATGCCCATGCCGAGGCCCTGGATCACGCCGGAGCTGAGGATCAGCCAGTTATCCATCTGCGGGGTGAAGCTTGCCATGGTGTAGAGCGACTGCGCGGTCAGGAGGAAACCGATGACGACGAGAATCCTGGCATCGACCTTGCCCATGATGCGCCCGACGACGAGCATCGAAATCATGGTGCCGACACCGCGCGGCCCGATGACGATGCCGATGGTGACCGTCGGATAGCCGAAGATGGTTGACAGCATCGGCGGCAGCAGCGACATCGAGGCCAGGATCAGCACGCCCATGACGAAGATGAACGCCAGCCCGGTGACGAAATTGCGGTCGAGGAAAATCTTCGGATCGATGAAGGGATGTTCCGATGTCATCGTATGGATGATGAACACCCAGAAGCCAGTGAGCGAAAGACCGAGCTCGATCCAGATCTCGACCGAGGAAAACCAGTCGACCTCGCCACCGCGATCGAGCATCAGCTGCAGGGCGCCGACGCCGAGCGATATCATGGCAAAGCCGAAGAAATCGAAGCTGCGCACCCGCCGGGCGACCGCCGGCAGATAGGCCGCCATGCCAAGAAAGGCGACGATGCCGACCGGCAGGTTGATGAAGAACACCCAGCGCCAGTTGAAATTCTCGGTCAGCCAGCCGCCGAGCGTGGGGCCGAGGATCGGTCCCAGCATGATGCCGGCGCCCCATATGGCCATCGCCTGACCATGGCGCTCCTTGGGGTTGATGTCGAGCAGGAAGGTCTGCGACAGCGGCACGATCGCGGCGCCGAACACACCTTGCATCAGCCGGAAAAGCACGATGGTTTCCAGGCTCCACGCCAGGCCGCACAACATCGAGAAGATGGTGAAGCCGACCACCGCCGTCAGGAACAGTTCCTTGCGGCCGAAACGGTCGGCGAGCCAGCCGGTGACAGGCGTCATGATGGCGGCGGCGACGATGTAGGAGGTCAGCACCCAGTTGATGTTGTCGGGCGAGGCGCCGAGATCGCCGGTCATGGTCGGCAGCGCGACGTTGGCGATGGTGGTGTCGAGCGCCTGCATGACCGTCGCCAGCATGAGCGCAACCGTGATCAGGCCACGATGCGGCACTTCTTTGAATGGTTCGGACGTGCTCATGGCGCAGAACTTCCAGAAGGTAACAGAAACGTGTACAACGGGTTTCCGGGCGGCAAAGCCTTCCGTTGAGAGACCTTCGTCGCGGTGGGACGCGATTATCGATGTGGGGGTTACATCGACTGAAAGTCTCTGATGAGCGGATGCCTGCCGCCCGGAAACCTGAGGACCGACAGGTCCGTGTCGAAGATTTCAGATTTTGGACGGCTGCCACGCGGCTCGGCCCAAACGCTGATCCTTCCCACCCCTCCCGTCAGACCAATCCTTCAACTCGCTTTCACCCGCCTGGTCTCCGCGGGCTTCTGCCGAGACTACTTCGCGGGCTCGCCGGCCGTAGCGTGACCGAAGATCGACGGCCAGCCACGCGCGACGCCCGTATCGACGGTAACAGAGGCGCTCATGCCGGTGCGCAGCGCCATCTTGGCGTCGGGGTCGGCCAGTTCCAGGCGCACCGGGATGCGCTGGGTGACCTTGACCCAGTTGCCGGTGGCGTTCTGGGCGGGCAGCAGCGAGAAGTCCGCGCCGGTGCCGGCACCGATAGCCCTGACCGTCGCCTCGAAGGTCCTGCCCGGATAGGTATCGACCACGATCTCCGCCTTCTGGCCCGGCTTCATGTTGGTCAGTTGGGTTTCCTTGAAATTGGCGTCGACCCAGGTGTCGCCGGTCTCGACCAGCGCAAACAACGGCGTGCCGGAGCCGACATACTGGCCGACCTTGAAGGACGCGGCTTGATAGACGACCCCATCGGCAGGCGCCTTCACGGTGGTCTGCTCCAGATCATAGGCAGCCTTGTCGCGCGCCGCGAGCGCCGACATCACCGTCGGATGCTTGTCGGTTTCGATGTCGGGGTTGCCGCCGAGTGCCGCCTTGGCGCTGATGATGCCTTGCTCGGCAACAGCCAGTTGCTGCCTGGCTTTGTCGAGATCGTTCTTGGCCTGATCCAGCGATGACTTGGCGTTGATGCCCTTCTGGGCAAGATCGGCGGCGCGATCGAATTGAGACTGCGCATAGTCGACCTCGCTGGCAGCGGACTTCTGCTGCGACTGCGCCTGGCTATAGGCCGCGCGCAACTGCTCGACATTGAGACGCGCGGTAGCGACCGCGGCGTCCGCCTGGGCGAGCGCGATCCGGTAGGGCTCGGGGTCGATGGCGAACAGGAGATCGCCCTGCTTGACCGTCTGGTTGTCCGATATGGCGACCTGGACGATACGACCGGCCGTGTCAGAGGCGATCGACACCTTGGCCTGCTGCAGATTGGCGTTTTCCGTTTCCTGGTAGCGGCCGCCCGTCACCCAGACATAGCCGCCGCCGATGATCAATGCCGCCGGCAAGGCGAACATCAAAAAGAAGCGGCCGATGCGGCGCTTCTTCTTCGGCGCCGGCGCGGGTTGCACGGGAGGAGCGACCGCGACCGGGGTTGATGCCGGCTGGACCGGCGCTTCCATCTCCACCTTGGGAGCGTTTTCTTCTACCTTGGCTACCGCGTTCATGCTGCCGCACCTTCCGCACTCTTGATCTTTTCAAGCGACGAAGCTTCGCTGTCCGTCAGATTTTGCACGATTACATCCAGCGCCCGGATCAGGATGCGCCGGTCTTCCGGCGAAACGCCGCTGAGCGATTCCTCATAGACCTCGCCAGCAAGGCTCTTGACGTCCGCATAGGCCGCATTCGCCTTCTCGGTCGGGAAGATCATGCGCACGCGCCGGTCGGTCGCGTCGGAGCGGCGTTCGATCCAGCCGCCCTCCTCCATCCGATCGACCAGGCGTGAAACGCTGATCGGCTCGATTTCGAGCAGTTCGGCGAGCCGCGCCTGTGCAACGCCCGCCTCCTTGGCAACGCGGACCAGAAGCCGCCATTGCGCCGAAGACAGGCCGAGCCCGCTGGCGCGCGCCTCGAAGCGCTTGCGCATCAGGCGTTGCACGTCGTGGATCAAAAATCCCAATCTATCGATGCCATCTGAAACCATGAGCGATACATATAATAAGCGTGCTTACTATTCAAGATGCCACTTCGCTATGAAAGCCGGCAAATGCGGATGGCGGAAACAGGCGTGTGGTCAATCGCTGTCGCGCGCGACCAGTTCCAGCGGCCAGACCTCCCTGATGGTCTGCGGCCCCGTGGGCCCGGCGAAAGCGGGCAGCGAGGCGAGCAGGATTTCGCCGAGCCGCCGTCCCATCGGCTCCAATGCCGGGCGGAAAGCGGTCAGCGCCGGGGAGAAATAGCGGCAGAGCGGCGTATCGACGATGACCATCACCGCGATGCCCTGACCGGGCATGATCCCCATCTCGGCAAGCGCCTTGCAGCCGCCGAGCGCCATCGCGTCATTGTTGAAGATGATCGCTGTCGGCGGATCCTTCGAGCGCATGACTTGCGGCGTCACCGCGTAGCCGCCGGCTTCGTTGATGAAGCCGTCGGCGATCAGCTCGGGATCGATGTGGATGCCGTGCCGCCGCAGCGCCTTGCGATAGCCGTCAAGAAACAGATAGCCGAAGTTGAGGTCGAGTGACGGCCGGATGGCGGCGATGCGGCGGTGGCCGCGTGCAACCAGGCGGTCGACTGCGTCGGCGCCCGCCTTCTCGAAATCGAGGTCGAGCGAGGGATAGGTCTCGTCACCGGACTGGCTTCGGCCAAGCGTCGCAAAGGGAAAGCCGGCCCTGCTGAGATAGTCGATGCGATCGTCCTCACGCCGGGTCCAGGCCAGCAGCACGGCATCGGCGCGGCGTGTCTCGACGACCCGTCGCAGGCGCTCCTGCTGATAGTCGGCGGGCGCACCCATGACGATGATCAGGTCGAGCCCGTGCTCGGCCAGTGCCGCTTGCAGCCCGCTCAGGAACGGAATGAAAAACGGCTCGCCATATTGCTGATCGCCCGGGTGGGGCTGCAGCATGAACGCGACGGCATGGGTGGTGCCCCGGCGCAGGTTCCTGCCCGACTGGTTGGGTGAATAGTTGAGCAGGCGGGCCGCATCGAGCACGCGCTGCCGCGTCTCGGCATTGACATCGGCGCGCCCATTGAGCGCGCGCGACACCGTGCCGATCGAAATATTCAAATGACGCGCAAGATCGTGAATGCTGGATGCCAAGACCAATCCCCTTCCGTTCCCGCTAACATTAGCGGACCTTGCGGCCAAGGCCACTCAGACGAACGGCCCACAAATCCGGTTGACATTCTACGCCTTCGGGTGTGTCATCGTAAACGTTTACGGAAGAACCGTGAATGCCAACCGGGAGGGGTTGGCGGAGGAGCGCCGGATGCTGCATGTCGTCCTGGTCGGGTGCGGAGCCATGAGCAAAACATGGCTCGAGGCCGCCCGTCAGTCCCCTGAAATCAGGATTGCCGGTCTCGTCGACCTCGACGCCGACAGGGCACGCCAGCGAGCCCGCGAATATGACCTTGCCGGGGCCGCGATCGGCACCGATCTCGACGTCATATTGGATCAAACCAAAGCCGATGCGGTGTTCGACGTGGTCGTTCCGGCCGCCCGCGGCGAGGTGGCCAATTTGGCCTTTGCCCATCACTGTCACCTGCTGACGGAAAAGCCCCTCGCCGACAGTCCGGCCAACGCCCGCGCCATCGTCGACGCCGCGCGGCGCGCCGGCCGCGTCCACGCCGTCGTTCAGAACCGCCGCTATGTCGCCAATGTCCGGCGCATCCGCCGCTTTCTGGATTCAGGCGCCATCGGCGCGCCGACCAGCATCCACGCGGATTTTTTCGTGGCGCCGCACTTTGGCGGTTTTCGCGAAGAGATGCGCCACGTGCTGTTGCTCGACATGGCGATCCACACCTTCGATGCCGCTCGCTACATGGTCAACGGCGAACCTGCCGATGTCTATTGCCAGGAATGGGAGCCGGCCAATTCCTGGTATCGGCAGGGGTCGTCGGCAAGCGCCACTTTCGGGCTCGGCCGAAACAGGATGTTCACCTATCGTGGCAGCTGGTGCGCCGACGGCTTTCGCACCAGTTGGGAGGGCAGCTGGCGTATCGTCGGTGAGCGCGGCAGCCTGATCTGGGACGGCCATGACGAGGTGAAGGCGGAAGTCGTGCTGCCGGAGCGCGAAGGCCTGATCGACAAGGTCGGGCCGGTGACAGTGCCTCCCCTCGATCCGTCCGACCGTATCGGCGGGCATCTCGGCGTCATTGCCGACTTCGTGCAAGCCGTGGAAACCGGCACCGAGCCGGAGACACGGGGCTCGGACAACATCAAGAGCCTGGCCATGGTCTTCGCGGCGATCCAGAGCGCCGAGACCGGTCGTCGCGTGAACATCGCATCACAGGAAGGATGACCATGCCGAACCCGCTTCTCGACATCAGGATCGGCACCATGGTGCGGGCCAATCTCGAAGACCCGGCCGCCTATATCAGGCAAATCCTGCCGCTCGGCTTCGAGAGCATCCAGCCCTTTTTCTGGCAGACGCTCGGCGGCAAGGATCTGCCGCGGCTCGCCGGAGAGATTGAAGAGGCGATCGGCGATGCCGACGTCACCGTCAGTTCGATCGGCGTGTTCGGCAATCCGCTCGAGAGCGGCGACACCGACCGCGGCGTGCTCGATGCCTGGAAAACGGTCATCGACAACGCCCATCTGTTCGGCACCACGTTGGTCAGCGGTTTTACCGGCCGCATCCGCGGAAAACCGCTGACCGACAGCCTGCCGCGCTATCGGGAGGTCTGGGGCGAACTGGCCAGACGCGCCGCCGACAAGGGCGTGCGCATCGCCTTCGAGAATTGCGCCATGGACGGCAATTGGGCCGGCGGGGACTGGAACATCGCCCACAACCCGGATGCCTGGGAGCTGATGTTCAACGAATTGCCCAACGATAATCTCGGTCTCGAATGGGAGCCCTGCCACCAACTCGTCTACCTGATCGATCCGATGCCGCAGATCCGCAAATGGGCGCATCGCATCTTTCATGTCCACGGCAAGGACGCCACGGTGCGCTGGGACGTCATCCGCGAGAACGGCGTGTTCGGCCGCCTGCCCTTCGTGCAGATGCGCACGCCCGGCTTCGGCGACAGCGACTGGACCCGGGTGATCAGTGAACTGAGGCTGGCCGGGTACAAGGGCGCCATCGACATCGAAGGCTGGCACGACCCGGTCTATCGCGGCGACCTCGAGATCACGGGGCAGGCACGCGCCCTGGAGTATCTCAAGCTATGCCGGGGAGGTGCGAGCTACCTGCCAAATCCGGCGTGAGGATCGGTCGGCGGGAGGAGCCGGCCGCAAGTGGCATTGCCAAAGCAATCGTTCAAAGGCCCCTCGGATGACGAGGAAAACAATGGGAGGAACGTGCATGAGCATAGCGATCAGGACGACACTTCTGCGCACGGCCGTCGTGGCGGCGGCCACGGCGCTTACCGCCGCAATCTTCACCTTGCCGGCGCAGGCGCTCGACGCCCAATGGTGCAAGGACGTCCACATCCGCTTCTTCGTCGGCGGCGCCGAGGGCGACGCCTTCGGCACCATCGTCTACAATGGCGCCAAGCAGGCGGCGGCAGATCTCGGACCCAAGGTCGACTACATCTTCTCCCAGTGGGACGCGGAGAAGATGGTGCAGCAATTGCGCGAAGCGGTCGCGGTCAAGCCCCAGGGCATCGCCATGATGGGCCATCCGGGCGACGCCGCGATCATGCCGCTCGCCGAAGAGGCGCATAAGGAGGGCATCAAGATGATGTACCAGAACGTGCCGGTGCCGAAGGTGACGGCGGCGTTCGGTGGCGGCTATGTCGGCGCTCAGCAGGAACAGCAGGGCCGCGCACTCGGCGCCGAAGCGTTCAAGCTGGGCAAGCTCAAGGCCGGCGACAAGGCGATCATGATCGGCCCGTTCGAGAACGAGAGCCGCGGCGCGCGCGAGCGCGGCACGGTGGCGGCCTTGAAGGAGGCGGGCGTCGAAGTCATCCAGCTGTCGTCGCCGCCGAGCGGCGAATGGGCTTCCGACCCCAATCTGGCGATACCGGTGCTTACGGCAGCGCTGCTCAACAATCCTGATGTCAAGGCCGTCGGCTATCCCGGCGGACAGATGCTCGGCAATGTCGCTACCTACATGCAGGCAGCTGGCAGAAAGCCCGGCGATATCTTCAACTTCGGCTTCGACACCAGCCCGCAGATCGTCGAGGGCTTCAAGGGCGGCTGGGTGCAACTGACGGCCGACCAGCAGCCATTCCTGCAGGGCTATCTGCCGATCCTCAGCCTGTGCCAGCAGGCGGTGCTGGGTCTGGCGCCGATGAATGTCGACACCGGCGCCGGTTTCGTCACGCCCGAAAATTACGAGATCGTCGCAGAACTCGCCAAGCAGGCGCTGCGCTGATCTCCCAAGCCGCCGGCCGGGATCAGGCCCCGGCCGGCGGGGCCGCTGGCGAGAAGGCTGGCGCCAGACAATCAAGCGAGGATGCGATGGCCGAACGTCTCATAGAACTGCGCGATATCGCTAAGTCCTACGGCCATGTCTACGCACTTGGCGGGGTCAATCTCAGCGTCGATCGCGGCGAGGTGGTCGGCCTCATCGGCGACAACGGCGCCGGCAAGTCGACGCTGATCAAGATCCTCTCCGGTGTGGTCAAGCCGACCAGCGGCGAGATCCTCATCCGCGGCAAGCCGGTGACCGGATGGAATGCGGCACGTTCGCGCGAGGCCGGCATCGAAACGGTGTTCCAGGACCGGGCGCTGGCCGTGCAGCAGACGATCGTCCGCAACATCTTCATGGGCCGCGAACTCACCGGCCCTTTCGGCTGGCTGAAGGTCGGCAAGGAAATCGAGGAAGCGAGCCGGCTGATGCGCGAGATCGGCTTCACCTCGAAAGTGTTCACGCCGCATTCGATCGTCGGCCAGCTTTCGGGCGGTGAACGCCAGGGCGTGGCGATCGCGCGCGCCATCTACAAGCAGGCGGAACTGATCGTCCTCGACGAGCCGACGACGGCGCTGTCTCTGACCGAGACCGCCAAGGTCTTCCATTTCGTGCGCCAGGTGCGGGCGAGCGGCCGCTCGATCCTGTTCATCGGCCATAACATCCATCATGTCTTCGACATCGCCGATCGCTTCGTGGTGCTGGATCGCGGCAAGGTCGCGCTCACCGCCGATCGCAGCGAGGTCAAGTCGGCCGAAGACCTCATCAACTTCATGGAAGACGTCGCGCATCCGGGCGGGTTGGCCGGGCTGCACGACACCGGCGACGCGGAGCAGAGAGCACGATGAGCAAGACCATGGAGCCCGATCTGCACGAGCCGTCGGCCGGCATTTCCCGCCAAGGCAGTTCCCAGAACGAGTGGAAGCACCCGTCCGATCACTGGATGCGCGGCTTCATCCTTGACAACCGCGCGTCGCTTGGCACGCTCGGCGTGTTCGTCGTCATGATGGCGGTCTTCATGATCGCCAACCCGACGGTCTTCACAACCTGGTATCTCTACAGCGCCGTGCTCACCACGCTTCCCGTGGCGCTGTTCGTGGTCGTGCCGCTGGTCTTCGTCGTCACCTGCGGCGAGATCGACCTGTCGTTTCCCGCGACGATGGGTTTTGCCTCCTGGGTCTTCGCGCTGGTGGTGCAGGCGGGCTATGATCCGTTCCTCGGCATTGCGGCGGCGCTGGTCACCGGCACGCTGCTCGGCTTCCTCGTCGGGTCGCTGGTGGTCTATGGCGGGCTGTCGTCACTGATCGCCACGCTCGGCATGAATTTCCTGCTGCGCGGCCTGATTCAGATCATCAATGAGGGCAGATCGACTTCGCTGACCAGCCTTGCCGACAGTTGGGCCTACAGGATCTTCTCCAGCCAGGTCCTTGGAATTCCGGTGCAGATCTTCTGGGCCATCGCCTTCGTCGTCCTTTCGGCGATGCTCTACAACCGCCACCGCTTCGGCGCGCAGGTGAAGGTGGTCGGTGATAACCCCGACAGTGCCCAGCAGATGGGCATCGACGTCAAGCGCGTGCGGGTGAAAGTGTTCGTCTTCGTCGGCATCGGGGCCGCGATCGCCGGCACGTTCTCGGTAATGATCAACTTCACCTGGTGGCCAACCGCCGGCGACGGTTATCTCTTGCCGGTGCTGGCCTCGGTGTTCGTCGGCGGCACGCCGACCTGGGGTGGCATCGGCACCGTGGCCGGCGGCGCGATCGGCGCCGTCACGGTGTCGTTTATCCAAACTGGCGTCGTGGCGGCTGGGCTCAGCGGCTTCTACGTCCAGTTCTTCAACGGGCTGATCATCATCCTTTCGCTGCTTGGCCACAAATGGAATCAGGCGCGCTACCGCTGAACCAGTCGGCCGTTCAACGGCGATTTGCCGGTCATCCGAGCCAACGATAGACGACGGGCCGGGCGGACGACACCGCGCGGGCCCGATCGCCTATTTGCGCGATGCGCAATTTCGATCAAGCTGGCCGGGCAACGAGGCGCCAGAGTGAGGACGCCACATGCGAGGAACACATGAACCCGACCGAGAAGGCGCTATGGTTTGTCGAAAGCCACCTGCCGGAGGCTGTTACGCTCGACGACGTGGCCCAAAGCAGCGGCGTATCGCGCTTTCATGTGACGCGCGCCTTCGGCGCCGCCACCGGCCGCTCCGTCATGGGTTACATGCGCTCGCGCCGGCTGACCGAGGCGGCACGGAGGCTCGCCGGCGGGGCGCCCGACATCCTGTGCGTCGCGCTCGACGCCGGCTACAACTCGCATGAGGCATTCACCCGGGCCTTTCGCGACCAGTTCGGCACCACGCCGGAACTGGTGCGCGCGCAAGGTTCGACTGAGACCCTCGACCTCGTGGAGCCCATCCTGATGGACAATTCGCTTTTGACCACACTTGAACCACCGCGCTTCGAGACCAGCCGGCCATTCCTCATCGCCGGACTGGGCGAGCGCTACAGTTGTGAGTCCAGCGCCGGCATTCCAATGCAATGGCAGCGCTTCGCTCCCCATATCGGCCACATCCCCGGGCAAGTGGCCGGCGTTTTCTACGGCGTCTGCCTCAATGGCGACGATGCCGGCAATTTCGATTATGTCGTCGGCGTCGAGGTGCGCGACTTCGCCGATCTGCCGAAGGAGTTCCAACGGGTGCGGGTGCCGGCGCAGAGATACGCCGTTTTCACGCATCGCGAACACATCTCGACCATCCGGCGAACGATCAATACGATCTGGAACAGCTGGCTGCCGGCATCCGGCCATGAGGTTGCCGATGCGCCGGAATTCGAGCGCTACGGGCCTGAATTCGATGCCCACACCGGCAATGGCGGGCTGGAGATCTGGGTGCCCGTCAAGGCATGACGCGCTGCTACAGCTCCAGTTCCCAGTTCTGGCCGACCAGATCCTTGCCGAAGGAATGGTGAGGCTCTTCCTCGATCAGCCTGAAACCGGCCGCCTGGTAGATGTGCCGGGCGGCGGTCAGAATATCGTTGGTCCATAGGGTCAGCGTCCTGTACCCCCTGGCGCGGGCAAAGCCGATGCATTCCTCGACCAGGCGCTTGCCGATGCCGAGCCCCCGTGCCGAAGGTTCGACATAGAGCAGCCTGAGCTTGGCCACCTGATCCGACTTGCGCACGACGAAGACCGAGCCGACGACCTCGCCTTCGCGCTCGGCGATCCAGCCGCGCTCCCATTTCGGATCGTAGGATTTTACGAACGCCGCGAGGATTTCGGCGACCAGCGCCTCATAGGTTTCGTCCCAGCCATAATCCTGCGCGTAGAGCATGCCTTGCCGGCGGATGATCCAGCCAATGTCGCCGACCTGCGGCGGCCGCAGCAGATAAGGGATTTTGGGCTCTGCACCGGCGTCCAGCAGACGCTGCACGGTCCGCATGGACTTGACCAGCCGGTCCTGCTCCGACGCAGGCAGACGATCGAGCAGCGCCGCGACCTGATCGTGCGAACCCTGGTTCAGCGGCGCGAAGGCGTTCCTGCCCGCCGGCGTCAGCGCGATCGACGATTGCCGAGCGTCCGAAGCCAGCGTGGCCCTGGAGATGAGGTGAAGGCGCTCGAACTTCTTCAGCAAACGGCTGACATAGCCGGCGTCGAGACCGAGATCGCGCCCGAGATCGGTCGCGGTCAGTCCGTCACGATGCGCCAGTTCGTAGAGCACGCGTGCCTCGGTCAGCGAGAAGGCGCTCTTCAGCAGCCCTTCATCGAGCAGTCCGATCTGGCGGGTGTAGAAGCGGTTGAACGCCCGCACCGCATCGATCAGGCCCTTGTTGGGCGCAGCCTTGTCTGGCTGATGGCGGATTGTCATTCGAGTCATCTCCTGCTGGCACAGGATCGATCATTTACTTGACGGAGTCAACTATCAACGAAGGCGCCCGAGATGCTTACATCATCGGCAACACCGGCCAGCGGTCGACGATCCTGCCACCGGAAAGCACCGCGATCGGTCCGAAGTGCTGCAGCACGGCCTCGCTCTGCGTGGGCCGCAGGAACGCATAGTCACCGGGCCTGACGACGGCCTGGGCGGGCAGACCCATGAATTGCTGGTTGGAAGACAGGCCAAGCAGGCCGTTTGTCGTCATGCGTTCGGGAAACACCGGTTCGGCCATCCACTTGCCGCCATAGAGATAGCAGCCCTTGCGCGGAAACCGGCCCAGCGCCTGCAGCAGGCGCGAGACCGCCGGCGGGCCAGGCAGCATCGGCTCGACCACTTTCAGGATTGGCGTCGCGATGAAGGCCGCCGGCTGGAAGCCCTCAAGGCCGGGCGTGTCGAAATCGACGGGCAGCACGAAGGCCGAGCCCATCGACACTTCATTGGCAATGCCGCCATGATGAAGCAGCGCGGTCTTGCTGCCGCCAATGTTCAGGACATGGCGCTGGTCGGCGCCGAGGCGCGCGACGAAAGCGGCGGCCTGTTCGGAGGCTTGCGCCAACGCCTTGGCCGGTCCACCGAACAGGCCGGGTATGTGCGGCGCATGCGCCTCATAGGCCATGACGCCTTCGCAGCGCAGCCCTTTGTGGATAGGCAGCGCATTCAGCGCCCGCGACAGGGCCGCCGGTTCGGCAAAGCCGCCGCGATGCAGTCCGACATCGATTTCGAAAGCGATGCGCAATTCGGCGCCGAGTTCGTCGGCGAGCGCGCCATATTCCGCCAGTCTCTCCTGTGTATCGATCAGCCAGCAGACCCGCGACCAAGCCACGTCGCCTCTGCAAAGCACCGCCCTGGCCGCGCCAACCGGCATCGGTTTGCCGTACAGCAGATCCGCATCCGGGAACGCCTTAAGCACCGCCTCGGTGATCGGCGGATGGAAGGTCATGAGGCGGTGGGTTCCAAGCGCCTTGCCGATATGGGAGAGCAGCGGCAGGCAAGCGAGCGACTTGTCGACCAAACGGACGGCAAGACTGGGGTCAAGCCGCTTCTTCACCAGGGCAATGTTGCCATCCAGCCGATCGAGGTCGAGCAGCAGGCAGGGTTGGAAAATGTCCGCCTCTCTCAGCGCATCCGAAAGCGTGGCGAAATACGCCTTCATGGCTGGATGCCGAAAGAACTGGGTTCGATGCCGAACAGGTCGGCCATATAGGGCGAGACGAAGCGGTTTTGCGGATCGATGTCGCGGCGCACCGCCATCGCATCGTCCCAGCGCGGATAGAGCTTTTTCAGGTCGGCCGCTTTCAGGCTGTGCATCTTGCCCCAGTGCGGCCTGCCGCCATATCCGCGGAAGATCGGCTCGGCCGCGCGCATGAACGGCAACGGATCGTTCGCCGCGTCATGGTGGATGGCGATGGAACAGGTGAGCCTTTTGTGGAAAGGGGAGAGCCAGAATTCATCCGATGCCACCGACCGCACTTCCATCGGGAAATAGACTTCCGGAAAATGCTTCTCGGTCAGTTCGATGATCTCGGCCAGCGCCTTCGGCCCCTCCTCGAACGGAAGGTGATATTCCATCTCGTTGAACCTGGTCTGCCGGTCGCTGACATAGACGTTGAGCCAGTCCTGCACGTAATCCTCGGCCGGCACCTTGGCGACCGCGCCCAGGATCAGCCTGCGGCGCAGCGAGGGCAGCCAGGCAAGCCCGGTGCGCAGGCGGCGCAGCGTGCGCAGCGAGCCCTCGTCATCGTCGGTGGGGCGCGGGGTGGTCGCCTCGGTGCTGAAGTCGCTGGCGATGAACTGCGCGTAGCCTGAAAATGGGATGTAGTAGAATTCGGCCGACCGGTGCTCGCTCATCATCTTTTCGAAATCGCGCAGCATGTCGGCTATCGGCAGCACCCATTTGCGGCGCCGCAGCCGGTAGGTCGCGATGTTGTTCAACGTCACTTCGCTGAGCACACCGAAGGCGCCAAGCGCAACGCCGATCGCATGGATCGTTTCCTGATCCCCTTCCCGCTTGAAGTCGCGGACCTTGCCAAGCCCGTCGACGATCTGCACCGTTTCCAGCTGTGTGTGATACGCGCCCAGCGTAGGCCCCGAGCCATGGGTGGCCGTGCCCAGCGCGCCGCCAATCGCCTGGCGGTCGATGTCGCCCATATTGGGCAGGCCCTGGCCGATGCCTTGCAGCATGTGCATGAGCGGACCAAGCCGCGTCCCCGCCCGCACGCACGCCTGATGTTTTTTCGCGTCATGCGCGACCAGCCCTTCCAGCTTCTCCAGCGACAGGATGGTGCCTTGGGATTTCACCAATGGCGTGAAGGAGTGACCGGCGCCGACGACGCGGACCGGGCCGGGTGCGGTGCGAATGAGATCGCCGAGTTCGCCGGCATCGGCCGGACTGGCAAGCAGCCGCGGCTCGGCGGTGACAAAGCCGGACCAGTTGCTCCAGCTGTTCGACACGGTGCTCACGCAATCGCGCGGCGACGCCGCGCCGCCAGGACAAACAGGCAAAGCAACGCCACGCTGGCGACAGCGCTTGCGGCGGCGAACTCGGGAACCGGGCGAAACTCCTTGCCGTCGATGAGCAGCGACGCCGCGACCGGTCCGATCGCCAGGCCGAAAAGCTGGGCGGCCGGCACCAGCAGCACGGCGGTGCGGGTCTCGTCGGCGGTGATCGCCAGCCGGATCTGGTAGGGCACGATGAACAGCAGGATAAAACCCATGATCAGGGCGACGACCCAGAACATCGTGAGGCCGGGCCCGCTGGCAAGCACGAGCGAGGCGACAAGCGCGACGAGGCCGATCGCCGTGATGGCAAGCCGATAGTCGATGCGCGCCTCGAACACGGTCGCCGTCATCGCGCCCAGCACCTGCGCCGCGAGGCTGGCCGAGACGATCAGCCCGACGGTGCGGCCGTCGATGCCGAATTGGGCGCCAAGCGGCTCCAGAAAGGCCCATACGGCGCCGAAGAACATGAAGTAGCAGAAGACCGACAACAGCGCGGTGATCGAGGGAACCGTCAGCACATTGGCGAGGTTTTCGTCCTTCGGCAGATCGGCATAATCGGCAGGGACAGCAAAGGCGACCACCAGCGACGCGACGCAGACGACGGCAAGAACGAGGAAGCCGCCAGCCGACCCGGCGGCTGGAATGACATAGAGCGCCAGCACCAGGGCAAGTGCGCATTGCGCCAGGGTCTGCATGGTGACGAAATAGCCGCCGATGCGTTCGGCGCGCCGCGAACGGGCAATCAGTTCGGTGGCGACCGCGACAAGGCCGCCTTCGGCAAGGCCGGCCAGCGCGCGGGCCGCCATCAGCGTGTGGGCGCCGGCGGCATAGGCGGTCCACACATTGGCCAGCGCCAAGAGCAGCAGGAGGACGGCACTTTTCCAGCGCATGTTGTGGGCGGAAAGCAGCATCGCGACGATCGCCGAACCAATCGCGATGGCGATCATCTCGGCGGTGGCGACCAACGCCAGTTCGTCGCCGCTGACATGGCCCTCGGTATAGAGGGCGCCGAGCAGGACGGGCTGCAGACCGAGAATGAGCAGGCCGACCGACCCGATCCACAGGGCCGAGGCGAGCTGCCCGCCGCTGGGATTGCCGACCAGCCAGTCGCCTTCGCCCTGAAGATCAGCGCTTGTCGAAGCCATAGGCGCCTCCCAACGTCCTTGCCGCACGGCAAAAAAGCTGACAGTCTGTCAGCATTCCAGAAACTGATACTTGATCATATTTCTTGTCAACCGGAATTTGGGAACTCGTGCGAAAGATCGGTGCATGACGCAAGCCAGTCGAACGATCACCGAGCCCAGGCGCAGGCCCAAGCAGGAGCGCAGCCGCGAGCGCATCGACGCCATCCTGTCGACCACCATGCGGCTGATCGGCGAGAAAGGCATCGACGCCGTCACCATGAAGGAGGTCGGCATGCTGGCGGGCGGGCCGATCGCCACCGTCTACCACTACTTCCCCAACAAGTCGGCGATCCTGGCGATGCTCTATGAGCGGTTCTCGGAGGTCAGCCGTGCCAGGTTGGCGGCGATCGTCGCCGATGTCCGCGAAGCCAAGGACGTCATCGCCGCGTCCGATCGGCTGCTTGACGACTACCTCAGCCGGGTCGCCGGCGATCCGGCCATCCAGGATCTGCAGAACGCCATCCAGGCCGACAAGGCGCTGAAGAATCTCGACATCGCCGAAACCCGGCATCAAGCCAAGATGTTCTGCGACCACGTCATCGCCTTGCTCGAGCCGGAAAAGCACGAGCAGTTCGAACGCATGGTTCTGCTGATCTTCCAGCTCGCCGGCGGCGTTGTGCGCCTGGCGCTTGCGCAAGGCGAAGTGGAAAGCCGCCGGACCATCGAGGATTACCGATCGATCATCCACACCCAGTTGCGGCTGTTTCTTTAGCGACCGGCAACCGGGGGCCTATCTCGCCCGGCGGATGAGGCCTTCGAAACCATCGGCCAGGTCGGAAGCGCCGGCCGCGAACATCTTCACCAGGTTCTGCGGGCGGCCGGGCGTCTTGTTGGCATCGAGGAGAACAGCCCTGCCCTCATGCATGACGAAATCGAATTTCCCATAGTCGAAGCCGAGTTCACGCCGCCGTTCGCGCAGTTCGTCGGGAACAGCGGCGGGCTCGCGCCGGATCGTTTCCGATGCCTTGACCAGGCTGTTTGGCGAGACGTAGCGGGTGCAGCGCTCGCGCTCTCCGCAAAACACCCAGAAGCGCACCGCAAAGCCGTCAGGTTCTTTTTCCGGGATGAACTTTTCCACGACCAGATCATCGCGATCGAGGACGCCATCGGGAACGTCGTCCCGGGATTGGTAGACCTCGTAGGACGGCATGGCTGGCACGTGCGCAAAGGGTGCCGGTTGGCCGGCACGCCTCGACCGCCGATTGAGCCGTGTCTCCGGAATGCCCTGGTTGTTGAGATTGCTTTTGATGATGACCGGGCCCAGCCAGCCGTCGCCCTCGGCCAGAAGCGCTCCGCTTACCCGCCGTTTCGATATGTCGGCGGCCCCGACATTGAGGCATAAGGGAAAACTCCGCGCATATTCGAGATAATCTGCCGGTGTCGTTGTCGCATCGACGTGCAGAACCGCGACATCGGCGCTGGATTGTCCGGAGAGGCCAGGCTGAATCCGGACCGAATGGCCCCGCCTCTTCAGGTCCTCGAGAATATCGAAAAGCATGTAACGGCTATTCCGGCGCAGCAGAAGGCCGCGGCGACCCAGAAACCGGTCATGCTCATGCGTTATGACAATGATGCGCGCCACCAGCTAACCTCTTGGCTTCCATCCCCACTTCCATTAAGCGGCTCTAATCAATCAATGCCAGACTTTCCTGGGCTCCAACGGGTCTGCATGACGAATCATTGGGACAGTTATCATCGGCACTGGAAGCTCCTGGACGCCCCGCTCCGGCCGACGCCGGAAACCGTCGGCATATTCGAGCGCGAACTCGATCTCGGAAATGCCGATGTACTTCTGCTTGGGGTGACACCTGAACTGGCGGTTCTAGGCAGATCGATGTTGGCGATCGATCAATCGGCTGCCATGATTTCCGGCGTATGGGCCGGCGACAACATCTCGCGAAGGGCGATGGCCGGCAACTGGCTTGACCTCCCGGTCGAGCGGGAATGTTTCGACGCGGTCATCGGCGACGGCTGCCTGTCGGCGGTCGATACCAAGGCCGCGCGCGGTTCGCTGTTCGGTGAAATCGCAAGGGTGCTAAAGCCTGGCCGGCGTGCGGCGATCCGCGTGTTTGCTCGGCCGGAAACCGCGGATGACCTGCGCGGCATCGAAGCTCTGGTCCTGGCCGGCGGAATCGAGAATTTCCACGCGCTCAAATGGCGGATAGCCATGGCGTGCACGACCGGCGACTGCGACAGCAGCGTCGATGTGCAAGCAATCCGTGCGGCATTCGACAAGCTGTTTCCGAATCGGGAGGCCCTTGCCGCATGCACCGGATGGAGTATGGCATCCATCAACACGATCGACGTCTATGCGGGCTCCGAAACGAAGTACAGCTTCGCGACGCTGGCCATGCTGGAGGATGAGGCGCGCGGTTGGTTCGACCAGGTGCGCGTCGTGCCAAGCGGCAGTTATCCCCTGGCGGAACGTTGTCCGCTCCTGGTGCTCGGTTCGGCCAAGCTTCGATAAGTCATCGCCATCCTACCAAGAGGCGCTCCGCGCGCCTTGACTCTGGCAGGTCGGCGGCCTATTTCAGCGCCACGTTAGCACTCGCCTTTGGTGAGTGCTAACTATGTGTCCGGCGCCGCCGGACGGAGGAACTGTTTCTCACCGTTCTCATCGAGGAAGAAAAAATGGCAAAGTCGAAGTTCCGCCCGCTTCATGACCGCGTGGTCGTTCGCCGGGTCGAATCCGAATCCAAGACCGCTGGCGGGATCATCATCCCGGATACGGCGAAGGAAAAGCCGCAGGAAGGCGAGATCATCGCCGTCGGCTCCGGCGCTCGTGACGAAGCTGGCAAGCTGGTCCCGCTGGACGTCAAGGCCGGCGACCGCATCCTGTTCGGCAAGTGGTCGGGCACCGAAGTCAAGCTCAATGGCGAAGACCTTCTGATCATGAAGGAATCCGACATCATGGGCATCATCGGCTGATTATCGGCCTCACCCTCAACTTGAATTTTTCGGGCTCTATCCGAGCCCCTGCCAGGAGCTAAAACATGGCTGCCAAAGACGTAAAATTCTCTCGCGATGCCCGTGAGCGCATGCTGCGCGGCGTCAACATCCTCGCCGACGCGGTGAAGGTCACGCTCGGTCCCAAGGGCCGCAACGTCGTCATCGACAAGTCGTTCGGCGCCCCGCGCATCACCAAGGACGGCGTCACCGTCGCCAAGGAAATCGAGCTTGAAGACAAGTTCGAGAACATGGGCGCGCAGATGGTCCGCGAAGTTGCTTCGAAGACCAACGACATCGCCGGCGACGGCACCACGACCGCGACCGTTTTGGCGCAGTCGATCGTCCAGGAAGGCCACAAGTCGGTTGCGGCCGGCATGAACCCGATGGACCTGAAGCGCGGCATCGATCTGGCCGTCACCGAAGTGGTCGCTGCTCTCGGCAAGGCCGCCAAGAAGATCAAGACCTCCGAGGAAGTTGCCCAGGTCGGCACGATCTCGGCCAATGGCGACGAGTCGGTCGGCAAGATGATCGCGGAAGCGATGCAGAAGGTTGGCAACGAAGGCGTCATCACGGTTGAGGAAGCCAAGACCGCCGAGACCGAACTCGAAGTCGTCGAAGGCATGCAGTTCGACCGCGGCTATCTCTCGCCCTATTTCGTGACCAACGCCGACAAGATGGTTGCCGAGCTGGAGGACGTCTACATCCTCCTGCACGAGAAGAAGCTCTCCAACCTGCAGGCGATGCTGCCGGTCCTCGAAGCCGTCGTGCAGACCTCGAAGCCGCTGCTCATCATCTCGGAAGACGTCGAAGGCGAGGCGCTCGCCACGCTGGTCGTCAACAAGCTGCGTGGTGGCCTGAAGATCGCCGCCGTCAAGGCGCCGGGCTTCGGTGATCGCCGCAAGGCCATGCTGGAAGACATCGCCATCCTGACCGGTGGCCAGGTCATTTCGGAAGACCTCGGCATCAAGCTCGAGAATGTCGGCCTCAACATGCTCGGCCGTGCCAAGAAGGTGTCGATCTCCAAGGAGAACACCACGATCGTCGACGGCGCCGGTAAGAAAGCCGAGATCCAGGGCCGCGTCGCCCAGATCAAGCAGCAGATCGAGGAGACCACCTCGGACTACGACAAGGAGAAGCTGCAGGAACGTCTGGCGAAGCTCGCCGGCGGCGTTGCGGTGATCCGCGTCGGCGGTGCGACGGAAGTCGAAGTCAAGGAAAAGAAGGACCGCGTCGATGACGCCCTCAACGCGACCCGCGCGGCCGTGGAAGAAGGCATCGTTGCTGGCGGTGGCGTTGCCCTGCTGCGCGCTTCGGCCAACATCAAGGTGACAGGCGTCAACGCCGACCAGGCCGCCGGCATCAACATCGTTCGTCGTGCGCTGCAGGCTCCGGCCCGCCAGATCGCGGCCAACGCTGGTGCGGAAGCCTCGATCGTTGCCGGCAAGATCCTTGAGAACAAGGGCGCGACCTTCGGCTACAACGCCCAGACCGGCGAATATGGCGACATGATCGTCATGGGTATCGTCGATCCGGTCAAGGTCGTGCGCACGGCCCTCCAGGACGCGGCCTCGGTCGCCGGCCTGCTCGTCACCACCGAAGCCATGATCGCCGAAGCTCCGAAGAAGGATTCGGCTGGCGGCGGCATGCCTGGCGGCATGGGCGGCGGCGGCATGGGCGGCATGGGCGGCATGGACTTCTGATCCAGCCCTTACCAGCCTTCACATACGGAAAGGGCGGCAGCGATGCCGCCCTTTCTATTTTGGTGCAGGTTGAACCGAGCGTAATCTGTCAAGCAAGGCAGCGGCTTCTCTGTAGTATCTGTGCTTCTCACCTGGGTTCTGACGAAGGAGCGGAACTATCGTTTCAAGTTCGGCGACCGCTTCTTGGTCTCGGTTCTGATTATTCAATATCCCGGCTCGCAACCATCGCGTGCGGAGTGTCACAGGATGTTCCGCACCGTGAACACACTGCGAGACAGGCAGCAGGCCATCAACCTCGTTCAGAGCAGCCGCCATCTTACCCGCGTCCTTCAGCAGCGAAGCATGCAGATAGCGTGTCACCAGTGTCGCCGGATGCTCGGCGCCGCGAACCTGTTCCTCGATCGGCAGCAGGGCATCGAGCTCGCCAAGAGCCGCTACTGTCTGGCCAGCGTCCCTCAGCAGGGAAGCGCGCAGAAAGCGCGTCGCCAGTGTCGCTGGATGTTCGGCACCGCGAATCCGTTCCCTGACTGGCAGAAGTGCATTAACCTCATCCAAAGCCGCTACTGTCTCGCCCATGTCCTTCAGCAACGACACGCGCAGATAGCGCGTCGAGAGCGTGTCTGGATGTTCACTGCCGCGAGCCCGTTCTTCAATCACCAGCACGGCGTCAACCTCATCCAGAGCTTCTGCATTCCGGCCTGCATCCTGCAGCAGCGAGGCGCGCAGAGCTCGCGTCGAGAGCGTGTCTGGATGTTCGTCACCTCGAACCCGTCGCTCGACTGGCAGTAGAGCATCAACCTCGTCCAGAGCTTCCGCCGTCCGGCCCGCCTCCTGCAACAGCGAGGCGCGCAGATAGCGCGTCGAGAGCGTGTTTGGATGGTCAACGCCGCGAATCCGTTCGTTAGTTACCAGCAGGGCGTCAACCTCATCCAAAGCCGTTGCCGTTTGGCCAGCATCCTGCAATAGCGAGGCGCGCAGAGCGCGCGTCACTAGCGTCGCGGGATGCTCGACGCCACGAACCCGTTCCTCTTTTGGCAGAAGCGCATCGATCTCGTTTAAAGCAGCGGCCGTCTGGCCCGCATCCTGCAGCAGCGAGGCGCGCAACGCGCGCGTTCGCAGTGTTTCTGGATGCTCGGCGCCGCGAACTCGTTCCTCTACTGGCAGCAGCGCATCGACCTCGTTCAGAGCAGCGGCCGACTGGCCCGCATCTCGCAACAGCGAGGCGCGCAGAGCGCGCGACCTTAGCGTTTCTGGATGCTCGACGCCACGAACCCGAGCCTCGACCGGCAGCATGGCATCAACCTCGTTCAGAGCCGCCATCGTCTCGCCCGCATCCTGCAGCAGCGCAGCACGAAGATGGCGTGTCGAGAGCGTATTTGGATTCTCAAAGCCGCGAACTCGTTCCTCTGTTGGCAGTAGGGCATCAACCTCGTTCAGAGCCGTCGTCGTCTCGCCTATGTCCTGCAACATCGAGGCACGCATATAGCGCGTCCCTAGCGTGGCAGGATGCTCGATGCCAAAAACTCGTGCCTCGACTATCAGCAGGGCATCAATTTCGTTCAGAGCAGCCGCCGTCTGGCCCGCATCCTGCAGCAACGAGGCGCGCAGAGCGCGCGCCTGGAGCACTTCTGGATGGTCGACACCGCGAACCCGTACCTCGATTGGCAACAAGGCATCAATGTCGTTCAGAGCTGCTGCCGTCTCGCCCGCGTCCTTCAGCAATGATATACGCAGACGGCGGGTCAAAAGTGTCGTGGGGTGCTCGGCTCCAAGTACTCGCTCCTCGACCGGCAGTAAGGCATCGACTTCGTTCAGAGCCGTTGTCGTCTCGCCCACGTCCTTCAGTAGCGACACGCGTGTATAGCGATTTGTCAACGTCTCGAGGTCGTCGCGCCCCTTAAGCCTCGTAAACAGATCAATGTTAGGCCCGATCCGACTCAAGGCTTGGCCGATTTGACCAAGATCGGCGAGGGCTACGGCACGGTAGAACTCCGCAACACCTTTGACAAACGAACCTTGCTCCGACCTATTGCTCAATCCTTCTGAAATCGACAGCACTTCCGCGGGCAGGCCGAGGCCCCGCAACGCCGTTAGCCATGGCCACGTCGCACCCGTCGTTTCGGGTGCCAAATCTCCGAAAAACCGCCTGCAGATAACTACCGCGCGACGAAGCAGGCGTTCTGCAACATGGTATTGTCCCAGATCGTAGTTTTGTCTGCCACGAACCAAAAGCGCTTCGGACGCTGCAATCGCATCTTCTTCCGAATCAAGATGCAAGAAAAAGCGTGCGTCGTCCCATTTGGGATCGAGCGGTTCATAGCTTCCTTCCGCGATCGCGTCCGCTGCGTAAACCTCCGATAACTCGGCGTGAATGGCTGCAGCTTTCCCGCCCATGGGTGACAGGGCGATAGCACAGTTCGCCAGTCGCATGGCTTCGTCCAAGTGATGTTCGCCAAAATCAGGGGCGATTGAGACGTGATGCAGCGCCAGATCACCGCAGATGAATGCCACATCGGACCGAAGCGACTCCAGACAATCACGTAGTGCCGCGATCGCTTGCTCTTCATTGCCATCGGCACGAAATTTCTCTGCGTGAGCGAGGACGTGGCTCGGAAGAGTGAGGGACATTTCTTTTATGCGGTTATCTCGATCTTCGAGCCCAGCGAGGAGATGATTCCGCTGTCCCTGCAAACCGGAAATCTGTTGCTCCAACCCGGCTATCTGTTCCCCAAGCGCCTTTTTACTGCTGCGAATTGCCCAGCGAATGCATAGCCCACCGGCTGCAACAAGTGGCGCGAGAAATGCCAATCCATCCGCCAGTTTCTCGACTGGCGATAACAGTAAGAAACTCGTCCACACACCAGGCCAGAAAGCCAGGAATTCGGTGACGACACTCGCTTGCTCAGACATGCCCACCCCAACTGTAAAGCTGACCGAAAATATGGTGTCGCCAATCGAACGAAAAGGGCAGCAAAGCAGAAAGTCGTGCGATCAAAATTCACTTACACTAACTCGATGAGCAGCCAGTGCCGTACATCGTCACGAAATGCCCCTGTGCTGTTTTGAAATTCTGCAATCGATCTAGGCGGTAGTCTCCGCCCGCTGTGCCACCTTGCCGGCGAGCACGGCCTGCTCGATAAGGATGGCCACCTCATCGGCCACTGCGTTGAGCGATGAGCGATCGCGGGTGGCGCGGGCAATCACCATCAAGCCTTCCAGCGAAGACTCGACCAGCAGCGCCAGTGCCTGCGCGCGACGCTCGGGCACTCCTGCCCTGACGAAAGCCTCACGCAGCAAGCCGATCCACTGTTCGAAGGCAGAGCGGCACAGTTCGACAAGGTCGGGCACATCGCCTGGCGAGTCCAGCACGACCGGCGCGACCGGGCAGCCGAGTGAGAACCCATTGTCTTCCAGCATGCGTCCCACCGATTGATAGATGTGATGGACGGCGACCGCAGGGTCGCGTTCGGCGGCCAAAGCCTCGCCCAGACGCTCGGTTACCTCGGCGACGCTGGCGCGCGTCACCTCGATGACCAGCTGATCCTTGCCACCGGGAAAGTGGAAGTAAAGCGAGCCGCGCGGTGCGCCGCTGGCGCTCAGAATGTCGTTGAGCGAAGTGCCGTGATAGCCGCGCCGCCGCAATAGCAGTGCAGTCGCCTCGATCATCCGCGTGCGTGTGTCTGTCGCCATGTCACCCCCTGCCAGGAGCGCGCATTATAGGGCTTGCCTGTAATAGGACAACCGGTCTACATAATATGTAGATCGGTCTATATATTTTGGAGTTGGGGTAGTTTGAGTATCCACGGGAAGGGCGAGACGGAGCCCGGTGCGCGCGGAAGCCGTCGGAGCGCGTGAGCCTTCATTTCATCAACCAGAGGAGAGACAGCAATGACAATTCGCGAAGCATCGGCCGAATGGCACGGCCCGCTCAAGGAAGGTTCCGGACGGCTCAGGCTGGGCAGCGGCGTGTTCGAGGGCGCCTACTCGTTCCCGTCCCGCTTCGAAAACGGCCCCGGCACCAATCCGGAGGAACTGATCGCGGCCGCCCATGCCGGCTGCTTCTCGATGGCGCTCACCGCCGTCCTCGGCAGTGAAGGTCATGTTGCAAGCGACATCCACACGACCGCCAAGGTGCATCTGGGCGCCACCGCGGCCGGGCCGACGATTACCCGCATTGAATTGGAGACGGAGGCGAACGTCCCCAGGCTCCCCGCCGCCGACTTCGAGCGGCTAGCGCAGTCGGCCAAGGCGGGATGCCTCGTGTCGCGGGCGCTGGCCGGCGTCGCCACGATCACGCTGAAAGCGAACCTCATAAGTCACTGAACGGAAGGAGAAATCGCATGACCCAGGAATTGATCATCGACATCACCACGGCCAACCGCTCCGGCGAAACAGCTGAAATCATGCGGCGCTACAACGATGTGTTTCAGCGTCACGATCCCTCGGCTCTCGACGATCTGGTGGCGCAGGACTGCGTGATCGAGAACACCACGCCGGCGCCGCACGGCGCGCGCCGCGCCGGCAAAGCAGCCTGCGTCGAGCTGTGGTCGGCGATCGCCACCGCACCCGGTACGCGCTTCGACCTCGAAGAGACTTTCGTGGCCGGCGACCGCGCCACGATCCGCTGGCGCTACTGGATGGCCGACGGCAATTCGCTGCGCGGCGTCAACCTGATGCGCGTCGCGGACGGGCGGATCGTCGAGGCGATGGGTTATGTCAAGGGCTAGACTAAGCGCCTCGATCACCTATCCGCCAGCGCCAGCTTGGCGCCGAGCATGACGAAGGCGCCGGCAAAAGTCCGGCGCATCCAGGTCAGCACCATTGGCCGCGACACGACATGGCTGCGGATCGACGCCGCGAAGATGCCGTAGCCGACAAAAACCACGAAGGTCAAAAACATGAAGACCGAGCTGAGCTCCAGCATCTTCGACAGTGCGTTGGGTTCGGTGGTGCTGACGAATTGCGGCAGGAAGGCGAAGAAGAAGATCGACAGTTTCGGATTGAGCACGTTGACGAGGATGCCGGTGGCGATCACCTTGCCGGCCGAGCGCGGCGCGACATTGTCCTCGACGCTCAGCCCGCCTTTTTCCTTCAGTGTGTTCCAGGCCATGTAGAGCAGATAGGCGACCCCGAGATATTTCAGCGTCTCGAAAGCGACAGCACTGGTGTGCAGCAGCGCCGCCAGGCCGGTGATGGCGGCCGCCATATGCGGGATGATGCCGAGCGTGCAGCCGAAGGCGGCAATGATCGAGGCCCGCGCACCACGCGAAAGCCCGGCGCTCAGCGTATAGAGTACGCCGGTGCCCGGCGAAGCCACGACGATCAGCGACGTCAACAAAAATTCGATGCTCACGATGATTTCCTCCGGCGCCCTACCCTGACGCAGCCTAGCCAGCAAGCGGGGTGCGCACAAGCGACAGTCATTACAGCATGTCGCGCCGACAGGATTCGCCGACCCGCTGTAAGCTTCTGATTTTATGCATGTCGTTGTGCCGGAACCGAGGACACTTCCGGGCGACATGCATTCGCCGCCAGCAAGCCGCCGCTAAGAGGTGGAAAATCCGAGCGCCCGGCGTGCCATCAGGCACTCGTCGTCGCCAGGCATGCAGGCGCGGCAGACATCCGGGCGCAGGTCATAGATGGTGCAGGCGGTCGACTTGCCGACCTCGCCAGACAGGGCCGAACAGCGCACGCCGTCACAGCGCATGCCCGACAGGTCGGCCGCCACGTATTTTTCCGGGATGCGGTCGAGCTGCGCATCGTCCTCTGTCGAAAAGCGCGGCCACTCGGCTGAATAGGAACAGCACGCGCCGCAGCTCTGGCAATCGAACATAGGAGCGATGCCTGGTTGTGCCGACGGCAGGCTGGTCGTGGCTGCCTGGGCAAACGGCCCCGGCGCGGCGAGATTGCGATCGGCGTCCCGCGGCAAGGCGCTACTTCTTCTTGCCGGTCTTGCCCTTCGGTGCGTCCGCTGGCGACTTGAACAGATCGGTCGCTGCCTGGTCGGCGGCGGCGGCCTTCGACGCGGCAACCGGCTTGGCCGGCTTTGCGGCGGGAGCCGGCGCTGCCGGCTGATCCTTGGCGGAGAATTTTATGGCCATTTCAATCCTCGTCGGCGAAACGCGATGATGGTGCGCGCGGATTGCGCAAGCGGCCGATCAACGCGGAAACCGCCGTGATGTTCATTTCCTCGGGCGACCAGTTCCTGACTTCCGCGATGTGGTGCGCGGCCAGCTCACGATGCGTGCTGCCGCTATAGGCGGCATCCTGATAAGTGACCCGCTCATGGGTCTTGGCGTCTTCGCGGACATATTCGATGAGGTAGTTCGGGCACTCGGCCCGGCCGCGCACGCCGACGCGCACCTGGGCATCGCCATGGGCGCGCTTGCAGCGTTCGAGCTTTTCCAGCACGCGCCGGACATATTCGACCGGCTTGTCCAGGGTCTCGACCATGTCGGCGATAGTCGCATCGGCCGCGATTGGCGTTTGCGGTACGCGCTTGGTGGCCATCAGCGTTTTCCGGCTCGTTTCGGCAGCGCCGCGAGTGCCGCCGCTGCCGCCATCTCGTCGGCCTCCTTCTCCAGCCGCAGCTCGCGCAGGCGCGCGGTCTTGGCTTCCCGCGCTTCGCTGACGGCATCGCGCTCGGAAATGATGCGGTTAAGCGACATCGACTGGGTTTGCGTCTTGCTGAACAGCGACACGGCCGGATCGACGGCTGTCTTCGAATGGGCGGTCAAAATCTTTCTCCTGTCAGGAGCCTGGTGCCGATAGGACGAGACCGGGTCTTCGGTCGGGACCATGCACAAAGCGATGCGGCAGCGGATTCAAGATGCTGGAGCGTCCCTTAGCACGTTCAGCTCAATGCGCAGCGCATTTTCGGCGGCAACAAGCGTAAAATGAAAAAGGCCAGGCACCGCCTGACCTTCCCTGGGAGCGCCGCGCATCCAACTGGATGCGCAAGGCTAGCTCCTGATGGGCAGCACAGGCCGTGGAAACTCAGGTTCCCGTGGCCATGCGCCCCAATTCGCCGTTCACCAGTGCCAGTACATCCGTGGTCACCGGGACGGCTGAATTCTTTCTTCAGGCCGCCTTCAACTGGTCGGCGGACATCTTGCCCGACTTGTTGTCGCGGACCATCTCGTAGCCGAGCTTCTGGCCCTCGACGATGTCGCGCATACCGGCGCGTTCCACGGCCGAGATGTGGACAAAAACGTCGGCGGAGCCGTCGTCAGGCTGAATAAAACCAAAACCCTTGGTGGCGTTGAACCACTTGACTGTGCCGGTGCTCATGACGAACCCTTTCCATGGCAAATATTCGTTCGCCGTCATGCGGATGCACAACGCCGTTTGTCTCGATTTTTGATGTGGGAAGTTCGTCAAAGGCGCGCCCGGAAGCGCGGATAACAAAAGTCAGTCAAACAAATATCGACGACTTTCTTCTACGCGTGTTTCAGACGCCTGTCAAATGTTGCGCCATCGATCCGAGAATTCGACGCCTGAAAGGACGTCATCTGGCCAACATCCATGGTGAACAAGCGCCCGCACCTGAGCGTTGCCGGCGGCCGCTCAGCGTTCCTGGTCGGTCGGTCTGATGACGATCTCGTTGACGTTGACGCGCGCCGGCTGGCCGACGGCATAGAGGATGGCGGCGGCGACATCCTCGGCGGTCAGCGCTTCCATCGTGGCGAGGCGCTGGTCCAGCCCCGCCTTCGAGGCAGCGTTGGTGATATGGTCGCCAAGCTCTGTGCGCACCAGGCCGGGCTCGATCACGGTGACGCGAACCTTGTCGGCATAGACTTCGCGCCGCAGTGATTCCGAAAAACCGACAACACCAAATTTGGTCGCCGCGTAACCGCTGGCGCCGGGATTGGCGACGCGGCCGGCGACCGACGAGACATTGACGATATGGCCCTTGGCAGCCTTGAGATGCGGCAGCGCCGCCTTCGTGACGCCCATCAGCGCCAGCAGGTTGAGTTCCACCATATGGCGCCAGTCATCGAGCGTTGCCTCCGCTGCCGGCGAGAGCAGCATCACGCCGGCATTGTTGACGAGGATGTCTAGCCGACCCCATTCTGCCACCACCTTCCCGACCATGGCCGCGACATCGTCATTGCTGGTGACGTCGGCCTCGATGCGCAAAGCCGTTCCGCCGATTTTTTCGATGCGGGCGGCCAGAGCTTCGAGCCTATCGACCCGACGGGCGGCGACCGCCACCCTTGCCCCGGCAGCAGCCAGTGCCGCAGCCGTCGCCTCGCCAATGCCCGAGGAAGCGCCGGTGACGAGAGCAACCTTGCCGGCAAGCATGGAAGAAACGGTCATTGCAACATCTCCAAAGCGCGCCGCGCCAATGCTCCTAGATAGGCCATCCCGATAAACGGGGAAGGCCACTTCGCAGATGGGTCCTATTCATCCGGCCCCGGCTCCGGCCACGGCTCCTTCGCCGCTTCCGCATACCATTGGCGCATGGCCGGCAGCGCGAGGATGGCGTCGACATAGGCCTTGGTGTCGGGCGCCAGATCCCCACCATAGGTGTCGAAGCGGGTGACGACAGGCGCATACATGGCGTCGGCCGCGGTGAAATGACCGAACAGAAACGGGCCGCCCTTGCCGTGTTTCTCGCGGCACTCGCGCCACAGCACCTCGATGCGGGCGCGTTGCGCCTCGCCCTCGGCGTCGAGTGGCTTATGGCCCTTTGGCCGCCGCAAATTCATCGGCCAGCCATAGCGGACTTCGCGAAAACCGGAATGCATCTCGGTCGCCGCCGAACGCGCCAGCGCCCGGGCGCCGATATCGGCCGGCCAGAGCTTTTTCTCCGGAAAGAGATCGGCGAGGTATTCAAGGATGGCAAGGGTTTCCCAGACCATTCCGCCAGTGTGGTCCAAGGGCTTGTGAACCAAGACAGGGACTTGACCTGTCGGCGACACGTTCGCCAGGTTGGCGGCGGTCTCGGGGGTGCGCAGCCGCACCAAGACCTCTTCGAACGGTATCTCCAGGTGCCGCATCGCCACCCAAGGCCTGAGCGACCAGGACGAGAAGCACTTGTTGCCGATATAGAGCGTGAATTCCGACATTTGTCCCCCTTGGCGGTTTGCTCCTTGCGGAGTGCGCTGGCCGGCACCCTAGCCTGCCGCCGCGGCGCCCGAAAGACACCCTGTTTCGCCGACATAAGCGGCGGCTGTCGGAACCGAAACCGTGCCGGCTCGTTTGCCAAGGCGAACCAAACCCGGGAGATGCGAAAATGGTGAACAAGGATCAGGTCGCCGGTGCGGCCAAGCAGGTAAAAGGCTCGGTCAAGCAAGCCGCCGGCAAAGTGACCGGCGATAGGCAGACGCAGGCAGAAGGCATGGCCGACAAGGCCACCGGCAAGGTGCAGAAGGCCTATGGCGACGCGAAGGACAAGGTCAAGAAATCGCTTGACCGCTGAGGAAAGGGCCGCGTCGAGCGGCCCTTTTCACGTCAGCCACAAAGTGGGCCCAGCGATCCACCTGCCTCAAGTGATGCCATGCCGGCGCAGCACCCTACGACGTCGCCGCGCCACCGGCTCGCCCTGCAATGATGCCGCTTGCGAGGCGCTCTGCTCCAGCGCCGCCAGGCAATCGCGCAACGGGCCGGCGTCCTGTGCTGTCTTGGCCATCGACATGGCGCCGGAATAGGCGGCGACCGCAAACACCGCAAAATGCTCGGGATCCGTGCCTTGCTCCCTGCCCGCCCGCTGGTCGGCCCTGATCTTGTCGGCGATCGCTTGGCGCCATGCCGAAAAGACGCCAACAAGGGCATTCCGAAATTCGAGATCGGCCAGCGACAGTTCATGCGCCAGATTGTTGAGGGGGCAGCCGCGCACGAAACCTTGCCGTTCCAGTTCCGCCGCCACGGCGTCGAACACTTGACGCACGCCCTCGCGGGCCGAAGCAGCCTGCCGCACCGGCGCGATCCACGTCTCCTCGACCGCCGCCGCCACGCGCTCCTCGATGACCGCCAGCGCCAGCGCCTTCTTGGTCGGGAAGTGATGATGCAACGCGCCACCGCTGACGCCTGCCGCCGCCATCAGGTCGCCGAGGCTGGAAGCATGATAGCCGCGTGCCTGAAACGCTGCCTCGGCGACATCGAGCACTTTGCGGCGCATGCCTTCGGGGTCGTTGATGCGTTTGCCTCGGACTCGCCCTGGCCGGATGTTGAGATCTGCTGACATTGCCGAAGGATAGCATGTTGACAAAACAGGGCAACCGGTCTGTTTATAAACAGGACGATCAACCTGTTTTGGAGAACCCGCGGATGAGCCCAATCCCGAATGCCACGCCTAAGCCGGCGGTACTCGCCTCGCCGATCGTCGAATTGCGGCAGTACACGTTGAAGCCTGGCCGGCGCGAAACGTTGATCGATATCTTCGACACGCAGTTCATCGAAAGCCAGGAAGACGCGGGGATGACCATCATCGGCCAGTTCCGCGACCTGGACCGCCCCGATATGTTCGTCTGGATGCGTGGTTTCGAGAGCATGGATGCGCGCAAGGATGCTCTGAGCGCGTTCTATGACGGCCCGGTATGGGCGGCGCACCGCGACGCGGCCAATGCGACGATGATCGATTCCGACGATGTGTTGCTGCTGCGGCCGGCGTGGCCGGATGCCGGCTTCGATCTGTCGGGATTGCGCCGGCCAATGGCCGACATGGCCAAAAGCACAAGCGAACGAAGCGGGTTGCCCGGCCTGGTTGAGATTTCGATTCATCATTTGCGGCCGGGCATCGGCGCCGACTTCGCCGGGCGCTTCCAGGCGGAGATGGTTGCGCGGCTTGCCCAGACCGGCGCGCGCCTGCTTGGCGCCTTCCTGACGGAGCCGGCCGCAAACACCTTCCCGCGGCTACCCGTGCGCGCCGGCGAAAACGTCTTTATCACCGTTGCCGGCTTCCCCGACGGCGATGCCCACGCCAGCCATCGCCTCGCCACTTCGCCGGCGTGGCAGGCACTTGGCCAGAACATTCAGGGCATTAGCACTAAGCCGGCCGAGACGTTGCGGCTGGTGCCCACGGCCCGATCGCTGTTGCGGTGATCAGCGGCCGGAGAGCAGTCCCGCCATCGCGGAGGCGACGAAGGCCGGGTCCTCCCAATGGGGATTGTGACCGCAGTTTTGCGCCCAGACGAGACGGGATCCGGTCAGCGCGTCGGCCAAGGCCTGCTGGTGCGGCTTGTCGAAAAGCGGATCGCAAGCGCCGGCGATGATCAGTGCCTTGGCCCGCACGGCCCGTGCCTCGGCGGTCAGGTCGGTGATGCGGACTTCCTCTAGAATGGCACGCCAGCGGGCCGCCGGCATGGCGGAAGCTTCCGTCGCCAGGCCCGCGAGGAACGTCCGCGGCACCGAGGTCTGGCAGGCATGCCACCAGGCAAAGAACGGGTCGGCCGGCGATATCGGATCGTGCAAGACCAGGATGCCGACCGGCAACGCATGGTCCGGCGTGAAGCCGGGCTTCAGCGTGCTGGCCAGCACGACCAGGCCTCCGATCAAGTCCGGCTGCCGGGCGGTCAATGCAATTGCCACCATGCCGCCCAGCGAGTGACCGACGACGACAGGCCGGTCCAGCCGCAGGTGCCGGATCAACCCGGCAATATCCTCGGCGAAATCAGTGATGCGGTAGCCGCCGCCCGCCTGCGAGGCACCATGGCCGCGCAGATCGGGCATGATCAGCCGGCGGCCAGCCAGATGCGGCGCCAGCAGCGAAAAGCTGCGGCTGGTGTCGGTGAAACCATGGATCAGCAACAGCGGCGGCCCGGCGCCGGCGATCTCGACATAAGCGATGTCGAGATCGCCGATACCGACCCATTGCTTGCGACCAGCCCAGGCGTTCTGTTCCACACAGGCGATGGGCAAGGCGTCCGGCGGTCTCACAGGCCAAGCTTTTCCTTGACGGCGGCAAGACCAGGCTTGCCATCGAAAGTAGTCACACCGGCAAGCCACGCATCGAGACGGCTCTTGTTCAGCGTGATCGCCTTCAGCGCGCCGTCCTCCGGCTTCATGCCGTCATTGATGAGGTAGCCCATGCCGACATTCTCGAAGTCGATGTCGAAGACGAGATTCCTGAGGAACTGCGCCACGTTAGGACATTCCTGCAGGTAGCCCTTGCGGACCTGCGTCGTCACCGTCGCGGCGCCGAAATTCGGGCCAAAGAACTTGTCGCCGCCGGTCAGATACTTGAAGTCGTACATGGTATTCATCGGATGCGGCGCCCAGCCCTGGAAGACGATGAACTGCTTCTCCTTGATCTCGTAACCGACCTCCGACAGCATGCCGGCTTCGCTGGACTCGACCACGTGCCAGCCATCGAGGCCGAAGGTCGGATCGGCGATGGCGTCCATCATCAGCTGGTTGGAGCCGGGCTCGATGCCATACATCTTCTTGCCGAACTTGTCGGCGAACTTGTGCAGGTCGGAGACGTCCTTGACCCCTGCCTCCCAGACATAGGTCGGTACGGCGAACGTGTATTTGGCGCCGACGAGATTGACACGCACATTCTCGATCGAGCCGTCCTTCTTGTAGGGTTCGTAATAGGTGACCATCGCCGGGTCCCAGTAGCCCAGGAACAGGTCGAGATCCCGGTTCTTCATGCCTTCGTAGATGACGTTGATGCCCAGCACCTCGCTCTGTGGCTGATAGCCGAGCGCTTGCAGGAGCACATTGCCCACACCCGTGGTGAAAGCGAGATCGTTCCAGCCGGGCTCGGCCATGCGGACCACACGGCATTGCTCGGCGTCGGCCGCCTGGGCAGCCTGCGAGGCCAAGGCCAGCGCGGCCAGACAGCTTGCAAGGATACGCACCATTTCCGTTCTCCTCATTGTATTGACCCATCGGTCTTTTTATTGCCCCATTGGTCAATGATTGATCTCGCGGGGCGAAAATGTCAACGTGGATTCGTGAGGCATGGAACAATCCCGTGAAACTGAAACGCCTTGGCGACATACGCCGCAAGGAATTGCGCCAGGCGGCCTTCGCGGTTCTGGAGCGCGAAGGCATTGCGGGGGCGACGCTGGAAAAAGTCGCCGCCCATGCAGGCGCCTCCAAAGGCATCGTGCTGCACTATTTCCGCAACAAGCAGGAATTGTTCGAGCACGCCATGCGCGAGGCCAACGCAGTCCTATGCAACGCGGTGGTCGCAAGGCTTCGCCGGGCGCGGACTTCGATGGAACGCCTGGACGCGGTGATCGAGGGCAATTTCGAGGAGCATCTCTTCCTGCCGCCTCTATGCCATGCCTGGCTTTCGCTCTGCGCCGAGGTGCCGCGCGATGAAAAGCTGGCGCGCATCCAGAAGGTGATCCATGGGCGCATGCGCTCGAATCTGTTGTCCGGCCTGCGCGGCCTCGCCTCACCCAACGAGGCCGACGACATCGCGCTTGGCGTCACGGCCTTGATCGACGGACTCTGGCTTCGGCTCGGCCTGCAGCCGGGCAGCGTCTCGCGCGAACAGGCGATCCGGCAGGTCAAGGGCTATGTCGCCGCGCGGCTGGCTACTCAGGAGCGCTCCACCGCCAGCGCGTGAAACCGACCCGCACGTCATCCGGTTTTCGCGCTGCGACGGGTCTCAGGCCAGCCGTCGGGCGCTCGCGCCGGACGCCGGCCGAAGTTCATACCCTGGGATAGCCTGATGACTTGACCCCGTCACGGACATGCGGTGCGATCCCTCTGTTTGATGGCAAACGCATGGTGATGTGCGTGATGAGGCTTCAGGGCAAGCGGACGTTGATCACCGGCGGATCGGACGGCATCGGCCTGGCGATCGCCGAGGCATTCCTGAACGAGGGTGCCGATGTCCTGATCGTCGGCCGCGACGCGGGCAAACTCGACACCGCTCGCCAGAAGCTGACGGCCCTCGGCTCGACAGGCATGGTGGCGACATTGTCGGCCGACCTCGCCACCAGCCCCGGCCTCGCAGCGGTCGTCGAGCAGGCGAAAGAATCCGGCCGGCCACTCGACGTTCTCGTCAACAATGCCGGTGTCGCCTATCTCGTGCCGTTCGAGAGTGTCAGCGAGGCACAGTTCCAGCAATCTTTCGCGCTCAATGTGACGGCGGCGTTCTTCCTCACCCAGGGGCTGCTGCCGCATCTCGGTGCAGATGCATCCGTCATCAACATCTCCTCCTATTTCGCCAACAAGATGATCCCGAAACGGCCATCAAGCCTCTACTCCCTGTCCAAAGGCGCGTTGAACTCGCTGACCAAATCGCTGGCCTTCGAACTCGGTCCGCGCGGCATCCGCGTCAACGCAATCGCACCCGGTACGGTGGATACGGCAATGCGGCGCAAGACCGTCGACAACCTGCCGGCCGAGGCACAGGCGGAACTGAAAGCCTATGTCGAGCGCAGCTATCCTCTCGGCCGCATCGGCCGGCCTGACGACCTCGCCGGGATGGCGGTCTATCTCGCCAGCGACGAGGCTGGCTGGACCAGTGGCGGCATCTTTGCCGTCGACGGCGGCTACACGGCGGGGTGAACTGCCTGGCCGCTATGGCGCGGCAACTTCACCAGCGGCGCTTTCCACAAATCCAAGAGCGCCCACAACGTCCAGGATCTGAAGGCGAATCCAGCGATGAGGGGGCTCGTCGTCTCGGCGTGCGTGCCAGTACATCCTGATTTCAGGAACGGCAATGGGAAGTGGCGGCTCGAAGATGGCGAGAGGCAGGGTTTTGGCTGCCCAAACCGCGAACTGCCTGGGAACCGCGGAAAGGTAGTTTCCGTTTGCGACGGCCAACGCGACAGCCTGAAAGTGAGGCAGTGCCAGGCTTACACGGCGGCTTCGCCCGATTTTGCGGAGCGCCTCGTCGGTGGAGCCCGACATCGAGCCGTCGATAGAGCGAAGAACGTGCGGCAGTTCGCAAAAAAGCTCAAGCGGAATAGGCTCGCCCCCTGCGATCCCCGCCATTCTGATTGCAGCATTGTTTTGCGCCGCAATGATTGCGAATGGCGAATGGAACAGCGGTACGCTGGAGACCCAATCCAAGACCTCCAGCGGACCTTCGAGAGCCACATCGATTTCATCGTCCTGGAGCAGACGCGAAACATCGCCTCGCGCGCTATCGAGAAACCGTAACGACGCATGCGGCGCGATAGCCGCGACGCGCACCGCCAGTGTCGGCATCAGTAGCATGGAAAAGAAGTCCGCCCCCATGAGCGTGAAGGTTCGCTCAAGTTCCGCCGGATTGAACGAATGCGCCGAATGAAAGGCGCGTTCGATCTCGCGCAGTGCCGCGCGCACCGGCTCCGTCAGGCTTTCGGCGCGCGGGGTCGGCACCATGTCGTTGCCGCGCCGCACGAACAACTGGTCGTTGAGGACATGACGCAGGCGATTGAGCGCGGCGCTCACGGCGGGCTGGCTCAGCCCGATCTGCTCGCCGGCGCGCGTCACGCTTCGTTCGCGCAAAAGCGCATCGAGCACCCTGACCAGATTGAGGTCGAGCGCATTTAAATTCATGGCATCAATCCGCCTCATATGATCATTGGATTTCCATCGGCGGCATGCACCTGATCAGATCCTTCCGACCGCGACCCGTCCGAGGGCAACAAAGGAGGAAGAACCATGACAATGACCGTCGGGACCATTACAGGCAAGGAACTCTTCTGGTTCAACAACACACTGGTTGCCATTCGGATATCGTCGGCGGAGGGCGAGGACGGCATCTGTGTCGTCGAGCACCGCATGCCCCATGGCGATTCTCCGCCGCTGCATGTGCATCGGCACGAAGACGAGGTGTTTCATATCCTAGAAGGACAGCTGCGCGTTCGGATCGACGGACAGGAGCGGGTCGCTGGTACCGGCGAGACCCTCATTGCGCCGAAAGGCCTGCCGCACACATACAGGGTCGAATCTCCAGAAGGTGCGCGCGCTCTGACCGTCACGCGCGGCCGCGGGTTCGAGACGATGCTGCGTCAGGCGAGCCGCCCCGCCGGACAGCCGGAATTGCCGCCGCTGTCCGAGCCGACGCCCGAGATGATCGAGGCTCTGGTGCGGATCTGCGCGGAAAATGGCATCGATATTGTCGGTTCGCCCTTGAGTTGAGAACGCGAAGCCGCCGATCTCTGCTCCAAGGGTTCCAGTGGGGAGATCGGAAGCATCTTCAACCGATTTGCATCCGCAGCCGCGTTATTCTCCGCTTGAAGCCATTTGTGCAACGCGATACGCCGTTGCCCAAATCGACAGACCGGAGCCTTGCCGTGAGCACGCCAAAGACGAGAACCGAAACCGACACGTTCGGCCCCATCGAGGTCGCCGCCGACCGTTATTGGGGCGCCCAGGCGCAGCGTTCCCTCGGCAATTTCAAGATCGGTTGGGAGAAGCAGCCGGCTTCGATCGTGCGCGCGCTGGGCATCGTCAAGCGGGCGGCGGCGGAAGCCAACATGGAGCTCAAGCGGCTCGATCCGGCCATCGGCAAGGCGATCATCGAGGCCTCGCAAGAGGTCATCGACGGCAAGCTCAACGACCACTTTCCGCTGGTGGTCTGGCAGACCGGCTCGGGCACGCAGTCCAACATGAACGCCAACGAGGTGATCTCGAACCGCGCGATCGAGATGCTGGGCGGCGTCATGGGCTCGAAGAAGCCGGTGCACCCCAACGACCACGTCAATATGAGCCAGTCCTCCAACGACACCTATCCGACGGCCATGCACATCGCCTGCGCCGAGCGGATCGAGCATGACCTGATTCCCGCTCTGCACCACCTGCACAAGGCGCTCGCCGCCAAGAGCCGGGACTTCAACCACATCATCAAGATCGGCCGCACCCACACGCAGGATGCCACGCCGCTGACGCTGGGCCAGGAATTCTCCGGCTATGCCGCGCAGGTCGCCTCCTCGATCAAGCGCATCGAGCAGACGCTGCCCGGCCTGCAGGAACTGGCGCAGGGCGGCACCGCCGTCGGCACCGGCCTCAATGCGCCGGTCGGTTTCGCCGAGCGGGTGGCCGATCGCATCGCCGCCATTACCGGCATCGCCTTCGTCACCGCGCCGAACAAATTCGAGGCGCTCGCCGCCCATGATTCCATGGTGTTCTCGCACGGTGCCATCAATGCCGCGGCCGCGGCACTGTTCAAGATCGCCAACGACATCCGTTTCCTTGGCTCCGGCCCGCGCTCGGGCCTCGGCGAATTGTCGCTACCGGAAAACGAACCCGGCTCCTCGATCATGCCGGGCAAGGTCAACCCTACCCAGTGCGAGGCGATGACGCAGGTCTGCGTGCAGGTGTTCGGCAACAATGCGGCGCTTACCTTCGCCGGCAGCCAAGGCCATTTCGAGCTCAACGTCTACAATCCGCTGATGGCGTACAATTTCCTGCAGTCGGTGCAGTTGCTCGCCGACGCTTCGGTCTCCTTCACCGACAATTGCGTCGTCGGCATCGAGGCGCGAGAGGACAACATCAAGGCGGCACTCGACCGTTCGCTGATGCTGGTGACCGCGCTTGCGCCCACCATCGGCTACGACAACGCCGCCAAGATCGCCAAGACCGCGCACAAGAAAGGCACGACGTTGCGCGAGGAAGCGTTGGCAACCGGACTGGTCAGCGAGGCCGACTATGACCGCCTGGTGCGGCCGCAGGACATGACACATCCGGGGTGAAGGCATTTTTCGGCGGGAGAATATCCTCACGCCAGCGCATCGACCGACATGAATTTCCGCTTTTCACCGGTTCACAGAAACGTATTCCTGTGAACAATGTGTCGCCGGATAGGCGGCTTTGGTGAACAGTTGGCATGCTCTATCTGACGGGGCATCAACCCCATTCGGAGAGCCACCATGTCCACAAACACTTCCTTCGCCGGCAGCGGCACCGCGTCCAACAGCTCTGTCACCATCCTCATCGGCCGCATCCTGCTCGCGGTCATTTTCCTGCTTTCTGGATTCGGCAAGCTCACAGCCATTTCCGGCACCGCCGCCTATTTCGGCGGCCTCGGCCTGCCGGCGCCGACGGCGACGGCCGTCATCGTCGGACTGATCGAGCTGCTTGGCGGCCTTGCCGTCCTCGTCGGTTTCCAGACCAGGATCGCCGCCTGGGTGCTCGCGATCTTTACGATCGCGACCGGGCTGGTCGCCCACACCGGCTGGGCCGACCAGATGCAGATGATCCAGTTCCTCAAGAACGTCGCCATCACCGGCGGTTTCCTGCTGCTGGCCTCCTCGGGTCCCGGCGCGTATTCGATCGACGCCAAGCGCGGCTGAGGTTTTTTCCTCCCAAGGATCTGAAACGAGCGGCGCGGAATTTTCCGCGCCGCTTTTTTCGTTATGTGATCACAGGGGTACAGCACGTCGCGGCAAATAGATTCGTCCGAGCTGCTGTAAGCTTCTGGTTTTATGCATGTCGTTGTCCCGGAACCAAGGACACTCCCGGGCGACATGCATTAGACTGCAATGGTCGCCGGCGACCGTGCCGGCAAGGGAGGGAGCCATGGGTCGCAGTGCATTGCTTCTGGTTTCGCGGCTGCTGTTTGCCGTGCTGTTCGTGCCGTCCGGCTTCCAGGCGCTCGCCAACATCGCCGGCACCACCAGCTATTTCGCCGGCCTCGGCCTGCCGCTGCCGGCGCTCGCCGCCTGGGGCACCGGCCTTTTCGAGCTGATCGCGGGACTGCTGATCCTCGTTGGTTTGCAGACGCGGATCGTCGCACTGCTGCTGGCCGGCTTCTGCATCGCGGCCGGCTATATCGGCCATTATGGCCAAGGCGCCGGTGACGCGACGCTCGCCTTCTTGCACCAGCAGATGCTGATGAAGGACATCGCGATATCGGGCGGTTTCCTGGCGCTTGCCATGACCGGCGCCGGCGCATGGTCGGCCGATGGGCGCGGCTTCGGCATAGGCGCCGACGCGACTTGACTACTTCGCCGACACGCTCTGCCCGCCCTCGACCGCCAGCACCAGGCGGCGGTTGGTGATGCGCCCCAGTTGCGCCAGCCGGCCGGCCGGGCGCTCGCCGTATAGGTCGGAGAGCGAGGCCGGCAGCACCAGCGCCAGCGCCCCGTTGGGGCGGCTTTCCCATTTCAGCCTCGGCATGATGCCAGGCATCGCGGCCGTCAGCAGATAGACGACGCGCATCATCGCTGCCAGTACGCGGGCGCGCTCCAGCAGGCGCGGCGGCGCCAGCGCCCTGATTTCGGGCGCCACCAATTCATTGAAAACGCCATCATGACGGTAGGCGTTGGTCAGCGCCAGGTAGGCGCGGCCGGGATGATCGACACCGATGAACGAGGCATGCGCAATGATGTTGAGCGACTGCTTGCCGCGGTATTCCGGATGAGCGCGCCAGCCGATATCGGCGAGCAGGCAGGCGGCATGGCGATAGCGCGCTTCGTCTTCCGTCTCGTCGATGCCGAACGCCTTGAAGGCCTTGCCGGTCCATTCGACAAGGTCATGCGCGTGATGGACCGAACGCGAGCGCAGAAGCGCAAGCTCCTCGGCGGCCGAGATCAGCGGATCGGCCTTCTGCTCGGCCGCGTCGAGCAGCGAATAGAGGAACCCCTCACGCACGCCTTGCGCCGAAACGACGATTCTGGACGGCTGCATCGCCGTCATGATCTCCTGCAGCACGAGAGCGCCATAGGGCAGCAGCGAGCGGCGGTTCTTGGAGACACCCTCGATGCCCCTCACCTTTTCGACTTCGCCCCTGGCCACCTGCTTGAGGAAGTTCTGCGCGCTTTCGGCCGATATTTCGTAGTGATGCATGACGCCGAGCGGGTAGTTGTTCATCTCCATATGCAGCCTGGCGAGGTTTCGCCAGGTGCCGCCAACAGCGTAGAAAGTCCTGCCTTGTCCGCCCTTCAAAAGCTTGGCCCGGGCCAGTTCCTGGCGCGCGATCTTCTGCGCCTGGACGAGCGAGTTCTTCGCCATGTCCTGCAGGCGCAGGCCGCCGAGCGGCAGCGTGATGCCGTCGCCGATCGCCTCGCCATCAATGTCTATAAGCTCCAGGCTGCCGCCGCCAAGGTCGCCGGCAATGCCGTTGGCCGGGTGGAAGCCTGAGATGACGCCGAGCGCGGAATAATGCGCTTCCTGGCGGCCGGAGAGCACACGGATTTCGGTCTTGAGCACATCCTCGGCACGATGGATGAAATCGGGACCGTTGATCGCCTCGCGGGCGGCGGCGGTTGCCAGCACGTACATGTGTTCGGCGCCTGCCTGGTCGGAGAGCGCGCGGAAACGGCGAAACTCCTCCATCGAGCGCGCCACCCCCTCGGGGTCCAGCTTCCCCGTCGACACGATGCCGCGGCCGAGGCCGGCCAGCATCTTTTCGTTGAACAGCATGGTCGGCGAGCGCGCCAGCCCCTCATAGACGACGAGACGGATCGAATTGGAGCCGATGTCGATGATGGACAGCGGTCGGCGGTCCTGCAGCCGGCCCTGGGAATTGGACAGCATCAGGTGGCGGCGTTCTTCTTGCGGCGCTTGAACTGGGCGATTCGCTTGGGCGCATGCGATTTCAGCGCGTCACCCCGTCCCGACAGGCTCGGATTGGTCATGAAATATTCCTGCGCGTTGAACGGTTCCTCACCCTCCTCCAGCACCACGCGCCGGGAGGTTCCATCTGCCAATACGTCGAAACTTTGCTGATTGTCCATGATGTTGCCCAGCATGATCTGGCCCAGAATCTGTTCATGCACAGTTGGATTGGTGATCGGCACCATGGTCTCGACGCGGCGGTCGAGATTGCGCGGCATGAGGTCGGCCGAGGAGATGTAGACGATCGCCTCGTCCGAAGGAAGGCCATGACCGTTGCCGAAGCAATAGATGCGGCTGTGCTCCAGGAACCGGCCGACGATCGACTTGACCCTGATGTTTTCCGACAGGCCCGGCACCTGCGGCCGCAGGCAGCATATGCCGCGCACGACGAGGTCGATCTCCACTCCGGCGCGGCTGGCATCGTAGAGCGCGTCGATGATGATGGGATCGACGAGCGCGTTCATCTTCATCCAGATACGCGCCGGCCGTCCCTCCAACGCATGGGTGACCTCGTCCGAAATGTGCTGAAGGATGCGGTTCCTCAGCGTGAACGGCGAGATCGCCAGCCGCATCTCCGCGGTCGGCTCGGCATAGCCGGTGATGAAATTGAACAATTGGGCGACGTCGCGGGCGATCGTCGGATCGGTGGTGAAGAAGGACAGGTCGGTGTAGATGCGCGCGGTGACCGGGTGGTAGTTGCCGGTGCCGAGATGGACGTAATTGCGCAGCTTGCCGTCCTCGCGCCGCACCACCAGCGACATCTTGGCGTGGGTCTTGAGTTCCAGGAACCCGAACACGACCTGCACGCCGGCGCGTTCGAGATCGCGCGCCCAGCGAATGTTGGCCTCCTCATCGAAACGCGCCTTGAGCTCGACCAGCGCCGTTACTGACTTGCCGGCTTCGGCCGCGTCGACCAGAGCACGCACGATTGGGCTGTCGTTGGAGGTGCGATAGAGCGTCTGCTTGATCGCCACCACTTCGGGGTCGGCCATCGCCTGGCGCAGGAACTGCACCACCACGTCGAACGACTCATAGGGGTGATGGACGACGATGTCCTTCTCGCGAATGGCGGCGAAACAGTCGCCGCCATGCTCGCGGATACGCTCGGGAAAGCGTGGGTTGTAGGGGATGAATTTCAGGTCGTCGCGGGGAACGGAGACGATCTCGGAGATCTGGCTGAGTGCCAGCGGCCCGGTGAGCACGCTGATGCGGCTCGACGAGACGCCAAGCTCGCCGGCGACGAAATCGCGCAATTCCCCAGGCATCAGCTTGTCGAATTCGATGCGGATGACGGAGCCGCGGCGGCGGCGCTTCAGCGCCGTTTCGAACAGGCGCACGAGATCTTCCGATTCCTCTTCGACCTCGATGTCGCTGTCACGAATGATGCGGAACGTGCCGGAGCCCTTGACCTCGTAGCCGGGGAAGAGCTTGCCGATGTAGAGGCCGACCGCCTCCTCCAGCGGAATGAAGCGGACATGGTGCTTGCGGTCCGGCAGGCGGATGAAGCGCTTCAGCGCCACCGGCAGGCGCAAGAGCGCGCTCATCTCCTCGCCATTCTTGCGATGGCGAAGTTGCAGCGCCATCGAGAAGCCGAGATTGGGAATGAACGGGAACGGATGCGCCGGGTCGATCGACAGCGGGGTCAGCACGGGAAACACCTGCTCCTGGAAATGGTCTTCCAGCCAGACCTTCTCGTCCTTGGTCAGCGCGTCGCGGGTGATGGTTTCGATGCCTTCCTTGTTGAGCAGCACCGTGAGGGCCGACAGGCTCTTCTGCTGGTCCTCCTGCAGCCGCTCGACCTCACGCAGCAATTGTTCGAGCTGCTGTTCGGGAGTGCGTCCGTCCGGGCTCTTCAGCACGATCCCCTCGCGCACCTGGCCGGCAAGGCCGGCGACGCGCACCATGAAGAACTCGTCGAGATTGGCGGCCGAGATCGACAGGAAGCGGACGCGCTCCAGCAGCGGGTGATGGGTGTTCAGCGATTCCTCGAGAACGCGGCGATTGAACTGCAGCCAGGAGAATTCGCGGTTGACGAAGCGGTCCGGATTGCCTTCCGGGCTCGCTGCCGCGACATTGTTGAATTCGCTCTGTACCGGCTTCAGTTCGTTCATGATTCCTGCTCTTCCGCGCGCCTCAGCCGGTTAACCGGCTTAACTTATCCTGTGGCAGGCTTTTGCGACAGTTCTCTGACAGGCTTTTGCGACAGTTTGATTTCATCGAACTTGCAAACAGACTTGATATGATCCAGATGCAGAGAGACTGCGTTAAGGAGACGACGATGGCAGGCGGTTCCATTCCCCATTTCCAGAACGATGCGGGCCACCCGGCGATCGACATCGGAGTCAAGGAATTCATGTGCACGGGCGCCAACCCGCCTTTCGACCATCCGCATGTTTTTCTAGACATGGGCGACGACAATGAGAAAGTCTGCCCCTACTGCTCGACCCTCTATCGCTATTCGCCGAAGCTGAAGGCGACCGAAACGCTGCCGGCGGGCTGCCTCTACATCGACCAGGCCGCCTGACCTTCCGATCATGAGCGAGACGCGGTCCCGGCAGGTCATGATCGCCGGGGCTGGCATCGCCGGGCTGACAGCGGCGATTGCCTTTGCCGAACGCGGCTATTCCGTGAGGGTGTTCGAACAGGCGCAGCGTCTCGAAGCGGCGGGCGCCGGCATCCAGCTCTCTCCTAACGCGACCCGCATCCTTCGCCAGCTTGGCGTGCTCGACACGCTTCTTGCCAATGCCGTCCAGCCGGAAGCCGTGGTGCTGAAGGACGCCGCGAGCCTGCGCCAACTGGCACGCGTGCCGCTTGGCGGAGCCGGCGAGGAACGCTGGGGGGCGCCCTATCTCGTGGCGCACCGGGCGGATCTGCAAGACGCCCTGATGGCGCGCGTTGCGCAACTGCCCGACATCCATCTCACCACCGGCGCGCAGATCAGCAGCGTGGCCTCCGGTTCATTCGTTATCACCACGACAGACGGGGTCGGCCGCAAGGTCATCGATACCCAAGGATCTCTGCTGGTCGGCGCCGATGGCGTCTGGTCAGCGGTGCGGAGGTTTGCCAGTCCAGGCAGCGGAGCCGGCTTGGCGAACAGCCATTTCTCCGGCGAACTGGCTTGGCGGGCGACGGTGAGCGCAGACAACGAGGCGGGGCGAGCCTTCACCGCGATCGGCTCCCCTGACTGCGTCACCACCTTCCTGCATCCCGGCTTTCATTTGGTCGCCTACCCCGTGAGCAGGGGTAGCGCCTTCAACCTTGCCGCCTTCACCCGGGGCGAGCGCATCGCCGACGGGTGGTCACGCCACGCCGATCCCGCCATCCTTTCAGGCGCCATGCGCCGCTCCGCGCCGGCGCTGGCGCGTTTGGTGGAACTCGCTGGCCCGTGGACCGCCTTTCCTATCCACACGGTCGAACAGCGACGCTGGACCATGCCCGAAGGCATCGCGCTAATCGGCGACGCCGCGCATGCCATGACGCCGTTCGCGGCGCAAGGTGCTGCCATGGCGATCGAGGACGCGGCTACGCTTGCCGATTTGATCGCCGACTTCCCTGGCGACCTGACGCAAAGCCTCGTCATCTGGGAGAACCTGCGGCGGTCGCGCATCGCCAAGGTCATCCGTCGCGGCGCGCTCAACCGGCTTGCCTGGCATGCCCGAGGCCCGGTGGCGTTGGCCCGCAATCTGTTTCTGGCGGCACGACCGGGAGAGAAGCTCGCAGCCGATCTGGACTGGCTTTACGGGTGGGAGCAGCAGCGGATCACCCGTCGCTGAAAGGAGCCAGCGGCAAAGCTAATTATACAGCCGCATCGACAGCCCAAGCGAAACCGGCAGCGGGTTCCACCAACCGGTGCGCAGGCCGGCGGTGCGCAGTGCCGCCGCCGTCCAGGTATTGCAGCCGATCAGCGCATTGAAATGGCCATTGGCCTCATAAAAGCGATCGAAATTGGAGTAGGCGGCATCATCGATGACGATCGGACCGTTCGGCCCCTCCTGAAAGCTCGCTTCGACGAAATCGAGCAATGCGGCAAAACGGTCTTCGCCCACGTCGAAGCCCGCGACATCGGGGTGCGGCTCGGGAATGTTGCCGGCGACGTCGACATGCATCACGGACGCATCGAGCGTCAAAGCCTTGATTGCGGGCAGCGCCTTCAATTGCGACCATGTCGGCGTTTCCAGGTAGAAGGCGCGCCCACCCCAGCCGAAGACGAGGTAGCGCACTTCGGGCGCGTCCGAAGGCAGGCCGGCATCGGCAAGGAAACGGAAGCGCCGGCGCACCTCGTCGTCCACGGGAATGGCGATGTCGGTGTGGATCGGATTTTTCAGCACCAATATGTGCCGGATGCCCTCGCCCGCTGCGGCTGCCGGCCAGAGCGGCCGCGGCACCAGCGTGCCGAGCGACACGGCGAGCACCAGTGCTGCAACCAGCATGGCCAGGAAACGCAGGAGTTTTCTCATCGGTGCGGCTTCGCGATTCCGTCGCGGCTCAATGAAGAAGATCATTATCCGACGGCCAGACACTAAAAAGCCCGGCCGTGGCGCGACCGGGCTTTCTCGACTTGGCGTCAGTCCGCTCAGTGCAGGATCTGCGACAGGAACAGCTTCGTGCGTTCGTGGCGGGGATGGTCGAAGAACTCGGCCGGCGTGTTCTGCTCGACGATCTGGCCCTGATCCATGAAGATCACCCGGTTGGCGACTTTCCTGGCAAAGCCCATCTCGTGGGTGACGCACAGCATGGTCATGCCTTCCTCGGCCAGCCCCACCATCGTCTCCAGGACTTCCTTGATCATTTCCGGGTCGAGCGCCGAGGTCGGCTCGTCGAACAGCATGATGCGCGGGTTCATGCACAGCGAGCGGGCGATCGCCACGCGCTGCTGCTGGCCGCCGGAAAGCTGGCCCGGATATTTGTTGGCCTGCTCGGGGATCTTCACGCGCTTGAGGAAATGCATGGCGATTTCCTCGGCCTGCTTCTTCGGCGTCTTGCGCACCCAGATCGGCGCCAGCGTGCAATTCTCGAGGATGGTCAGATGCGGGAACAGGTTGAAGTGCTGGAACACCATGCCGACCTCGCGGCGCACCTCGTCGATCTTTTTCAGATCGTTGGTGAGTTCCTTGCCGTCGACGATGATCTTGCCCTTCTGGTGCTCTTCCAGCCGGTTGATGCAGCGAATCATGGTCGACTTGCCGGACCCGGACGGTCCGCAAATGACGATGCGCTCGCCGCGCATCACCTTCAGATTGATGTCCTTCAGCACATGGAACTCGCCGTACCATTTATGCATGGCGATGATGTCGATGGCGACATCGGTGGTCGAGATATGCATCTTGGCGGCGTTGACCTTGATCTCTTCCGCGCTGACGGCATTTTCGGTGGCCATGGCTGGGGTCCCCTTGTTCTTTTGTTTAGCGTTTGTAGCCGGTGTCGAGCCGGCGTTCCGTGTACATTGAATAGCGCGACATGCCGAAGCAGAACAGCCAGAAGACGAAGGCGGCGAACACAAGACCGGATTTCGCGGTCTGCGCCGTGGCCCAGTTGGCGTCGGAGAAGTTCTGCTTGACGATGCCGAGCAGGTCGAACATCGAAATGATGAGGACCAGGCTGGTGTCCTTGAACATGCCGATGAAGGTGTTGACGATGCCGGGTATGACCAGCTTCAGCGCCTGCGGCAACACGATCAAGCTCATCTTCTGCCAGTAGCCGAGGCCGAGCGAATCGGCGCCTTCATACTGGCCCTTGGGGATCGCCTGCAGGCCGCCGCGCACCACTTCGGCCATGTAGGCCGCGGCAAACAGCGACACGCCGATCAGCGCCCTCAGATACTTGTCGAAAGTGACGCCGGCCGGCAGGAACAGCGGCAGCATGACGCTGACGAAAAACAGGACGGTGATCAGCGGTATGCCGCGCACGGCTTCGATGAAGATAATGCACAGCATCTTGATGATCGGCATCTTCGAGCGCCGCCCGAGCGCAAGCACGGTGCCCAGCGGCAGCGATACGGCGATGCCGACGAAGGACAGGCTCAGCGTGATCAGCAGCCCGCCCCAGCGCGAGGTTTCGACATGCGGCAGGCCGAATACGCCGCCGACCAGCAGGAAGAAGGAAACGATCGGCAGCACCAGGAAAAGCAGGATCGCGTTCAACCCCTTGCGCGGCACACGCGGCATCAGCATCGGCACCAGCAGCGCCACGAACAGGATGGCGACCAGGATCGGCCGCCAGCGCTCCTCGACCGGATAGGTGCCGAACATGAACTGGCCGAACTTGGCGTTGACGAAAGCCCAGCAGGCTCCGCTCCAGCCATCGGGCTGAATGCCGCCTTGCGCGACGGTCGCGCAGACCGTGCGGTCCGGTCCGGTCCACTGTGCGTTAATGAACGCCCAGTTGATGACCTGCGGCAGAACCCAGGCGACGATGACGATGCCGAGGATGGTGAGGATGGTGTCGCCGACCGAGCCGATCAGGTTCTTGCGCACCCAGGCGACGGGGCCGCTGACGCTCGCCGGCGCGGGCTGCGCCAGCGCCATTTCGGTGCGCACCCAGGACAGATCGTGTTCCTGCATGGTCCTACCTCTCCACCAGCGCCATCCTGGCGTTGACCACGTTCATGACGGCCGAGGTCACCAGGCTGAGTATGAGATAGGCGATCATCATGATCAGCACGCCCTCGACCGCTTGTCCGGTCTGGTTCAGAACCGTGCCGGCCGTTGCCGTCAAATCGGGATAACCGATGGCGATCGCCAGCGAGGAGTTCTTGGTCAGGTTGAGATACTGGCTGGTCAGCGGCGGGATGACGATGCGCATGGCCTGCGGCACCACGACCAGCCGCAGGATCGAACCGGATCGCAGCCCAAGTGCGGCCGCCGCCTCGGTCTGGCCCTTGCTGACACCCCTGATGCCGGCGCGCACGATTTCGGCGATGAAGGCCGCCGTGTAGCAGGACAGCGCCAGATAGAGCGAAAGGAACTCCGGTTTGACCTGGAAGCCGCCGGTCAGGTTGAAGGTCGATTGTTTGGGCAAGTCAAAGCTCAGCGGAAAGCCGCTCAGCACGTAAGCCAGCAGCGGCAGGCCGATGATCAGCGCGGCGGAGGTCCAGAACACCGGAAATTGCTGGCCCGTCGCCATCTGCCGCTGACGCGCCCTGCGGGCGACGAACCATGACATTGCGATGCCCACGACAAGGGCGACCAGGATCAGCCAGGAGCCGTCGCCCCAGACCGGGCGCGGAAAATAGAAGCCGCGCTGGTTGAGGAACGAGCCGAAGGGCAGATGATAGGAATCGCGCGGCGCCGGCAGCACGGCGAGCACGCCGGAATACCAGAAGAAGATGACCAGCAGCGGTGGGATGTTGCGGAAGATCTCGACATAGACCGTGCAGATCTTCTGGATCAGCCAGTTCTGCGACAGGCGGCCGATGCCGATGACGAAGCCGATGATGGTGGCGGTGATGATGCCGGCGACGGCAACGATGATGGTGTTGATCAGGCCGACGACGATGGCGCGGCCATAGGTCGAGTCCGACGTATAGGCAATCGGCGTGTCCGAGATATCGAAGCCGGCGCGCCCCTTGAGGAAGCCGAAGCCGGAGGCGATGTGCAGGCGCTGCAGATTGTCGATGACGTTCTGCACGATCCACCAGATGGACCCGAACAGAACGATGACGACCAGCGTCTGAAAGAAGAGACTGCGAATTCTCGGGTCATTGACGAAGGAGCCGCGGCTCGGCTCCTCGCGTAGGATTTCCTGCGATGCCATGTCACGTCCCCTGTGAAAGAGAAACCGGAAGGCAGGAGCCTGCCTTCCGGATCACATTTCGATCAGCGGATCGGCGGCGCGTATTGCAGGCCGCCCTTGGTCCATAGCGCATTGATGCCACGCGCAATCTTGAGCGGGCTGCCGGAGCCGACATTGCGGTCGAACATTTCGCCGTAGTTGCCGGTCGCCTTGACGATGTTGACGACCCAGTCGTTGGAGACGCCGAGGTCGGTGCCGATCTTGGTGTCTGCTTCCTGGCCGAGCACACGCTTGATCTCCGGGCTGGCGGAGTTTTTCATCTCGTCGACATTGGCCTTGGTGATGCCGAGCTCCTCGGCGTCGAGCAGAGCGAAATAGGTCCACTTGACGATGTGGTACCACTGGTCGTCGCCCTGGCGAACGGCGGGTCCGAGCGGCTCTTTCGAGATGATCTCGGGCAGCACGACGTGATCGGCCGGCGAGCCGAGCGTCAAGCGAATGCCGTAAAGGCCCGACTGGTCGGTGGTGTAGACGTCGCAGCGGCCGGCATCATAAGCGGCATTGACCTCTTCGAGCTTCTCGAAGACGACCGGATTGTACTCCATCTTGTTCGCCTTGAAGTAGTCGGCGAGGTTGAGCTCGGTGGTCGTGCCGCTCTGCACGCAGACGGCGGCGCCCGAAAGCTGCAGCGCCGAATTGACGCCCGGCAGCTTCTTGGCGTTGATCATGAAGCCCTGGCCGTCATAGTAGGTCGTGCCGATGAAATTCAGGCCGAGCGCGGTATCGCGGTTGATCGTCCAGGTGGTGTTGCGCGAGAGGATGTCGACCTCGCCGGACTGCAGCGCGGTGAAGCGTTCCTTGGCGCTGAGCGGCGTGAACTTGACCTTGGTGCCATCACCGAAGACGGCGGCGGCAACCGCACGACAGAAATCAGCGTCGATGCCTTGCCAGTCGCCCTTGTCGTCCGGCGCGGAGAAGCCGGCCAGACCGGTCGAGACGCCGCACTGGATGAAGCCCTTCGCCTTGACGGTGTCGAGCGTGCCGGCCGACGCGGCCGACGCCATCAGTCCGAGCGTGGCGGCGCCAAGAATGCCGATAGCAATGTGTTTCATAACCCACAGACCCTTTTCTGTTTTTCAGGCAAACCCTGATTTTTTTCCCTTGTGAACGCAGCTCCTATCCCGGCCCATTCCCGAAACCCCGCATCGCAAACCGACGCGCCGCCTCCCATTCACGAACAGCATCGAAGGCGATAATTCCCGTGAGGTCAAGGAAAATGACCGAATCCGACCGGGTTTGAAAATCGATTGCCTGAAATGCCTGAATTGCAGACAAACGTGCACGCGATCTCGTCAGAAGCGCGACTTGAATCGGCAAAGCTCATTTGACGCAGATGTGAGCCGGCGCTGTAAAATCCGTTCCGGGCAATAGCTCGGCGTTACTGCCCCCGGGCACGAAATGCATTGACGTTACGGAATACCTTCGGCCGACGATTACCCATGATTGGCGGTCGACATTGCTGGTGGACAAAATCGGCGCGCGGTCTCAAAGCGTGGAAAGGCCCAGCCAGATGCCGACCGCGACCATCAATGCACCGGAGATGCGCGGGATCAATTGCCCGGCCGGGACCACCTTCTCCAGGAGAACAAGGATGGCGATGCCGGCGATCCACAGCACGTTCATGACACCACCGACAAACAGCAGGGCCATCAGTGCCCAGCAGCAGCCGAGACAATAGGCGCCGTGATCCATGCCAAGCCGAAATGCGCCGAGCGCGGTGGTGCGGAACCCGCCATGGCTGGCCAGGAACGCGATCGGCGCCTGGCATTGGCGCAGGCAGACGCCCTTGATCGGTGTCCATTGGTAGAGGCCGGCGGCGATCAGAATGACACCGCCGAGCACCGCGCTGTGCGCCGCCATCGCGGGATCAAGCAAGGCGAAACGAGTGAGCAGCCATTGCGCACCCGTCGCCACGATGCTGAAGACGACCCAGACGACGAGATAGCCGGTAAAAAACCATGCCGTCGAAGCGATAGGCCGGCTGTCCGCCAGCGCCTTGCGGCCAACGCCGGCATAGAGCAGCAACATCGGCGCGACCGACGGCGTCATCATGCCGACCATCATCACGGCCCACATCGTGAAGGTGAAGACGAAATCGGCCGATGCCCAGGGCCGGAAGCCCGGCGCCACGGCGGCGCCCATATCCATGCCGCCCATGTTCATGCTCGCCATGTCCATCCCGGCCATGTCGCCTGCCTCGCCGCCCGGCACCGGGCTGCCAGGCATGGCCATGTCGGCGGCCAGCCAAAGAACATAGGCCCAGGCGAACACGGCAATGACGGCGAGCGCGGCCGTCACGACCGCGCGGTCGCGCCGCAGCACCGCCTCGAGAGCCGTGTCGCCCATTGGATCAGGTCAATGCACGATGCCGCTCTGCGTGAGATGCAGGTTGGCGAAATGACTATGCGTGTCCGCCACCTCGAACTTGATCGGGCTTGTCGTCTTGGTCCAGCCGCGCCCGACCTCGGCGATGGCGTATTCGAAGCCGTGCGGCAGGTCGATGCGCGCCCGGTGCTCGGCGCCGGTGACCGGGTTCTTGATCGGCTCACCACGGCCGTCGGTTACGCCCTTGACGTGCAGCCGGCCGGTTCGCCCATCGACGTCGACCTCGAAATCGATCGCGGCGAAAATCGGATCGTGGAACTTCTCCAGGGTGGTCGAAAAGACCTGGAATATTGTCGCGCCTGGCTCGGTGTCCTGACCGCCCAGTATGCGGAGCAGGGCTTCGCGTTGGGCTTCGCTGGCCCTCTCGTCGATAACCACCGCGGCCTCGCCCCTGCCCTGGTGTATCGCGCCGGGCCAGCTGAAGATGCCGACGAAGCGCAGCCCGTCGAGCTTGGTGTCGCCGTGGTGGCCGGTCTCGATCTCCATGCCGGCGACGGCTTGGCAGAATCCGTATGTCGGCATGGCATTGAACTGGCACGGGCAGCCATAGGCACAATTGCAGTTGATGAATTCGCGCGCCTTCATCGTCCATTTGACGTCAGGCATGACATTCCTCCCCTTTCCGCTCGCTGAGCGGGATACCCGGATGGGGATCAGGAGATAACCGGCAAGAACCATCCGGCAGCATCTGATTGAAGCATCCGGCGATTAACATTAGAAATTTATCATATACCTTTCACAGCCGGCTACAATAGGTTCACCAGCTGACGACCAAGCTTCCGACAGGGCACCGCCGCGCGTGGTTGGTCCGATTCCGGATCAGATCGCGGGCTGTCTTCCGGACCAGGAATTGGCATATTCGAAGTCCATTCCTGGCGAACGGTGGGCTGTTGCACGGTCCACGACGCCGCATTATGGCTAGCGCCTTGTTAAACAAGGCGACCAAGAATGGCGAAAGACGGCAGCGAGCAGGGTTCCGGCACGATGGGCATCAACACGCGGCTCGCCCATTCGGGCAACAACCCGCATGACTATTTCGGCTTCGTCAACCCGCCGGTCGTGCATGCCTCGACCGTGCTGTTCCCAAATGCCGCCGCGATGGCCGCACGCAGCCAGAAGTACACTTACGGCACGCGCGGCACACCGACGACGGACGCTCTTGCGCATGCCATTGACGCGCTGGAAGGCTCAGCCGGCACGATCGCGGTGCCGTCGGGCCTGGCGGCGGTGACCGTGCCGCTGCTCGCCTTCGTATCGGCGGGCGACCATCTGCTGATCGTCGATTCCGTCTATCATCCCACGAGAAACTTCGCCGACACGATGCTGAAGCGGCTCGGCGTCGAGGTCCAATATTATGCTCCCAATATCGGCGCCGGCATCGCGGCGTTGATCAAGCCGAACACCAGAGTGGTGTTCACCGAATCGCCGGCCTCCAACACGTTCGAGGTGCAGGACATCCCGGCGATCGCCAAGGCGGCGCACGCGGCCGGCGTCATCGTGATGATGGACAACACATGGGCGACGCCGCTCTATTTCCGGCCGCTCGACCATGGCGTCGACATCTCGATCCATGCGGCGACGAAATATCCGGCGGGCCATTCCGACGTGCTGCTCGGCACGGTCTCGGCCAATGAGGCCTGCTGGACGCAACTCTACGAGAGCTTTTGCACGCTTGGCTGCTGTGCTGGACCCGACGACGTCTACCAGGTGCTGCGCGGCCTGCGCACGATGGGTGTGCGGCTGGACCGTCACCAGCGCAGCGCACTCGCCATCGCCTCGTGGCTCGAAGGCGAAAAGGGCGTGGCGCGCGTGCTCCACCCTGCCCTTCCCAGCCATCCCGACCACGATCTCTGGAAGCGCGACTTCCGCGGTTCGAGCGGCATCTTTTCCATCGTGCTGGCCGGTGGTGGCCAGCAGGAGCAGCACGCTTTCCTCGACGCACTGCGGATCTTCGGTCTCGGCTACTCCTGGGGAGGCTATGAGAGCCTCGCGGTGCCGGTCTGGCTTGGCGACCGCGTCGTTGCGAAAGGCCCTTACGAAGGTCCGCTGATACGACTGCAGATCGGCCTCGAGGATATCGACGACTTGAAAGCCGACATCCGGCGCGGGCTTGCGGCAGCGGCGCGCGCGGGCTGACCTCAAACAGAGTCAGCAAAGGGCCGCAAGCCCTTGACGCTGATGACAAAGCGCGAGGCGCTGCCAGCACTCCGGCGAAGATCGGCGCGCAATATTATTCTCCTACGTCATGACTTTACGGATTTGTTTGACTTTCAAATCGGCGAATTCGGCTGCATTGCGTGCCGCACGCATCCTCGACAGATCCAGTCCTCGCAAAGTTTTCCAATGGCCTTTCGTCTTTTTGTCCCCATCCTCGCCGGCGCCACGCTGCGCGAACGCATCCTGGCGTGTATCGGCGCCACGATCGGCATCGCGCTGACGGGCGTGATCAGCGGGTTGGCGATGGGCGGCGGCCCGCATGTGGCCCTGCTGGTCGCGCCGATGGGCGCATCCGCCGTGCTTCTGTTCGCCGTACCGGCCAGCCCGTTGGCGCAACCCTGGTCGATCATCGGCGGAAATTCCATATCGGCGCTGGTCGGCGTGACCGTGGCGCATTTCATCCATGATCCGGTGATGGCCTCAGGGCTCGCGGTGGCGCTCGCCATCGCCGCGATGTCGTTCACGCGCTGTCTTCATCCGCCAGGCGGCGCCGCCGCGCTGACGGCGGTGCTCGGCGGCCCGGCCGTCATCAGCGCGGGCTTCCTGTTCCCGTTCGTGCCGGTGGCCTTGAATTCGACCATACTGGTGGCGCTTGGCTTCCTTTTCCACAAGCTGGCGCGGCGCAATTACCCGCATGTCGCGGCACCAGCCGCCAACAGCCACGGCACCGCCGATCCGCCGGCTCAGCAGCGCGTCGGTTTCCGGCCCGAGGATATCGACGCGGCGCTGACCACACTTGACGAGACCTTCGACATCGACCGCGACGACCTCGAACGGTTGCTGAGACAAGTCGAACTGCAGGCCATGGTGCGCTCGCACCGCACGCTGCTGTGCGAGGACATCATGTCGCGCGACGTGGTTTCGGTGTCCGAGCAAGCCACCGCCGACGAGGCGCGCCAGCAACTGATCGATCACAATATCCGTACCTTGCCGGTGGTCGACGCGGATGCCCGGCTGGTTGGCGCCGTTGGCCTGCGCGAGCTGACGAAAGCTACCGACACGGTGAAGAGCGTCATGGCAAAAGCCGGCACCGCCTCGCCCGAGACACCGGCGATGAGCCTGCTCCCAGTGCTGACCGACGGCCGCAGCCATGCCGTGGTCATCGTCGACGGCGAGCGGCATATTCTCGGCCTGATCACGCAGACCGACCTCTTGGCGGTGGCCGCACGCATGCAGCGGGCAGACAAGGGATTGGCGGCAGCCTAGAATAGGGAACCCGGATCCCTCTGGCCCGGGAACCTTTTGCCGGCAGGCGCATCCAATGTGCAGCATTTGCACGAGGAGATCCGGTCGCGATGAGCAAGCAGCCAATGCCCGCCACGGTGCCCGCGGTTGCCGAAAGCCTTTCCGGCGACATGCAGCTCGTCCACCGCGCGCTGACCCGTGACCCGGATGCATTTCGCGCCATCATGAAGGTATACAACCAGCGGCTCTACCGCATCGCGCGCGGCATTCTGCGCAACGACGCCGAAGCCGAGGACGTCGTCCAGGAGGCCTATGTCAGCGCCTTCGCCAGCCTGGCGGCGTTTCGCGGCCAATCCACGCTCGCCACCTGGCTGTCGCGCATCGTCATCAACGAAGCGCTCGGCCGCCTGCGCAAGAGACGTCGCACGGTGGAGATGCCTGCCGATCCGGAAGCGCGGATAATCAGGTTTCCCCTCAAATCCAACGACGATCCGGAGCGGACGATGGCGCAGCGGCAGATTCTCGCACTTGTCGAACGGGCGACCGACAGCCTGCCCGACATCTACCGCATGGTCTTCGTCGCCCGCGTCATCGAGGGCCTGAGCATGGAGGAAACCGCCGATTTGCTTGGCGTGCGGCCAGAGACCGTCAAGACGAGGCTGCACCGGGCGCGCGCCCTGTTGCGCAAGGCGCTGGACGATGAAATCGGCCCTGTGCTGCTCGATGCCTTCCCCTTCGCCGGTCGGCGCTGCGAGCGACTGACCCAGGCGGTGATGGGACGGCTGGGTTTCGAATGATGCCGTCCTGATTTTCCGGGAACGTTTCTCCCCGCCCCGCATCCAATGAGCGTCAACTGCAAATTCGAGCCCGGCGCCTCCGCGCGGCCGGGCCAAGGAGGATGCCATGTTCACCCGATATACCGTCGCCCTTGCCGCCCTGCTTCTCGTCGGCGCTGCCCCGGTCTCGCAAGCCGCCGACAAGCCGACCGACCCGCAGATCGCCCATATCGCCTATACAGCAGGCGTCCTCGACATCGAGGCGGCCAAGCAGGCGATCAAGAAGTCAAAGAGCAAGGAGGTCGTCGATTTCGCCAAGGACATGGAGCGCGACCACGAAGCGGTGAACAAGCAGGCGCTCGATCTCGTCAAGAAGCTCAAGGTGAAGCCCGAGGACAACGCTACCAGCCAGGCGCTGACGAAGGCGGCGAAGGAGGAACGTGCCAAGCTCGCCAAGCTGAAAGGGGCGGCCTTCGACAAGGCTTATATCGAAAACGAGGTCGCCTATCACAAGCAGGTCAATGGCGCGCTCGAAACCCTGCTCATACCGTCGGCCAGCAATGCCGAGTTGAAGAGCCTGCTCGAGACCGGCCTCAAGATCTTCCAGGGCCATGAGCAGCATGCCGAACACGTCGCCGGCATGCTGAAATGAAAACGGGCGCCTTGGATCATCTGGCGCTGCTGGTCGTGCTGGCGTTGGTATTCACAGCGCCGGCAGCGGCGGCAACCATCCAGGTCACCGTCGACAAGCTCGCCTTTTCGCCGGCCAGCGTCGATGCCAAGGTCGGCGACACGATCGAGTGGGTGAACAAGGATGTGATCGCCCACACGGCCACCGTGAAGGGCGGCTGGGAGGTGATAATCCCGCCGAAGAAGTCGGCAAGCATGACGCTGAAGACGGCGCAAACGGTCGACTATTTCTGCCGCTTCCACCCCAACATGAAAGGACGCTTGCTGGTGGCGCCGTGATCCAGGGCCGAGGAGGCTCGCCTTGCCTCCTCGGGCCGCGCGACATGCGTCCAGGACCCGTCGTGTCCAGGCCTGTGCCTGCTGATCCAGGCATCTAGCGCCTCGTGCAAATCGGCTGTCGGGGCCATACGGGCGAACTGCTCGGCCTCGACCAGCAAGCCTTCGGCGATGCTCAGATTGAGCCCTCGCGTTACCGCCGTGAGGATGCCCGCGGCTGCCAGTCCGGAGTGCCGAAGGATACGCCTGGCCAGATTGAACGCAGCCGGCATCAGATCGTCATGCGGGACCACCTGATTGACGAGGCCAAGGTCAAGAGCCCGCTGTGGCGGAAACCAGTCGCCGGTCAAAAGCAGTTCGAGCGCGCGCTTGCGCCCGGCGAGCCTGGGCAGGCGCTGCGTTCCGCCGAAAGTCGGCGGCATTGCCAGAGTGATCTCCGGCTTGGCGAACAGCGCGCGGTCGCTGGCAATTGCAAGCGGCACGGCTTCCGTGATTTCGCAGCCGCCGCCGAAGGCGAGGCCGTTGACGGCTGCGATGACAGGCTTGCGAAAGGCTTCCAGCCTTGCCGTCAGCCGCTGTCCCCGCATGACGAAGTCTCGCAGCGCCGTCTCGGCGCCCAGCGCCACGCTGGCCGAGAACTCCTCTATGTCGGCGCCCGCCGAGAAGGCCCGCTCGCCGGCGCCCGTCAGAATGACCGCGCGGATGCGGTCGTCGACTTCAATGTCATCGAGTGTCGCGAGCAGGCGATCGATCAGCGCATAGTTCAACGCGTTCAGCTTTTCCGGGCGGTTGAGGGAAAGGACGGCAACGCCTTCCCTGTTTTCGTTCAGGACAAGATCGGTCATCTGGCTTCCTCCAGCATGGTGATGAGATGGAAGGTTACGCCATTCGCGCCTTGTGTATATTCACTAGTCGGTATACTTAAACCCATGCCCGAAGCACAAAGTCCTACCCGCAAGCGCATTGTCGACGCAGCAACCAGGTTGTTTTACGCGGAGGGGATCGGCCGTGTCAGCGTCGATGCCGTCGCCGAGGAAGCGGGTCTCACGAAGCGGACGCTCTACTACCACTTCAAGAGCAAGGACGACCTCATCGCAGCCTATCTCGACGGCCGCGATCAGCCCAATCTGAAACGGATGGCCGGCTGGTTCGAGGCTGAACAAGGTGGTGTGGACAGCAAGGTCCAAGCCATCTTCGCCAACCTGGCCCGGGCCACGCGCCATCCGAAATGGAAGGGATGCGGCTTCCTGCGCACCGCCGCGGAGCTTGCCTCCATGCCAGGGCACCCGGCGGTCAAGGTCGGGGCGCGGCACAAAAGCAATTTCGAGACATGGCTGGCGGCAGAACTGTCCGGCCACCATATCGAGGGGCCGCGGGCGCTGGCGCGCGAGATCGTGCTGCTGATCGACGGCTGCTTTTCGATCATGCTCATCCATCGCAACCCCGACTACGTCGAAGCAGCCGGACGAGCCGCGGCCACGCTTGTCAGGGCGCGAATGTCGGGCAGCCAGGCCTAGGGCTACCCCCCGAACGCCAGCCATCCCGTACCGGCCAAGAGCGTAATCAACGTCAGCGGCAGGCCGACCTTGAAGAAGGCGCCGAAAGACAACGGCGTGCCTGCGGCCTTGGACTGCTCGGCGACGATCAGATTGGCGACCGAGCCGAGCAACGTGAAGTTACCGGCGAGCGTCGAGCTCATGGCCACGACCAGCCAGGCGCGCTCGGGGTTTTCCAGGCCGGGTATGAAAGGCCTGAGCGCCAGCACGGCCGGAACATTGCTCATGACGTTGGACAACACCGCGGTGAAACCCGAAAGCCTCCAGACATCGTCGAGCCCGATGTTCTTGGCCGAGGCGATCATCTCAGGTGTCAGCAGCGTCTTTTCCGCGCCGGCAACCACCACGAACAGTCCCGCGAACATGAACAGCAGCGGTCCGTCGATCTCGCGGTAGATGCGCGATGGCTTGATGGCGCGGGTCAGCAGCAGAATGGCGCCGCCAATGAGCGCCGCCTTGGCTACGGGAACACCAGCGAAGAAGGCGATCGCCAGTCCGATGCAGACGACCACCGCCTTCAGCACCTGGCCGCGATGCATGCGGCCGCGCGAGATGTGTGGCGTCAGTTCGCCGTTGCGGGTAAATTCGGCACGGTAGACGATGCGCACGATGACGATGACCGCGACAAGGCCGAACAAGGCGACCGGCGCGAGTGCCGCCGAAAAGGCCGGATAGGAAATGCCCGACAGCGCGCCGATGACCATGTTCTGCGGATTGCCCGTGATGGTGGCGACGCTGCCGCAGTTCGAAGCGGTGGCGGTGGCGATCAGATAGGGGATCGGATTGCGGTTGATAACGCGGGTAACATGGACGACGATTGGCGCCATGACCAGGCAGATGGCATCGTTGACCAGGAAGGCCGACAGCACGCCGGTGAGGAGCGTCACCATCACCAGCAGCATGAATGGTGCATGCGCGTGCTCGATGGCGATGGCGCCAAGACCGCGAAAGGCACCCGACACCTTCAGATGAGCCACGACGATCATCATGCCGAGCAGAAGCGTGATGGTGTCGAAATTTATGGCCCGGTAGGCATCCTCCATGCTGAGCGCGCCGATGGCGATCATGGCCGCGCCGCCAAGCAGCGCGATGCCTGCCCGGTCGAGCCGCAAGCCAGGTATCCGGCCGATTGCGACGCCGGCATAGGTCAAGATCAGGATCAGCAGTGCCGCGGCGCCCGTCAATGTCATCGGTAGAAGCCCTGCTCGATCTGTCTGCGCGCCGATGCCGGCCGCCCCGCGATTCACGTGATGCCAGCTTTAGCGCGATGTCGGGATCGATGCCAAACGGGGTACGTGGATTGCTGGCCGAGGGTGTCTGGAAAGCCGGACGGCGTGGCGCCGCTAACGCCGATAGAAGTCCAACCGCTGTTGCACCGCCCGCGGCGAAAACAGCTGCTCGACGGTTCGCCGCGCCTTCTGACCCACAGCCAACCGCAGTGCCGGGTCGGCTTTAAGCTCGGCCAGGATCCGTGCTGCCTGTTGCGTCGTTTCGAACAGGAAACCGTTTTCGCCATGCCTGATATGATCGGCGTAGCCGCCATGCGAATGGCAAACGACCGGCAGGCCGCAGGCCATCGCCTCGAACACCACACGGCCGAACGTCTCCACATGTGAGCCGGTGCGATAATAGAAGACGTCGAGCGTCGGCAGAAACTGTTCGGCGGCAAATTCACCCTGCGGCAGGAGCTCGAGTTGCGAATGCGGCGCAAGCCTGTCTTTGAGCGGCATGCCGCCCTGAATCCGCACCGCGTCGCCGTCGGCCAGCAATGCCTCATAGAGCGCCACATCGTCAGCATGATGCTTGTCCGCCGTATCGCGGCTCAGTCGCCCCACCGTGAACGGACCGTTTGGCCTTACCTGCCGTGGCGAGAAGCGCTCGATGTCGATGGGTGACGGATGCACGACGCCCTCGACCCGCAGCATGCGCTTCTGAAAGTCGGAGATCAGCACCAGTTCGGCACCGGGCCAACCCAGCAGGCGCGGCCTGTGGGTCGTCAGGGCGATGATCTTGGGATGAAAGGTGTTGAAGACATAGATCAGCCGGCGCGGTCGCGGGATCAGATAAGGCCACATCTTGTTGCGCCAATGCGCACCGAGAAAGACATAGGTGCCGCCAGCCGGCACATTGCGTGTTGCCGGCGAGACGCGGCGTATCGGAAATTCCTGCATCAGGTCTTCGGATACGCGCGACGAGGTCGCCCAGAGGCGCACCTGCGGTTCGGCGCTCAACAGCCGATACAACTCCAGGGTTTCGCGCTCACTGCCGCCAAACGGGTTCTGAAAGCCGTTGAATAAGTGGATCATGATCGCGGTGCTTACCGGCCCGGGGCGTTTGGCCATTCAATTCCCTGCATCCGCGGGCCGTGCCGTGCCCGCGAACCGCACGATCGAGGGACTCAAGAAGCAGGAGTGTTTCTGGCGATGCTCCATACATCACTTGCGCGGAGGAAGCACACAGACAGGTATGCGTCAAGGAAGCGGTCGTGCCAGCCGGCTGCGAGGCTGCCCTCAGTGGACGGTGGCGGCGCTGAGCGGAGACACTAGAGCGGCTTCCGCCGGATCGAAGCTGACCTGATCGCGTCCATTCGACTTGGCGGCATAAAGCCGTCTGTCGGCGGCGGAGAATATTGCCTCGTAGGTGGTCGGCCCGCTGAAGCTGGTGCCGCCGATGCTGACGGAAAGCGGACAGGACCGGCCATCCGGCGAAAAGTCCATTTCGCGTATCCGTCGGCGGATGCCTTCGGCAACCAGCCAGGATTGCGAGGGGTCGACGCCGGGAAGGAATACACCGAACTCCTCACCGCCGATCCGGCCGACGATATCGGTGCCACGCAGCTGGCCTTTGATCGCCTGCGCGATCAGTTTGAGCGCCTGGTCGCCGCAATCATGGCCGAGGCGGTCGTTGATCGACTTGAAGTGGTCGGCATCGATGATCAGCAGCGCGCCGGTACGGGTCTCTTCCTGCTTGCGGGTCTGTTCGAGATAGGCCTCGACCAGCATCGAGAAGGCGCCGCGGTTCAGCACCGCCGTCAGGCTGTCCGTCGCGGCAATGACGCTGAGGTCGCGCTGGGCTATCGCCAGTTGGCGGATCTTCCACATCAGGAAAAACAGAAACGAGCCGCCGAGCACCAAGGGCAGCAGAAGGTCGGTCAGCTTAGCGCGCCAGACAGACTCGGGCGAAAGATACGGGAAATTGAACGAATCGACGAAAAACGCCACGGCGATGAAGAATGCCGTGCCGGCGGCGGTGACGGCCATCACCCTGCCCCAGCTGGTGGGCGACAGGTCCAGCTTCATCCCTTTTCACTCCGTTAGCCGTCCCTACTATGACGTGCCAACGCAAACAAAATGATAAGACTTTCCTTTCAATTCGAGATCAGGTGACGACGAGACGAGATCAGGGGCCGGGCGCTGGAGCACGATCGCCCAACAGGCGGCCGTGCCCCAATGGAGGACGCGATTTGCTCACCGGATTTCGGACAAGGGAAATTCCGAAGTCAGCGGCTGGGCGCCGGCCCAACCGCTTCGGCGACGAAGGATGCCGCGATCAGGTCGTCGGCATCCAGTTGCAAGGAACCGTCGCCAGATCCCATGATGGCGGCCACCTTGTGAAAGGTTTTCATTTCATGGCCGGAAATTTCGGCGTCTTGCATTCGGGCCCTGAGATCGGCGATACGCCGCCCCAAGGCAGGGGACGTTCCAATTTCACGTTTCGACATAGCCTTGTTTCTCCTCCCCCAACCCGCGCTTGTTTTGCCCACCCGTTCGCTTGCCCGCATAGTGCCTTTTATGAGGCTCCACGAATACAAGGCCCCGAACGCGTAGTCTTGGCCAAGGTTCCAACAGGGCCGGATCACGAAATAATTCCAGAGCCCTGTGCGGGCCGAACTCTGTTCCGGCTTCCGGTAAGCGGCGTGGCAGCACTGGCAGGCAGGGGCAGGATCGCGCGACCGCGTGAGGTCATGTAACATAAGCCATCGAAATTATTGGCGATCCCGACAGGATTCGAACCTGTGACCATCGGCTTAGAAGGCCGGTGCTCTATCCAGCTGAGCTACGGGACCGTCGGCCGGCCAACGGCCGGCTGGATGCTTGGGCCTGCCGCCTTTCAGTGCGTCCAGGGCGTCCTGCGGTCATAGCGGAAATTCTCCGCATAGGAAATCTGGCGGCGCTTGGTCTCTTTCGGTTCCTCGACACGGAAGGCAAGCCCTTCCTTTTCCGCGTAGGCCACCGCTTCTTCGCGCGTGTCGAAGGTGAGCCGGATCTGGCTTCTCATGTCACCCGACGTGGTGTAGCCCATCAAGGGATCGATCTTCTTGCGCATCTCGGGGTCGAATTCCAGCACCCAATGGCCGGTCTTGGCCTTGCCGGACTGCATCGCGGTTTTGGCTGGGCTGAAAATGCGCGCGGACATGGCCACCTCTTTGTTGGCAAGGCGGCATCGCCGCCTCTTCGCCCGTCATTACTGCGCATTGGCAGCGGCGGCAAGGTTTTTGCACTTGCCATGTACCACCGAAATGAATAGGCAACAGACCGTTCGGAGTGTAGCGCAGGCTGGTAGCGCATCTGGTTTGGGACCAGAGGGTCGGGAGTTCGAATCTCTCCACTCCGACCATTTCTCATTTAAAATGCGACACCGATGACACCGAAGGGGTTTTGGCCCTTATCCGCGTGTCATTATTTCAGGCTCGCTTCCATCGCCATTGCCGGCTTAAGCTGGGGCAAACGGGGGGTGGCGGTGCTTGGGATAGATGCTTGGGTGTCGCTGTTCGGGCCGGCCTATTTCGCCTATGCGGGCGTGACGGTTCCGTTCATGGTGGCATGGGCGATCGCCTGTGCCGCCTTGGCGACGTGGAACAATCGCGAGAGCCGCAGGCACGGCAGGCTCGCACCTGGCATCGTCGCCTCCCGTTCGTGGGCAGCCAGCATCGGGATTTTTGTGCTGGTCGCGGCCTGCTATATTGCCGCGCACTCGGCCGTCTATCTGTTGGTCCGGCATTTCGTCAGAATGTGGCTGTGATTGGCCGCAAGCTCACCGGCCGGCAGTGCTACGTTGAGAGCACACCCTCTATATCGGTTTTCGAAAAATCGGCTCCGACATACAACAGCCGGCAAGCGTGCTCCTTCGCCACCTCGTAGGAGAAACAATCGCCGAAATTGAGCGCGGCCGGATGGCTGCCCTTGCCCCATCGCGCATAGGCTTCGGCGATACGCCGGGCCGAGGCCGGCGTTACCACCACCACCTCGAAACCAAGCCCGTCAATCGAGTTGGTCTATTTCAAGAGTTTCGACAATGCGGGGGTGGTCCGTGTCGTTGGGATGGATGTCCGCTGCGGCGGCACCCGCTCGACGCATTTTGAACGCAAGCTCGCCGGGCGAGAACCCCAAGCGCCTCATTCCCGGCGAGCCTACAACCTGATTTGGAACGCAATCAGGACCGGGGTCAGCCGGCAAGCTCACGCAGCAAGATGGATGCCAGTCTTGTTTCCCAAAATGGGACTCAGGTCGAGACGGAGGACCGCCGGAACCCTGAAGTCATCAAATCTCGAACTCGCCCTGCCCTTCGTCCATGGCATTGACGGTTTCGGCGGCCAATGCCCTGGTGATCGGCATCTTGCGCTCCAGGGCGGTACGATCCAGGCGCTCCACCACACGCATCGCGGTTGCCAGAGAACGCTCGATGCGCCGCACCAAATACTGCACGACATGCGGCTCGACCTCGACCTGGCGGTCGGCGAACAGCTTGGTGATGACACCGGCGAGCAGGAGATCATCGGGCTCATGGATCTCGACGGTCGCCGCAGCCTTGAGCCGCGATGCAAGATCGGGCAGCGATACACCCCAGGCCGAGGGAAAGCGGCGTGCGGTCAAAAGCAGCGTCGAGCCGGCGCCACGCACCGCATTGATGAGATGGAACAGGCCCAGTTCGTCGACCGCGCGTGCGTCGACATCATCGATCAGGGCCGGGCGGGCACCAAGATTTGCGATGCTGTCGCCAATGCGCCTGGCGTCGACAGTCACCGCCTTGGCGCGCGCACCCCAGATCGAGGCCAGATGCGTCTTGCCGGAGCCGGCTGGGCCCGCCAGCACGACCACCGGTGCTGGCCAATCCGGCCAGCGGTCGACCAGTGCGGCCGCCTGGTTGTTGGTACCGGAGACGACCAGCTCATCACGCGAGTAACCGGTGCCATGGCCGAGATCGAGCGGCAACTGGCGTGGCGGGTCGGTTCGCTGCGCGGTCACTTCAGCGACGCGGTTGCGAGCGGTGGCCGCCGCCGCGATCGGCTGGCAATGCCGGCGCGGGTTCTGTCGCATGGCCTTTGTAGAGCGGCGATTCGAGATAACGGGCGATGGCAAATCGCACCAGCACCGCAACCGCCGCCGAAGCCGGCACGGCAATCAAAAGGCCGACGAAGCCGAACAGAGCGCCGAAGGCGAACAGCGCGAACATCAGCCATACAGGATGCAGGCCGACGCTTTTGCCGACCAGCCTGGGCTGCAGGATGTTGCCTTCGATGAACTGGCCGATGAAGAAGACCACCGCAACCGCGACGATCATCGTCCAGTCAGGCCAGAACTGAACGAAGGCGACGCCGACGGCCAGCACCAGCCCGGTCAATGAGCCGACATAGGGGATGAAGGAGATCAGCCCGGCGAACAGGCCGATGAGGATGGCGAAGTTCAGCCCGGTCAGCGTAAGGCCGGTGGCGTACATGGCGCCCAGCACCAGGCAGAGCGTACCCTGGCCGCGCACGAAGCCAGCGGTGGCGGTGTTGACGTCGCGCGCGATGGCGCGGACCGTGGCGACGTTGTCGCGCGGCACCCAGCTGTCGATGACCGCTACCATGCGGTCCCAGTCGAGCAGCATGTAGAAGGTCACTACCGGCGTCACCACGAACAGGCTGACCACCGAGACCAGCGCCACGCCCGAACTCCAGATCGAAGTGAAAACCGTCGTGAGCAGGCCGAAACCGGAGGTCAGCAGTGAGTTCAACCCATCGCGTAAGCCATTGGCGTTGACGCCGAATTTCTGTTCCAGCCACTTCGGATCAAAGGAGGTGATCAGGCTCTGCAGCCGGGTCAGGTACTCCGGCAGCTTGCCGGCGAAATCGGCCATCTGTGTCGCCAGCACCGGAATGAGGATGACCAAGGCCAGCACCAGCACGATCAGGAATGTGATGAGGATGACCACCGTCGCCATGAAGCGGCTGAGGCCGAGCCGCTGCAGACGGTCGGCGACCGGATCGAGGAAATAGGCAAGCACCATGCCGGCGACGAAGGGCAGCAGGATGTCGCTGAAGACATAAAGGAAGAGCGCCAGGATCGCGGCACCCGCCAGCCAGAAGAATATCTGGCGCCGGAACGTGGCCGACGCCTCGGCCTCTGCCGCCGTCTCGCCTTCCGGCACGACGACACCCAGCTGGCCGTCGTCGGTCTTGCCCAGCGCCGCCGCCTTGCGGGCGGCCGGCTTGCGGGCAGGCTTGCCGTCGATGGGCTTGTCAGCCTGATTTACCGCCTTCGCCATAGCCGCTCATATGCCTCAGCCAAGCCACGAGATAGGCCGCGGCCGAAGCCACGGTCAAGACCCCGGACAGCAATATGAGGCCTGGCCGCAGAGGGTCGAGGTGCACGGCAAAGGCGAGTTCGCCCAGCACAACCGCCGCCAGCACGATCTGGACGGCGGTATTCGCCTTGGAGACCAGGAACGGTCTGATCTCGACCGGATGGGCCATCGCCGTGGACAACAGGACCGCGCAGACGATCAAGGCGTCACGCGACACCATGGTGACGACCAGCCACAGCGGCAACTGCCCGATGATGCCCATGACGACGAACACCGAAACCAGCAGCAGCTTGTCGGCGATCGGATCGAGATAGGCGCCGAACCTGGACTGCTGGTTGAAGCGGCGGGCGATGAAGCCGTCGACGCCGTCGGAAATGCCGGCAACGACGAAGCCGGCAAAGGCCCAGTCCCAACGCGCCTGCAGCATGGCCAACACCACGGCAGGCACCAGGACAACGCGCAGCATGGTGATCAGGTTGGGGATGGTCAACGCATTGTCCCGCCGTATTATGCGTTGAGATAGATGAGGGAGATGGAGGGCCGAGGCAAGGGAGAGCCGGCTGGCCAGCCGCAAGCACTGAGTGCGATGCCCCCGGCTATCCACGCTTTTGTCGGCCAAACGAAGCCCGGTTCGGCCGTTATCCTTGCGGACCGAAACCGTTCATGCGAAGAGCCCGCAAACGAGCAGGAACATTGCGATGAGCAAGCGCGAAACCGGCCAGCATAAAACGGGCCAGAACAAAACGGCCAAGCGCGGAAACGGGCTCACCTATGCGCAGGCGGGCGTCGATATCGATGCCGGCAACCTCATGGTCGAGAAGATCAAGCCGCTGGTGCGCGCGACGCGCAGGCCGGGCGCGGATGGCGAGATCGGCGGCTTCGGCGGCCTGTTCGATCTGAAAGCGGCCGGTTTCACCGATCCGGTGCTGGTAGCAGCCAATGACGGCGTCGGCACCAAGCTCAAGATCGCCATCGAGGCGGGAAAACACGACACGATCGGCATCGACCTTGTCGCCATGTGCGTCAACGACATCGTCGTGCAGGGCGCCGAACCGCTGTTCTTCCTCGACTATTTCGCCACCGGCAAACTCGATCCCGATCAGGGTGCCGCGATTGTCGGCGGCATCGCACAGGGCTGCCGTCAGGCCGGCTGCGCGCTGATCGGCGGCGAGACGGCGGAAATGCCGGGCATGTATCACGGCAAGGATTATGACCTTGCTGGCTTTGCCGTGGGTGCGGCCGAACGCGGCCAGCTCCTGCCCACCGACGACATCGTCGAGGGCGACGTGCTGCTCGGGCTGGCCTCTTCTGGCCTGCATTCGAATGGTTTCTCGCTGGTGCGCCGCATCGTCGCCGCCAGCGGTCTGGCGTGGAACGATCCAGCACCGTTCAACGACGAGGCGACGCTTGCCGAGGCACTGCTCGAACCCACCCGCATCTACGTCAAGTCGATCCTCAAGGCGATCCGCAACACGCATGGCATCAAGGCGCTGGCGCACATCACCGGCGGCGGTTTTCCGGAAAACATTCCGCGCGTGCTGCCCAAGGACTTTTCCGCCGAACTTGACCTCAATGCCATCGACGTGCCGCCGGTGTTTTCCTGGCTGGCCAAGACAGGCGGCGTGGCGCCGGAGGAGATGATGCGCACCTTCAATTGCGGCATCGGCATGATTTTGGCTGTCGCTTCCGGTCAGGCGGCGCAGGTCGCTGCCGTGCTGCAGGAAGCCGGCGAGACGGTGACGCCGATCGGCCGCATCGTGCCGCGCCGCGACGCCGGCGTCATCTATCGGGGCTCGATCGGCCTATGAGCACGCAGAGAAAACGCACCGTTGTCCTGATTTCGGGGCGCGGCTCCAACATGACCGCGCTGATCGCGGCGGCCAGCGATCCGGCCTTCCCGGCCGAGATTGCCGGCGTCATTTCCGACAAGGCGGACGCCGCCGGCCTCGGCATCGCCAGGGCACGCGGCATCGCCACCCAGGTCATTTCCCGCGCCGACCATGGCAGCAAGCAGGCGCATGACGCGGCGATCGACGCGGCACTTGCGGCCTTCAACGCCGACATCGTGGCGCTGGCCGGCTATATGCGCATCCTGACCCCCGGCTTTGTCCAGAAATGGCAGGGCCGCATGATCAACATCCACCCTGCCCTGCTGCCGGCCTTCAAGGGGCTCGACACCCATGCGCGCGCGTTGGCCGCCGGCATCCGCATCCATGGCTGCACGGTGCATTTCGTCACGTCCGAGATGGATGATGGCCCGATCATCGCGCAAGCGGCCGTGCCGGTGATGGTCGGCGACAATGCCGATACGCTGGCCGCGCGCGTGCTCAAGGCAGAGCACCAGCTCTACCCGCTGGCGCTTGGACTGGTCGCCGAAGGCAAGGCACGCATGGAGGCCGGGCATACGGTTCTTGCCCACTTCGCCGACGATGCCGACAACGGCACCTCGGTGGTGATGGCGCCCGATCCGCTGCGCGAGGAAGCCGACCTCGAGCACCTGGCGCGGATCACGCCCTGAGCGAGAGCGCAGCGATGAAACAGCTGCTCCTGCTGCGTCACTCCAAATCGAGTTGGGACGACCCTGACCTCGACGATTTCGACCGACCGCTGGCGGAACGTGGGTTGAAGGCGGCCCGGCTGATCGGCCGCGAGCTTGGAGCGCGCAACTGGCTGCCGGATCAGGCGCTGGTGTCGCCGGCGCTGCGCACCCGCGATACCTGGCGGCTGGTGGCGGCGGAACTGCCAGTGCATCCCCGGGTCGCGTTTGCCGAGGCGCTCTACGATGCCGCAGCGGCGGATATTCTGGGTCAGCTACGCAAAGCGGACCCTTCGACCAGCTGCCTGCTGGTTCTCGGCCACAATCCGGGCCTTGAGGAGCTGGCAAAACAGCTTGCCGGACCGGGATCGGAGGCGAAGGCGCGCAAGAGGCTCGAGGAAAAGTTTCCGACAGCAGCCCTCGCGCGCTTCGTCCTTGAAGACGATTGGTCCGGGGTGTCGGCCGCCAGGCTGACACATTGCCTGCGGCCGAAGGATCTGAGCTAGAAGTCTAATGTCCGCGGGTGCGGCAGATCAGACCCGCCGCAGCCGCGACATCAGTTACCCCAGATGCCCTGGCCAGGCTCGGGCCAGTCGGTGGCTGGCTTCATCTTGGTGTCGGCGGTCTTGTGTTTGATCATATCCGTGTCGTTGACGGCGCCCGTGGCGGCGTGATCCACGCCGGCGACCGGGGCGACCGGCTGGTTGGCATTGTCGGAGCCATAGTGGTCGCTGCCGGCGAATGCACCCCCGGCTGCGACAAGGATAGCGGCGGTAGCGAGAGCAAGTCTGTTCATTTCAATCTCCTGTTCATCCGTTGGGCGGCGTCTTGGGAGGACGGTTCCGCTGAGGAGAAGACCACAAGCAGCCTGGTTTTATTCCTGGACGTGAGATGTTTTGCCTACTGAGAAGATCGGCGGCCTTCGGTCTGACCTCATTCAAAACAAGAGCGGCGGGCCAGACCCACCGCTCTTTGTCGTCAAGCCAGGCGAGGCCGGCGTGGATCAGTTGCCCCAGTTGCCCTGGCCGGGATCAGGCTGATTGGAATCGGGCGTCAGCTTGAAACCGCGGTGTTCGACCGGTTTGCGGATCGAAGCCGTATAGCTGTGGTCGATTTTACCCGCGGGCGCGGTGACCGCCGGCTGATTGACATTGTCAGAGCCATAATTGTCGCTGCCGGCGAAGGCGCCGCCCGTGGCAACGAGAATGGCGGCGGCGGTAAGTGCGATCCTGTTCATTTCTTTACTCCGATAGGTCTGGTCTGTCCGTCAAGTGGCGTGCCTTTGGGAGGAATTTCGCGTCGCTCGGACCAGCTGAAAGTGGGTTTTTCGTTCGTCGGCTTCCAATCACGAAGATGTTCCTTCACGGCCCGATTTCGCACCTCAAGGCTGGATCCCGGATTTCGGCAGAAGTGTTTTCATCAACATTATCAGCCGCTTGTTGCGCAACTCACGGAGCATTACGCTTTGTTTCGCCGAGGCGGCGTTCGCCGGGCGCTCACGGCGCGTCAACATTAATTGAACCAATTGGTTCGATCCGTGACCGGCGCGCTGGCCGGCACTTGTTCGACGGCTATCCGGCACGACTGAACCCGACTGGCTCGCCTGATTCCATTTGTCACAAAAAACAAGAGCGGCGGGCCAGGCCCACCGCTCTTTGTAGTCACGCGATGCAAGAAGGGATTAGCGGCCCCAGATGCCCTGGCCCGACTGGGCCGGAACGTTGGCATTGGCATCGGCCTGCGCCTTGTCCGCCTTCAGGATCGAACCGGTGTGGAAGGTGTCGACGTTGGAGGTCGACTGGCTGGCAACCGGCTGGTTGGCGTTGTCGGAACCGTAGTTGTCGCTGCCGGCAAAAGCGGTGCCAGTGGCAACGAGGATGGCAGCGGCGGTGAGTCCGATCTTGGTCATTTCAAGTACTCCTGAATTCAAAGTTGGATGGATTGGCAGTCGCGATTAGCGGCCGAAGAGGTTGCGGTCAGCGCCCTGCGGAGCCTGGACCGACGCGGCCGTCGACTTCGAGGTCGAAGCAGTGACCGAATGGTCGACAGCGGCGGCAGGCTGGTTGGCGTTGGCCGAGCCATAATTGTCGCTGCCGGCAAAAGCAGTGCCCGTGGCAACGAGGATGGCGGCGGCGGTAAGAGCGATCTTGGTCATTTTATTTACTCCAGAATTTCTTTGTTCTGTCCGTCTAGTGGCGTGCCCTTGGGAGGATTTCGCGTCGCTCGGACCACCTCCAGATGGGGAAGGCCCTTTGGAATTACCAGTCGCGTCGGCTTTGCAGTATTTCATCATATTATGGACAATGCATATTGCATTGCAGCATTTTTAGCCTGAATTCTCAAACGTTTTCAGTAGATTAGCGTTTCTACCGCAGACGCAAACCCCGACCGATTCGTGCCTACTGTTCACTGTTTGCGATACGATCCGTCAACTAGAACCGAACCGTTCGGTTCGATTTTACATCTCAAACGAGGCATCTTGCCCCCGAAAAACCATCGCCGGCCGCAGCCAAGCCGCATTTGCCTTGCGTTGCGATCGATACTATCGATCATCCGGGTTCCGATTGCCGAATGGGATCGTCGATCGAGCCTTGGTGGCCGTTGAGACCGAAGTGGATGCTGGAACGGCAATAGACATGCGATTGCTGCTTGTGGAGGACAATCGCGAACTGGCGGACTGGCTAGGCAAGACCTTGCGCCAGGCGAATTATGTCGTCGACATCGTCCATGACGGCGAGGATGTCGAGCACGCGCTTGCCGCCGGCGACCACGCGCTTGTCATTCTCGACCTTGCGTTGCCCCGCATGGGCGGACTGGAAGTGCTGCGCATGCTGCGAGCCCGCGGCAACCGGGTGCCGGTGATCGTACTGACCGCCAATGCCAGCCTCGATGGCCGGGTCAAAGGCCTCAACGAAGGCGCCGACGATTATCTGGCGAAGCCCTTCCAGGTAGAGGAACTCGAAGCGCGCATCCGCGTCCAACTGCGCCGCGCCAATGACCGGACGGCACCGGTCGTTGCCTGCGGCGACCTCATCTTCGACACCAACACCAGGCTGTTTTCGCTCGGCGGTGAAACACTGGCCCTGACACCACGCGAACATGCCGTGCTTGAACAATTGATGATCAAGGCGGGACGTACGGTAAGCAAGGCCGCCCTGTCGGCGGCGATCTACGATTTCGAGACCGACGCCGATCCAAGCGCCATCGAGATCTATGTGCACCGTGTGCGCAAGAAGCTCGAGGGGTCGCGGGTCCAGATCACCACTTTGCGTGGCCTCGGCTATCTCTTGCGCCATGAGGACCTGGCGCCATGATGATTTGGCGCTATGAAGACTAACAGCCTGCGCCTGCAATTGCTGGCCTGGGTCGTGCTCCCCCTGGCCGGGCTTGCGACCATCAATCTGTGGACCAGCCAGCGCAACGCTCTGGCGACCGCCGATCTGGTCACCGACCGCATGCTGGTCGGCTCGGCCCGCGCCATCGCCGAGCAGGTCGCCATGGCCGATGGCGTACTCGATGCTACCATCCCGCCGGCGGCGATCGAGATGTTCGATACCGGCGATCGCGACAGCGTCTACTATCGCGTCGAGACCGCCGGAGGACGGTTGCTGACCGGTTACCCCGATTTGCCGCAAGCGCCGCGGCATGCGAGCGTCGAGGCGAGCTATCGCGATCATATGTTGCGGCTCTTGACGCTCAGCCACGCGGTGATCGGCGCCGGCGGCGATTCCCCCATAACGGTCACCGTGGGCATAACGCTCTCCGGGCATGATGCGATGGTGAAGCGGCTGTGGTTCAGCGCCTTCGTCCAGCAACTGGCGCTGGTGGCGATCGCCGGCGTGTTCGTGCTGCTTGGCCTGCGCCGTGGCCTGGCGCCATTGATGAGCCTGCGCGACGCGGTGCGTTCGCCAAGCCGAAGCGACCTCGATCCGGTTGACGTGCCGGGCGCGCAGAGCGAAATCCGGCCTCTGATAGAGGCGCTCAACGCCTACATGGAACGGGTGCGCGCGCAGATGGGAGCGCAGCGCCGTTTCATCGCCAATGCCGCACATCAATTGCGCACGCCGCTGGCGCTGCTATCGACGCAGGCAAGCTATGCGCTACGCGAAACCGCCACCGATGCGCGCCAGGAAGCGCTGGTGGCGCTGCAGGCCAGCTCCGGCAAGCTGGCGCGGCTGGCCGAACAATTGCTCACCCTGTCGCGTGCCGAGCCTGGCAGCCGGCGGCCACGCGCCGATCGCATCGACCTGACAGAAGCCGCCCGCCATGTACTGGAAACGCAGGCGCCCGCGGCGATCGCCCGCAAGATCGATCTCGGGCTGGAGGAAACAGGGCCGGTTGCAGTCATTGGCGACGGCACCATGCTCCGCGAGATGATCGTCAATCTTGTCGACAACGCGCTGCGTTACTCGACGGCAAGCGCCAGCGTGACGGTGAAGCTGGCCGCCATCGACAGCGAAGCCGTGTTGACGGTAGCCGATGACGGACCCGGCATCCCGGCCGAAGAGCGGGATCACGTGTTCGAGCGCTTTTATCGCATCGCCGGTTCGACCGAGGAAGGCAGCGGCCTGGGCCTCGCCATCGTGCGCGAGGTTGTCGAGAATGCCGGCGGCCGCGTCACCCTCGGGGATGGCGCGGCCGGCGGTCTGGTGGTCGAGGTCAGGTTGCCCCTGGCCTGAACCGACCCGCACCAAGCGCGGGCTCGTACTGTCCTCGGAACAAAATCAGGTGCCCTGCTCGTTGAACGGCGCCGGCCGCCACTTGACGACATAGTTCTCGAAGCGGGTGATGATGAATTCCACCGCCAGCGCCATAGCCGCCAGGATGATCATGGCGGCGAAGACGCCATTGGCGTTGAAGGCGCCCTGCGCGGTCGAGATCAGCAGGCCCATGCCTTGCTTGGCGCCGAGGAATTCGCCGACCACGGCGCCGACCAAGGCAAAGCCGAAGCTGACATGCAGGCTGGCCAGGATCCAGCTCATCGCCGACGGGATAATGACGGTGCGGGTGATCTGGAACGGCGAGGCACCGAGGATCTGGGCGTTGGCGATCATCGCCCTGTCGGCCTCGCGAACCCCCTGGAAGGCGTTGGCGAAAACGACGAAGAACACCATCACTACGGCGAGCGCCACTTTCGAGGCCATGCCGAGGCCGAGCGCGATGATGAAGACAGAGCCGAGCACGACGCGCGGCACGGAATTGGCGACCTTGATGTAGATCGAAAAGACATCGGCCAGCAGCCGGTTGCGGCCGAGAATGATGCCGGCGGCGATGCCGCCCAGTGCGCCGATGGCGAAGCCGAGGAAGGTTTCCTCCAGCGTCACATAGATCTGCAGCCAGAGCGGTCCCTGCGAGGTGCCCTCGGTGATCCAGGACCAGATCTGTTCCCAGATGCCCGAGGGGCTGGCGAAGAAGAACGGGTCGATGATGTTATAGTCGGCGCCGAGTTCCCACAGGCCAAGGAACGCAACGAGGATAGCAAGGCGCAGGCCGATGACCAAAGCATGGCGGCGGCGCAGCCGGGCCCTCGCCCGGGCCTCGGCAACGGCAATGGAGGCATCGCGGACGGCGGCATGGGAAGCGGTGGGAGAGATAGCGGTCATGTTGGTGTCTCCTCTCAATGCCCGCTCTGCAAGGTGCGGCTCTGGCCGAGCTGCACTTCTTCGCGCAGGTCGTTCCAGATCACCTTGGCGATCTCGACGAATTTCGGGTCGTAACGGATGTCGGCCATGACACGCGGACGCGGCAGGTCGATGCGGTAGACGCTCTTGACCGTTCCCGGCCCGGCGGTGAGCACATAGACCTTGTCGGCCAGCGCCACCGCCTCCTCCAGATCGTGGGTGACGAAGACGACGGAGGATTTCTGTTCCGACCACAGGCCGAGCAATTCGTCCTGCATGGCCGTGCGCGTCTGCATGTCGAGCGCACTGAACGGCTCGTCCATAAGCAGAATCTTCGGCTGGTTGATGAAGGTCTGGGCAAGGGCGACGCGCTTGCGCATGCCGCCCGAAAGCTGGTGCGGATAATGTTTTTCGAAGCGGCCGAGGCCGACGCGGGCGATCCAGTCGCGGGCCCGATCATAGGCCTGCGCCTTGGGGATCCCGCGATAAAGCGGACCGGCGGCGACATTGTCGATGACGCTTCGCCAGGGAAAAAGCGCATCGGCCTGGAAGACGAAACCGATGTCGCGGCTGATATCGGTGACCGGTTTGCCCATGACGCGGACATGACCTGTGGTCGGCCGCAGCAGGCCGGTGACGAGGTTGAGCGTCGTCGACTTGCCGCAGCCGGTCGGCCCGACGACGCAGGCGAATTCGCCACGCGCCACCGTCATGGTGAAGTCGCGGATCGCCGTCATCATATGGCCGTCGGGCGTGACGAAGCGTAGCGTCACATCATCGATAGCGATCGCGGCATCGGCCGGCGGCGCGGCCTGAGACAACTTCTCAGCCGCCATCGTTTGCACTTGCATGGCATACTCCTGTGGCGATGATGCGAGAATGCCTGCGGCCAAAACTTGTGGTCGCCATCTCTCGACATCGGTAGGCGCGCCGCTGCCAAATCGATTCAGGCCAGCGGCGCAACTTGTTGTTCCTCAAGAGCGAACCGGTAACCCGCCTCGCCTGCCTGCCTACTTGGCGGCGTCGACGAATTCCGTCGTGAAGGTTTTCGACAGGTCGATCTGCTTGCCCTGCAGGCTCTTGGAGAAGGTCGACAGAACTTTCAGCACCGTCTCCGGGCCATCGGCCGGCATGCGTCCGTCGGGCGTGAACATCGCCTTGCCGCCGGCGAGCCCCTGGATATAGAGATCCTTGTTGCCGGCGTAATAGTCCTTCGGCATCTTGTCGGCGATCTCCTCGGCCGAATGGCCGGCGATGAACTTCATCGTCTTGACGAAGGCATTGGCGAGCTTCTGTGCTTCGTCCTTGTGGCCTTCGACCCAGGAAGACTGGACGTAGAAGGATGCCGCAGGATAGTCGCCGCCCAGCGCTTCCTTGGTCTTTTCGGGCGTGCGCATGTCGACCAGGACACTGGCCTCGCCGGTCTTGAGCAATTTCGCGATGGTCGGCTCCGTGGTCATGCCGGCCTGAATTTGGTCCTGCTTGACGGCGGCGATGAAGGTGTTGCCGGCGCCTACCGGCAGCAGCGTGTAATCACCCGGCTTCAGGCCGCTGCGGACGGCAAGATATTGGGTCAGGAAATCGGTCGACGACCCAAGCCCAGTGACGCCCAGCGTGGCGCCCTTGAAGTCGGCCGGCGACTTGATCTCCGGGTGCTTGGCGGAGACCAGTTCGACCTCGCCAGGGGCCTGGCTGAACTGGACGATCGACTCGATGTATTTGCCCTTTGACTGTAGGTCGACAGTGTGGTCATAAAAGCCGACAACGCCCTGCACGGCGCCGGCCAGCAATTCATTCTCGGCCTCGACGCCGGCTCGCGAGTTGATCAGTTCGACGTCGAGCCCCTCATCCTTGAAGTAGCCGAGCTGCTGGGTGAGCACGGCCGGCAGGTAAATCTGCTTTTCCATGCCGCCGACAATGATGGTGATCTTGTCCGCGGCGCACGCCGCGGTCGCGCCCGTGCCGACAATGGCGAGCGTCAGCGCCGCCGAACGCAAGATGCACTTCGAGATCAAACCGGTCATGTAACTTCCTCCACCTGGGCGGCGCGCCATCCAGGCTGCGCCGCATTCCTCCTGCCGGCCACTCCCGCACCGGTCACGCGGCGAACGCCGCAATGAATCAATTGCATGCCCAAGCTTTCAGCTGGCTTTCAGCCACTTTAGCAACCGGGGAATGAAAACAGCCAGGATTTGCTGGTTACGATGCGCCAAAACCCAATACGTCGCGCATGTCGTATTCGCCGGGAGCGCGGCCCGCCACCCACAATGCCGCGGCGATGGCGCCGCGTGCAAACATGATGCGGTCACCAGCCGAATGCGCCAAGGTGACGGTCTCGCCTTCCGTGCAGAAGCTGACGCTGTGCTCACCAATGATGGCGCCGCCCCGCGCCACCGCGAAGCCTATCTCGCCCGCCGGCCGCGCGCCGGTGACGCCATCGCGGACGCGCCTCGCAACCGTCTCCAGCCCGATTTCGCGTCCGCCGGCAACAGCCTGCCCCAGCATCAGCGCCGTGCCCGAAGGCGCGTCGATCTTGTGGCGATGATGAGCCTCGAAAATCTCCGCATCCCAGTCATCGGGGTCGAGCGCCCGCGCTGCCTGTTCGACCAATCCGACCAGCATGTTGAGCCCGAGCGAGAAGCTGCCGGAGCGCACGATGGCAATGGTTTTCGCGGCATGGGCGATGGTGGCCATCTCGGCGGCCTCGAAGCCTGTCGAGCCAATCACCAGGGCTGGCCCGCCCCTTCCGGCACACAATCTGGCCAGTTCCGCGGAGGCGGCCGGCGTGGTGAAGTCGACGACCACGTCAGCCATGGCAATTGCCTCGTCGCCGCTCACCAGCCCATCGCCGACACTGCCTGGACGGTGAAAGCAGCCGGCGAGCGCCAGACGCGCATCGGCCCGCACCGCATCCGCCATCTGGCGACCCATGCGGCCGAGAGCGCCTGATATGGCGATCCTGATCGGCGGCTGCGGCATCGGCTTCCTGCTATTTCCACATGCCGCGCATGCGCGCGCCGATGTCGACGCGCACCTCCGGCCGAGGCGCTCTGCCCTGCGCCGCTTGCGCGGCCGGCCACGAAAGCTGCTGGAACGCGGCGAGGATGGAGGCCGGAATGAAACGGGTGCGCGAGGCGTAGACATGGCGGTCGCCGCGTGCCGCCTGGCCATGCGGAAAGAAGCGCTGGGGCATGACGAGGTTGAGATTGTCCTTGGCCCGTGTCATCGCCACGTAGAGCAGCCGTCGCTCCTCCTCGATATCTTCCTTGGTGCCGACACCGAGATCGGCCGGAATGCAGCCATCGACCGTGTTCAGCACGAAGACGTTCTTCCACTCCTGGCCCTTGGCCGAGTGGATGGTCGACAGGATCAAATAGTCCTCGTCGCGGTGCGGAGGGCCGGCCTGGTCGCTGGTTGCGTCCGGCGGATCGAGCGTCAGCTCGGTCAGGAAGCGTTCGCGCGAAGCATAGCCCAAGCCGATTTGCTCGAGTTGCAGCAGGTCGGCGCGGCGCGTGATCGCATCCTCGTGGATGCGCTCCAGATGCGGTTCGTACCACAGCCTGACCTGTTCGAGATCGGCCGGCCATTTGGCGCCGGCGCGCAAGCCGGAATAGAGCGAGACGAAGCCGGGCCAGTCGTCGGCGGCGCGCTGCGGCGGACGCCAGCCGGCCAGTCCCATCGCCTCGTCCAGCGCCGATGTCATGGCCTCGACGACCTGCGCGGCCGCGGAAGGGCCAATGCCGGGAAGAAGCTGCAGCACGCGAAAGCCGGCGACACGATCGCGCGGATTTTCGGCAAAGCGCAGTACCGCCAGCACGTCCTTGACATGCGCGGCATCGAGGAATTTCAGGCCACCGAACTTGACGAAAGGGATGTTGCGCCGCGTCAGCTCGATCTCCAGCGGCCCGCTGTGGTGCGAGGCGCGAAACAGCACCGCCTGCGACTTCAGCGCGGTACCGGCCTCGCGCTCGGCAAGGATGGTGTCGCAGACGAAGTTCGCTTGTTCGACCTCGTCGCGCACGGTCACAAGTCTCGGTTTGTCGGCGGATTTGCGTTCCGACCACAGGTTCTTGGTGAAGCGCTCCGAGGCTTCGCCGATAACCGCGTTGGCGGCCGCCAGAATGGTCTCGGTCGAGCGATAATTGCGCTCCAGCATCACCACATCGGCGGTCCGCGCGAACTGTCTAGGGAAGTCGAGGATGTTGCGCACTTCGGCGGCCCGGAACGAATAGATCGACTGCGCGTCGTCACCGACGACCGTCAGCCCGGCGCCGTCGGGCTTGAGTGCCATCAGGATCGAGGCCTGCAGCCGGTTGGTGTCCTGGTATTCGTCGACCAGCACATGGTCGAACCGTCCGCCCAGATGCGTGGCGATTTCAGGCTCGGCGGTCATCTGCGCCCAGTAGAGCAGCAAATCGTCGTAATCGAGCACATTCTGCGCCTGCTTGGCCTCCACGTAACCGGCAAACAATTGCTTGAGCTGCTCGGCCCAGCCGGCGCACCAGGGGAAGGCGGACCCCAGGACCTCACCCAGCGGCGCCTGCGCGTTGACGGCGCGCGAATAGATGGCAAGGCAGGTGCCTTTGGTCGGAAAGCGCGCTTCCGTCCTGGAGAAACCGAGTTCGTGGCGCACGAGATTCATCAGATCGGCGGAATCCTCGCGATCATGGATGGTGAAGGCCGGATCGAGGCCGATCTCCAGCGCATAGTCCCGCAGCAGCCGCGCGCCGATACCATGAAAAGTGCCGGCCCAGGTCAGTGCGTCCGTGATCACTGCGGCGTCGCGGCCGAGCACTTCGCCGGCGATGCGCTCGACACGTCTCGCCATTTCGGATGCGGCGCGCCGCGAAAACGTCATCAGCAGGATGCGGCGCGGGTCGGCTCCCTTGACGATCAAGTGGGCGACGCGGTGCGCCAGCGTGTTGGTCTTGCCGGAGCCGGCGCCGGCGATAACCAGCAGCGGGCCTGCAATCTTGCCGTCGCCATGTTCGACGGCCTGGCGTTGGGCGTCGTTCAGCCGGGCGAGATAAGCCGGCTGGCCGGTCTGTTCCAAAAACGTCGAATCATGGGCGGCGAGGTTCATCGCCCATCAAGCATCGTTTCCGCTTTGTTCGCAACAGAGAAGCAGCTCCGCCAATACAGCGGGAGCAATCAGCGTTTCGGGTCAACGCCCATCGACGCCGACTGCCGGCGTAGCGCCTCGCGGTCGTTTGCGGGCGCTGGCAGCAAGAGCGGATCGACACTGTCGGGAACCTCGTCGATCATCTTGCGGGCGAGACGGTAAGTGACAAAGGCCAGCGTGCCAACCAGAAGCAAACGGATCATGCGGCGGTCCTCCTTCGCTGGGTCAACCTGAGGCAGGGGATTTTGTTCCCTCGGCGCAATCGTGCAACCAAACCGACACCGCCTCGTTCTGCGGGTGGAGGAAGTAGCCATGAAAAAGCTGGGACTGATCCTCGCGCTGGTGACTTTGGCTTTCTCGGCCTGCGACAACAAATTGCCGCCGACAAAGGCGACTGGGGCCGATCAAGATCTCGCCATTCCTGTCGTGAACAATGGCATTGCCAGCCAGTGAATGGAGCATTGCGCAAAAACGATTGCGGGATCTTCACCGCATTGCCGCGATGCATTCCTCGAGACGCTCGAGGCGGAACTTGGCATTGCGCAGCTCGTGGCCTGCGTCCTGGCGCAGCTGTCGTGTCTGCGCCGAGGCGGCGGTCAAGTCTCGTTCGAGTTGAGCGATGCGGGCGCGCACCCGCCGCGCTTCGTCCTGACGCACCGCCTTTATCCAGCTCCGCCCGCGCATCTATGAACCGCAGCATCCAAAAGCGTGCCACAGCCATGACAGTAAAACCCCTAACTTCCGCCGAGCGCGAGCGTTCTAACTTTAACGAAATCTAATTTAGCATGCGGGAGAGAAGGCCGGCGCCGCTTGGGAGGTAATCTGATAGCGCCGGCCAGGCGGATATCAGGTCCGCCGCGTGAGCGAGGCTAGCTGAGTCTTGCCGTAGCGTCATGCCAGATCAAGGATTTCGGCCTTTCCCCGGCGTTTTCCCCCGCTAAATGCCGCGAAAATCCCCCCGGGGGTTCAGGTCCCAAGCCGCTGCCTGGCGATGGCGGCATGGAAACTGGCGCCGAACAACAGCCCGTCGTCGTTGAAGTCGTAACTGGAATTGTGAAGCGGTGCCGAGGCCTCGCCGTTGCCGAGGAAGACGAAGCAGCCCGGCACGTGGTCGAGGAAGCGGGCGAAATCCTCCGACGCCGTCATCGGCTCGCGGGCGACCGCGATATTGCCGCGTTCGAAAACAGTCCCGGCGGCGGCAAAGGCCGCGTCGACCAGTTCGGCATCGTTGCGCAAAGGCACGAATTCCCTGGTGTAGTTGACCTCGGCGGCAACGTTGTAAGCGGTAGCGATGCCTTCGGCGATGATGCGCATCTGGCATTCGATCTTGGCGCTCACCTCGGGGCGGAAGCTGCGCGCGTCGCCAAGGATGCGGGCGATGCCCGGCAGTGCGTTGCGGGTGCCATCGGTGATCAGTTCGGTCACCGAAACCACGGAGATGTCGGCCGGGCTCAGCCGGCGCGAGACGATGGTCTGCAGGTTGGTAACCAGCGCACAGGCGGCGACCAGCGTTTCCTGACCCGAATGCGGCCGCGCAGCGTGACCGCCCAATCCCCTGAGCACGATCTCGAAGACGTCTTCGGCCGACATGACCGGGCCGGCACGGGTCTCGAAATGTCCGACCGGCAAGCCCGGCATGTTGTGCAGGCCAAAGATCTCGTCGAAGGGAAAGCGCTGCATCAGGCCATCGTCGAGCATCGCCAACGCGCCTTTTCCCCATTCCTCCGCCGGCTGGAAGATGAAGCGCACGGTGCCGTCGAAACCGCCCTCCCCGGCCATGAGCTTGGCCGCACCGAGCAGCATCGCCGTGTGGCCGTCATGGCCGCAGGCATGCATGATTCCGGGATTGCCGGAGCGGTATGGCGCGGTTGATTGCTCTGATATGCGCAGAGCATCCATGTCGGCCCGCAGCGCGATCGCGCGGTTGCCGCTGCCGCGCTTCAAAGTCCCGACGACGCCGGTGCCGCCGACACCCTCGGCGACATCGTCCAGTCCGAATTCGCGCAGCTTGGCGGCGACGAAGGCCGCGGTGCGCTCCTCCTCGAAGCCGAATTCAGGGTGCGCGTGCAGATCATGCCGCCATTCGGTCATCTCCAGCTTCAGCACATCACGATCGATTTCAGCCATCGCCTGATACCTCCTGATCCGCAAGCTGGGCAACGATATCAAGCAGGATGTTGGCGCCGGCGACAAGCTCGGCATCGGCGGTATGTTCGCGCGGATTGTGGCTGATGCCACCGGCGCTCGGCACGAAAATCATCGCCGCGGGCGCGAGGCGCGCCATCATCTGCGCATCGTGGCCGGCGCCCGAGGTCATGCGCTTGGACGCGTACCCGCGCTTCTTCGCGGCAGCTTCGATCAATTCGACAATGCTTATATCGAAGATCACCGGCTCGAAGCGGGCCAGCCGCTCGACCGAGATCGCGACGCCACCATCGGCGGCCAGGTTCTCAAGAAACGCGGCGAGTGCGGCTTCCTCGGCTTGCAGGCGATGCTCGAAAGGGTCGCGCAGGTCGACGGTGAAGACGGCGCGCGAGGGAATGACATTGATGGCGTTTGGCTCGAAACGCATCGTTCCGACCGTTGCAACGGTCGGCGTGTTCGAGGCTTTGGCGCGGTCGTGCAGGAACGTGACGACACGCGCGGCCGCATGCCCGGCGTCATTGCGCATCGACATCGGCGTGGTGCCGGCGTGGTTGGCGACGCCGTCTATGGTGATGCGCTGCCAGGAGATGCCTTGCAGGTTTTCCACAGCACCGATCGGCACGCCTTCGCGTTCCAGAACCGGGCCTTGCTCGATATGCAATTCGAGATAGACATGCGGCTTGAGGAAGCCAGGCTCCTCGTCGCCGGCATAGCCGATGCGGGCCAGTTCCTTTCCCAGCACGCTGCCGTCGGTGCCGACGGCAGCCAGCGCCTCGTCGATCCCGACACCGCCGGCATGGACCAGTGAACCCATCATGTCGGGGGAATAGCGAACCCCTTCCTCGTTGGTGAAGGCGGCGACAGCGAGCGGTCGCGACGGGACAAGATCCGACGCCTTCAGCGTCTCGATCACCTCCAGCCCGGCGAGCACGCCGTAGCAGCCGTCATAGATGCCGGCATCGATGACGGTGTCGATATGCGAGCCGACGAGGATCGGCGCATGGCCGGCATTCGCCGGCGCCTGCCAGACGCCGAAGATATTTCCCATGCGATCGATGGCGACTTCGAGACCGGCCTCGCGCAGCCAGCCGACGAAGCGGTCGCGACCCAGCCTGTCGGCGTCGGAGGCGGCCAGCCGCACCAATCTGCCCTCGCCATCACGACCGATGCCGCCGAGCTCGCGGATGCGGCCAAGCAGCCTTTGTGCGTCGATCGAGGTCATGGCATCGATCAAGGTCATGGCGTCGCTCCAGAAAGCACCTTGCCGGCAAGCACATCCGCCGGATTCATGCCGACGAGTTCGGCATAGCGGCGGGGATCTGTCGCGCCTTCGGTGTTGACGACTAGGACGCGCGAACTGGCGTCGAGGCCAAGCTCGGCCTTGTGATCGGTCATCGCCCGGATCAGCCCGGCAAGGCCGACCCCGCCGCTTTCACCGGCGACGATGGCCGGATCGTTGCCGGCCGGGCGTGCCAGCCGCCGCATCGCGGCGATGGCTTCGTCCTCGTCGACGGTCATGAAGGCATCGGCGACGCGTGCCAGCACGCGCCAGGCGACCGGCGAGGCCTCGTAGCATTCGAGCATCGCCATGACTGTCGCCTCGCCATGCGCGATCTTGACCGGATGCCCGGCCTTGGCGGCGCCGAAAACGCAGGCGGCACGGGCGGGTTCCACCACCGTGAAAACCGGCCTGGCTTCGCCAAGCACGATGGCGAGATGGCCGGCGACCGCCGCCGCGATGCCGCCGACGCCGGCCTGCACGAAGACATGGGTCGGCGGTTCGGAGACCTGGCCCAGCGCCTCGCGCACGATCGCGGTGTAGCCCTGCATGACGAGGCCCGGAATGCGTTCGTAGCCCGGCCATGAGGTATCGGAAACCACCGTCCAGCCCTTCTCCGCGGCGACGCGCGCCGCCTGCCTGACCGAATCGTCGTAATTGCCGTCGACGCGGATCATCTCCGCCCCATAGCGGGCGATGGCCGCGACGCGCCCGTCGCTGACGCCGGCATGGACAAAGATCGCTGCCTTTGCGCCGACAAGCTCGGCGCCTTGCGCGACGGAGCGGCCATGATTGCCGTCGGTAGCGCAAGCAACCGTCATGGTCGCCGCGACCGACCGGACTTCGGGCCGATCGAGATCGCCGACATCGACGGAGCGGCCGAGCCGCTTGCTTGCCTCCTCCAGGACCAGGCGGAAGACCGCATAGGCGCCGCCCAGCGCCTTGAAGCTGCCTAGGCCGAGGCGAAAGCCCTCATCCTTGACATGCAAGGTGCCGAGACCGAGTTCGCCAGCCAACGCCGGCAGGGCGTGCAGCGGCGTCGCCAAGTGATTGTCACGGCGGGCAAGGAAACGCTCGACAGTGTCCGCCCCGGCGATGCCGAGGGTTTCGGCATCGGCCTCGTCCAGCGGCTGGCGGTGCAAGGCATGGCGATTGGGCAGGAACATTGGCGGTCTCTCTTTGGGTCATCCAAGACAAGATATTGCAAACCATGCGCAAAAAGCGCCGTAATATGGCTCTCGAAATGCAAGTTTGTTTCGTCAGGAGAGCAATGTCTCAGTCGCCAGCCTCACTCGACAGTTTCGATCTCGCCATCCTCGCCATCCTGCAGCGGGACAACACGACGCCGCAACGGCTGATCGGCGAGGCGGTGAACTTGTCGGCGCCGGCCGTGCAGCGCCGCATCAAGCGCATGGAGCAGACCGGCGTCATTGCCGGCAATGTCGCCATTGTCGAGCCGGCGGCCGTCGGCCAGCCGATCACCATCTTCGTCGAGGTGGAGCTCGAGAGCGAACGCACCGAACTGATCGACGAGACCAAGCGGCAATTCTCGGCGGAGTCGCAAGTACAGCAATGCTATTATGTCACCGGCGAGGCCGACTTTATCCTCGTCATCACCGTGGCCGACATGGGCGCCTACGAGGCGCTGACGCGAAAACTGTTCTTCGGCAGCAACAATGTGCGGAAGTTCCGCACCTTCGTCGCCATGGACCGCGTCAAGGTCGGGTTGACGGTGCCCCTGCCTGGATGAGCCGGTGCACCCTTGCCACGTTTCTGACATTCTGGATCGCCAATTGGAGGGGGAGGCGCGCATGGACGAAACCACGAAAGTCGCGATCATCGGTGCCGGGCCGGCGGGCCTGGCGGTTGCCGCATGTCTTCGCCAGGCCGGGCAGGATTTCGTCATGCTTGAGAAGGAGCAGCAGGCCGCGCCAGCCTGGCGGCGTCACTATGACCGTGTGCATCTGCATACGACCAAGCGTTACTCCTCGCTGCCCTTCGTTCCCTTCCCAAGGGATTATCCGCGCTATGTGCCGCGCCACCTCGTGGTCGAGTATCTCGACGCCTATGCAAAAGGCTTCGCCCTGGAGCCCCGCTTCGGCGAAACGGTGCGAGCGGTCGCCAGGGATGGCCGCGGTTGGCGGGTGGAATCGACCTCCGGCGCCTTACGCGCTTCGCATGTGGTGATCGCGTCCGGCTACAATGCCGAACCCTTGCTGCCCAGATTTGCCGGCATCGACGCCTTCAAGGGCAAGACGCTGCACAGCGCCGACTATCGCAACGCCGCGCCTTTTGCCGGCCAATCGGTGCTGGTCGTCGGCATGGGCAATACCGGCGCGGAGATTGCGCTCGATCTGGTGGAAGGCGGCGCCCGACCGACGATCTCGGTGCGCGGCGGCGTTCACATCGTCCCGCGCGAACTGTTCGGCGTGCCGATCCAGATGGTCGGCATGGCGACGCGGCTCGGGCCGCAGCGCATCAACGACGCGCTGTTCCCCGTCATCCTCGATCTGGTGCTGGGAGGCTGGAGAAGTTTGGGCTCAGACGGCCGAAGCAGGGACTGCTGCAGCAGATCGCCCTTGCGTCGCGCATTCCGGTGATCGATGTCGGCACCATCGGCAAGATCCGGGAAGGTGCGATCAAGGTGGCGCCCGACATCGCCGAAATCTCGGAACGGGGCGCCCGTTTTGCGGACGGCAAGCACGGCGAATTCGACGCCATCCTCTTCGCCACCGGCTACCGGCCAGGCTATGCCAGGTTCCTCGAACCCGGCGTGGAGCCCGGCCCCAGCGGCGTCAATGCCCGAGCTTCGGATCTCGGCCTTTATCTGGTCGGCTTTCACAACGCGGTCACCGGGCTGTTGCGCGAAATCGGCATCGAGGCCCAGGCGGTCGCCGATGACATCCGCCAACGGCAAAACAGGAAAAAGGTGGCCGAAACCCTGCCGGTGTGATCCCAGGCGCGCCCTCAATCCACCGCGGGCGATGTCCTGAGCATCATGCCGGCGATCTCCTTCGTCAGTTTGGCGGCGACAAGCGCCGTCATGTTGGAGAGGTCCTGGCTCGGATTGTATTCAACGATATCAGCGGCAACGATCGGCTGGTTGATGCCTTGAATCAGGTTGATGACCTGCCGCGTCGACAGGCCGCCGGGCTCGCGGTGAGAGACACCGGGCGCAAAGGCTGGATCGAGCCCGTCGAGATCCATCGAGATATAAACCGGAGTCTTGAGATCAAGCGTCAGGCTTGCGCCGAAATGCGCGGCCTCCACGACCTCGACGCCAAAGCGCTTGAACTGATCGCGGTGATGGTCGTTCACGGCGCGCAGGCCGATCTGGATCAGCCGGTCGGCTAGCCGTTCCTCCATGATGCGCGCGAAGGGCGAGGTGTGCGAACGCGGATTGTCACCGTAGGCATGATAGATGTCGGGGTGGGCATCGATATGCACGATCGTCAGGCTCGGGTGGCGACGGCGCACCGCGCGCAGCACCGGCCAGGTGATCGCGTGGTCGCCGCCCAGGCTGATCAGCGGGTGGCCTGCCTCCAGGGCGCGACCGACTTCGCTTTCGATGCGCTGCCAGGGATCGCCCGGTTTGTCGAAGTCGATGTCGCCATGATCGATGAAGCGGCCGGTCAGGTCGAAGCCGGTCTCGCTCCATGAGGAGTAAGCATCGCTGGTGAGTTCGCGCCTGATGAGCGGCGGCGCCTTGGCCGCACCCTGGAGATAGGATGAATTCTCGTCATGCGGTATTCCCAGAAGCGAAATCGCGCCAGCCATCGACACTCTCCCATTGCGACGGACGAATTGACATCAGGCGCAATCGATAATCGCGGCCGCTATGCACTCAGCTCTTGCGCCCGGCGCAGCCAGACCTTGTTGTCGTGAAAGGCAGCGCCGCCATAGGGTGCGGGGGCGTCGGCGCCGGTCAGTACATTGATGCCCTCGCCGCGCTCATGCGCGCTGTTCGGCCAGATACCTTCGGCGATCACGACGCCGCGCTTGATGCCGCCGAACAGTCTGGCGTGCAGCACCACCTCGCCGCGCATGTTGCCGATCTCGACACGGTCGCCCTCGGCCAGCCCCAGAGCCGCCGCGTCCTCGGGATGCAGCAGGAGTTCCGGGCGGACCTCCTTGGCCTTCGACACCGGTGTTTCGGAAAAGGTCGAGTTGAGGAAGTTGCGCGCCGGCGAGGTCGTCAGCCGGAACGGATGGGCTTCGTCAGCCACCTCGATCAGGTCGACATGATCAGGAAATTCGGGCAATCGCGCCACCGGGCCGAACAGGCCCATGCTCTTCGGCGGCCGGTTGGGAGCCGCCTGGCCGGTCCAGTCGGCGCGAAAACGGAATTTGCCATCCGCATGGCCAAAGCCCCGGATGAAATGCGCCGTGTCGAAATCCGGCTGCAGATCAATCCACTTCTGCTCTTCCAAGCTGGCGAAGCTGCCCAACCCGCGCTTGCCGAGGATGATGTCGATATGCTGCTGCTCGGTCAGCCCGAAGCCCGGCCTGTCGGCGACACCAAGGCGCTCGGCCAGCTGCTCGATGACGAAATGGTTGGTGCGCGGCCCTTCCGGCGGTTCGATCAGCTTGGGGCCGAGCGTGATGTGCTGGTTGCCGCCGCCCTTGTAGATATCGTCATGCTCGACGAACATCGTCGCCGGCAGCACGACGTCGGCCAGCTTGGCCGTGTCGGTCATGAACTGCTCGTGCACGCAGGTGAACAAATCGTCTCGCAAAAATCCCTGCTTCACCAGCCGCTGCTCGGGCGCGACATTCACCGGATTGGTGTTCTGGATCAGCATCGCCGTCACCGGCGGCCCGCCATAAAGCGCGTCACTGGCGCCGGTCAGCACCGGGCCGATGCGCGAATGGTCGAGATAGCGGATCGAGGGATCGCGCATGCGCGTGCCCTCGAGCACCTCCTGGTTGAGTTTGAAGATGCCGGAATTGGAATGGAAGGCGCCGCCGCCCTCATACTGCCAGGCGCCGGTGACGGCGGCGATGCAGGACGCGGCATGCATGTTGACGGCGCCGTTGCGCTGGCGGGCAAAGCCGTAGCCGAGGCGAAAATAGGTCTTTTTCGTCGTGCCGACGAGGCGCGCGAAGGTCTCGATCTCGGCGACCGTCAAACCAGTAATATCGGCCGCCCATTCCGGCGTGCGGGTAACGAGATGCGCCTCCAGGCCTTTCGGATCGTCCGTGTATTTCTGCAGATAGGCGCGGTCGGCCAGGCCTTCGCGAAACAGGACATGCATGACCGCACAAGCGAGCGCGCCGTCGGTGCCGGGCTTCAGGACCAGACCAATGTCGGCCTGCTTCATCGTCGCATTCTCATAGACGTCGATGACCACGATCTTCGCGCCGCGTTCCTTGCGCGCCTTGATGGCGTGGGTCATCACATTGACCTGCGTGACCACGGCGTTGGTGCCCCAGATCACCACGCAGTCGGATTTCGCCATCTCCCGCGGGTCCGGTCCGCGCAGCGCGCCTGCCCCCATCATCCAGCCGGTCCAGGCGAGATTGGTGCAGATCGAGCCGAAGAAGCCCGAGTACTTTTTCGCGTGGCGCAACCTCTCGATGCCGTCGCGCTGCACCAGCCCCATCGTGCCGGCATAGTAATAGGGCCAGACCGTCTCGGAGCCGTACTTCGCTTCGGCCGCGTCGAATTTCTCGGCGACGAGGTCGAGAGCGGCCTCCCAGCTAGATTCCTGCCAGACGCCCTCGCCCTTGGCGCCCTTGCGCACCAGCGGCTTCAGCAGACGATCGGGATGATGGACGCGGTCGGCATAGCGGGCGACCTTGGCGCAGACGACGCCCGATGTGTAGCTGTTGGCCTTGGCGCCATGGACCCGGCCGATGCGGTTGCCGTCGAGCAATTCGACCTCGAGAGCACAGGTCGACGGGCAATCATGCGGACAGGCCGAATGGCCGATGCGGAGGTTGGCGTGCTGGTTCATGGGAGCAAGCTACCCGTTTATAACGGTCAGGTGTAGGGCCAGATGGCACCTTCCCTTCTCCCCTTGCTGAGAAGGTGGATCGGCGCAATAGCGCCGAGACGTCGAGGGGTGTTCCAGCGGAGTGAGACGCTGGCGTTTCCAGGCATACCCTTCATCCGACCTCGCTTCGCGAGGCCACCTTCTCCCAGGGGGAGAAGGTGAAGCGCTCACCCTACTCCGCCGTGCCTTCCTCATATTCGGCCGACATGGTCAGCCATTTTTCCTCGTGGCCTGCCAGCGTCTGCGCAAGCTGCGAGCGCTCCTTGGCGAGCCGCGTCGCGGTCGAAGGATCCTTTTCATAGACCGCCGGATTGGACAGCTCGTCCTCAATGCCGTCGATGCGTTTGCGGATGCGATCCATCAGCGCCTCGGTGGCGCGGATTTCCTTGGCCAGCGGTTCGAAGGCGGCGCGGCGTGCGGCCGCGTCGCGGCGACGGTCGGCTTTTGACGCCTTGTCCGCTTCGCGCTTGCCACGGCGGTCGCTGGAGACGCCGGTGACCAGCGTCTTGTAGTCCTCCAGGTCGCCGTCATAGGGATTGACCGCACCGTCCTTGACCAGCCACAGCCGGTCGGCGGTCGCTTCCAGCAGATGGCGGTCGTGCGAAATCAGGATAACGGCGCCGGGAAATTCGTTCAGCGCATGGATCAGCGATTCGCGGCTGTCGATGTCGAGATGGTTGGTCGGTTCGTCGAGGATGAACAGGTTCGGGCCCTCGAAGGCAGACAGGCCCATCAGAAGGCGCGCCTTCTCGCCACCGGACAGGTCCTTGGCGGGCGTATTCATTTTCTCGGTCGTGAGGCCGAACTGGGCAACGCGGCCGCGCACTTTCGATTCCGGCGCCTCCGGCATCAGCCGGCGGACGTGCTCATAGGCATTCTCCTCAGGACGCAGATCGTCGAGCTGGTGCTGGGCGAAGATCGCCACCTTCAAACCCGGCGCCACCGTCATGGTGCCGGTTTCCTGCTTCAGGCGACCCGACAGAAGTTTGGCGAAGGTCGACTTGCCGTTGCCATTGGCACCGAGCAGCGCGATGCGGTCGTCGGCATCGATACGCAGCGTCATCTTCTTCAGGATCGGCTGACCCTCGGTGTAGCCGACATTGACGTTGTTCAGCGCCACGATCGGCGAGGCCACGGTCTTCACAGGCTCGGGGAAAGAGAACGGCCGTACCGTGTCGTTGACGATGGCCGAGATCGGCTTCATCTTTTCCAACGCCTTGATGCGCGACTGTGCCTGCCTTGCCTTGGAGGCCTTTGCGCGAAAACGCTCGACGAAGGATTCCATGTGCTTGCGGGCGGCCTCCTGCTTAACCCGGCCCTTTTCCTGCAATTCCTTCTGCTCGGTATACTGGCGCTCGAACTGGTCGTAGCCGCCGCGCCAGAACGTCAGCTTCTTCTGGTCGAGATGAACGATCGAATTGACGGCACGGTTGAGCAGATCTCGGTCGTGCGAAATCAGAAGCACCGTGTGCGGATACTTTGAAACATAGTTCTCAAGCCACAACGTCCCTTCAAGGTCGAGATAGTTGGTCGGCTCGTCGAGCAACAGAAGGTCGGGCTCCGAAAACAGCACGGCGGCCAACGCAACGCGCATGCGCCAGCCGCCGGAGAAGGACGAGGCCGGACGGCGCTGCGCGGCGTCGTCGAAGCCTAGGCCGGCCAGGATGGTGGCCGCGCGAGACTCGGCCGAATGGGCGTCGATATCGGCCAGCCGCATGTGGATGTCGGCGATGCGGTGCGGATCGGTGGCGGTCTTTTCCTCTTCGAGGAGCGCGGAACGTTCGAGGTCGGCCTTGAGCACGATCTCGATCAGCGGGTCCTCGGTGCCGGGCGCTTCCTGCGCCACCTGACCGATCCGCGTATTCTTCGGCAGGCTGATCGAACCCGTCTCGGAGGGGAAATCGCCTGTTATGGCCTTGAACAGCGTCGTCTTGCCGGTCCCGTTGCGGCCGACAAGACCGGCCTTGGTGCCGGCCGGCAGGGTGAGCGAGGCGTGGTCGAGAAGCAGGCGCCCCGCCATGCGGAGCGAGAGGTCGTTGATGATAAGCATGGCCGCGCTTTTGCACCGGACATCAACGCTTCGCAAGACCTTGCGGGCCAGTTGGCCGCACAAGGCCTGGAAACGGCGCCCACAACCGCGCCGTCAGAGCCGCGACAGCGCCCGCCGTGCAGTCGGCAAGGCCTCAGGCAGCCGCCTTGCCGCGCTTTGTCGTCTTGGCCACGACTGCCGGCGCAGCGGCCGGCTTGCGGCCAAGTCCCGTCGACTTCGCCAACGCCGACCGGGTCGCGGAGTAATTCGGCGCGACCATCGGGTAGTCCGGCGGCAAGCCCCATTTGGCGCGATAGTCGTCAGGGCTCAAGCCGTAGTCCGTCCTGAGATGTCGCTTGAGCGACTTGAACTTCTTTCCGTCCTCCAGGCAGATGATGTAGTCGGGAAACACCGACCTTTTCGGATTTACGGCCGGAACAAGGCTCGGGCTTTCCACGACAGCCGCACCAGCCAGCTTTCGGACCGAGGCGCTGACGCTGGCAATCAAGTCAGGCAGGCCCGAAGCCGGGAGCGGATTGTTGCCTACATAAGCCGAGACAATATCGGCGGTTAGCTCGATAACGATCTTATCCTCGATATTTGACAATTCTTTCACCCTATTTGCGACAAAGTCGTCTACCCCAGTGAAGACTTTTGTCGATGTATCTCTTCAACCGTGCCCCCAACGGACCCGCCAAGTCCCAAAACGAATCAAGACTTGGCGCCAACTACTTTTATGGGAAATCGACCTCGTGCAAATTAGAAAATCTAATACTTGGATACGGCAGACTTGGTTGAACGGCTGTCAGCCAATATCTCAAGAATACGCTTCCAGCGGGCACAACGCCCGAAATCCTTCTGCTCGATCGCCTTTTCGGCCTTCATCGCGGCGTAAAGTGGTGCCTCGGCGCCAAATTCCTTGATCAGCCAATGCGCTTCCTGCCTGGCGAGACGTTCATTGTCGTCAAACATAATTTTCCGCCTCCGAACGTTCCAGTCCGACCGCGATGCAACTGCCTATGACAAGGACGGCTCCGGCAATGGCTGTCGTCGTCAACCGTTCGCCGGACAAGGTCAGCAGCAGTGTCGAAGCGATCGGCGTGAGATAGGCAATGACAGCCACCTTCCCGCTGCCCCCCAGTTTCAGGGCCCGCGACCAGAAGTAATAACCAAGCCCCATAGGGCCGGCACCGAGATAGAGCCCGAGGGCCAGATCCACGCCGGTGGGCCAGGCTACGCCTTCGCGAACGGACCATATAAGCGTCAAGGCGACGCCAACCAGCGACGATGGCAGCAACAGGCGGTCCGGCGAAGTGGCGAGCCGTCCCACCATCACCGAATAGAAAGCCATGCACAGCGCGGAGCCGAATGCGCACAGATAGCCGGCGAGATCACCCTGAAACCAGGTGCGGTCGCGGCCTCCCGAAATCACCAGCGCGACGCCGACGAACCCAAGGGCCGCTGCAAGGCCCAGCAAAGCCGGACGCCGGGGATTTTCGAAGGCGATCACGACCGCGGCAACCATCAAGGGCCAGGTGAAGGCCACGAGATTGGCTTCGATCACCGGCATCGAGGCGAAGGCGATATATTGCAGCACCATGGTGCCGACCAGACCGATGAAGCCGACCGCGAGCGGCACCAGCGCGGTGCTCGCCGTGATTGCCGTGGCTTTCTCCCGGCTCATCAACCGGATGGCCGCGAAGACCAGCGCGGCCCCTGCAAATTGCAGGAACTGCACCTGCGACACCGGGTGACTGGCCAGCAGGGATTTGCCCACCAGCGCATTTGTCGACCACAACGCCACCGCGCCGGTGGCGAAGACCAGCGCGGACATCGAGCCTGATCCATGCCGAAAGAAGCGCCATGGGGCTCTATCTCTGCGTTCGACCATGATCCTGTCCGAAAACCGGCTCCCTTTCCGGATCATGGATCGTTACCATGAATCCCTGGCCCCACCCGGAACCGGTGCTTCGGCCGGGGCCGGCATCGGATGTTCCGCCTCGAACCGGCGATAGGCCGGCAGCTGATTGGTCCACACGTCCTCGGCCAGTTCATTGACCCATTCGCGGTCGTGATCGTTGTCGGCGGCAAGGTAAAACATCCTGTTGTCGTCGACATAGGGCTTGGCCACGGAGCGCTGGTTGAGCACCAGGGTGACGCGTTCGCCGAACTGGATCGGCGCCGTGCGGTGCAGGACGCCAAGGAACTGCCCGAGCGTCGCATATCTCATCTTGTGATCGATGCGCATGATACGGTTGCGCGGAATCTCGCGGCCGGATTCGAGAATGGCGCGGCCGGTCTCGGAATCATCGCAATAGATTTCGAGATGGCCGCCGACCAGCGGATCGCTGATCGACAGCGGAATGAGTTCGGTGACCGGAACGCCGTCGCAATGCCATTCGACGGCGCCATCCCTGGGATTCATGAAGGTGACGGTCGAACCGACGATCGACAGCGGATAGGGTTCCAGCTTCGTCCCCATCATGTCGGACAGTCGCTCCAGGCGCAACTTGTCGTTCAGCAACTCCTTGATTTCAGGTATGAAACGGTCGGCGCCGGTGATGAAGGTCAGATCGAGATGCTTGTGCACGGCATGGCTGGCCTTGAGCTTCAGGGCGGCCTCCTCGATCGCGGCAAGCAGTACCGGATCATAGCCATGCAGATACTGCGCAACGCCGAAGCTCGACACCTTCCAGGCGGTTTCGTGGCCGATAATGGCCTCGCGGCTCATCGCATAGCGCAATTCGGGTATCGTATGTGCGTTCATTGTACTTCTCCAAGTGGGGGCAAACACTTGGCTAACAGTCGATTAAATTAGCTCCCCCTGTAAAATTAGGAATGCTAGTGCTACCGTAAGCCAAGCTTAAGGTCGAAACCGTGCGTCTGCTCAGTCAGGTCAACCTCAATTCGCTGAAAATCGTGGAGAGTGCTGCGAGGCACGGCAATTTCACGCGTGCCGGAGAAGAACAGTTCATCACCGCATCGGCGGTCAGCCAGCGCGTCAAGAGCCTGGAGGACCAGCTGCGTTTCAAGATTTTTCAGCGCGGCGGCAATGCGGTGTCGCTGACACCGGAGGGCGAGACCTATGTCTCGCGCGTTCGCGAGGCGCTGGAGCGTATCGTCGCCGCCAGCATGGAAGCGACAGGGCAATCACAGGAACATGTGCTGAAAATATCCGTGCTGCCGACATTTGCCGCGCGCTGGCTGTTTCCGCGCCTGCCGCTGTTCCAGCAGCAACATCCCGATATCGTGATGCGGGTTTCGACCTCGTACGCGACGCATGAGTTCACGACTTCCGAATTCGATCTGGAAATCCGCTATGGCGACGGCCATTTCAACGGACTGCCGTCCGACCTGCTGTTTCGGGAAGACCTGACCCCGGTATGCAACCGCAAATTGTTCCATGAGGTTCTCGGCGACAAGCCGGTATCAAAGGTGACGCCGGACGACCTCAAGCACTTCACGCTGCTGCATTCCGACACCTGCACACAGAACTGGCAATCCTGGCTTGGTTTCGCCGGGGCCAGTTTTGTGCTCAGCGAGACCAAAAGCATCTATTTCGACTCTTGCATGATGTCCTACGAGGCGGCCAATGCCGGAATGGGTTTTGCGGTCGCCAACCGTGCCTATATGGCCAGCGACATCCGCGCCGAGAGGCTGGTCGCTCCCTTTGCCGTCCACCATCCGAACACGGCCGGCTGGTATTTCGTCTCGCCCCACAAGAGCCTTGCCGCGCGCAAGGTGCTGCGGTTCAAGCAATGGGTGATGGCGGAAGCGGCTCTGACACAGAGCCAATTGGATGGCGAAGTCACCGGCCTGGCTTCCGCGGCTGTGTGAAAATGCGGAGATGGTCCGCGCCAACCGCTTGCCCTCGCCTCTAGAAAGAACAAGTTGGATCAGGCGAAAGCCCTGCCCTCCTCGGTGCGCTGGAAATGCGCCAGATCGAGCGGCACCGACGGGCGACCCAGGACCGTCAGGATCATATGCGCCTGGCCGCGGTGATGGGTCTGGTGGTTGAAGACATGAGCCAGCGCGGGCGCCAGGCGTTGCGAGACGGTGCGCATGTCCGATACGGTCATATAGGTGAAACGACCCGACAGCGCCTTGTCGCTCAAGCCGCCGAGCCAGTCGATAATCCGCCGGTCCTCGGCCTCGCGCGCTGTCCTCAGGACAGGCAAGGCCCGGTGCAATATAGCGTCCAATGTCGTCGGCGCGGCGCCTTCGCCGGTGAAGCGCTTCATCCAGATGCGATCGGCGGCGAGCAGGTGGTTGAGCGTGCCCATCAGCGAGCCGAAAAAGACGCCGACGTCGCGATTGAATTCCTCGTCGTTGAGATCGTCGGCGGCATCGTAGATGCGGCCATTGGCCCATTGATTGTATGCCGCAAACATCATGAAGTGCTGTTTCATTTTTTCCCGCCGGTCCGTTTCGGGTGTCGGGAGCGATACCTAGACTGCAAAGGAACCCGCGCCAATGACCATTCTGCTTTACGAACTCGTCGGGCGTGACGAGGGCCGCCCGTTCAGTCCACATTGCTGGAAGGCAACAATGGCGCTGGCCCACAAGGGGCTCGATATCTCGACCGCGCCGACGCGTTTTCTCGAAGTGCCCGCCGTTGAGGGCGGCGTTTCGAAAACCGTTCCGGTGATCCGCGACGGCGACAAGGTCGTCACCGATTCCTTTGCCATCGCGCTCTATCTCGAAGAGGCCTATCCGGATCGGCCTAGCCTGTTTGGCGGCGAAGGCGGCAAGGCGATGGCGCGCTTCATCGAGCGCTGGTCGCAATCGACCATCCACCCTTACGTCACCACGGCGGCGCTCGTCGACCTTCATGCCATGCAAGACGAACAGAATGGCTCGTATTTCCGCCAGAGCCGGGAGCAGCGCTTCGGCAAGCGGCTGGAGGACGTCGTCGCCGCACGCGACGCCGGCCTGGCAACCTTCCGGGCGGCACTGGAGCCGCTGCGCTCCATGTTGAGCTACCAGCCATTCATCGGCGGCGCCTCGCCGCTATTTGCCGACTATATCGTCTTCGGCGCATTGCAATGGGCGCGCATCGCATCGCCGTACAAGTTGCTCGAAGACAGCGACGTGGTGGCGCAGTGGTTCACCCGCTGCCTCGACCTGCATGGCGGGCTTGGACGAAAGGTTGCGGCGGCGGCGTGACGCCGCAAAGGCCTTCTATCCGCAGGGCAGCTCGAGCCCGTCAGCCTGTTGCGAAAATCAGGGGCCGAACAGCTGACCTTACTTCGCCGCCTTACTTCGCCGCCTTACTTGGCCGCCTTCTTTGGCTTGCTGGCTTTCGGCTTGCTGGCTTTGGCGACGAGCTTTTCTTGCTTGGGCGCGGCTTTTGCCTTGCTGGCGCCAGGTGCCTTCTTGGCCGGCTTCTTGCCCACCGTCGGCTTCCCCGCGTCCTCCCGGTCGACGTCGGCCGCCGCCTGGTGCCAATGGCGTTCGTGCTGACCGGCCGGGTGCCCTTCTTCCTGCCAGATCTGATGTGCACGGTTGCGAATGCGCTCCTGACGATCGTCTGTCATGGTCATGTTGTCTCCATTCGGGCCGACTTCAGCGCGGCGCCGACCGGGCGACTATAGCAAGCAAACCGTTGCTGTGCAGCCGTCTGATGCCGACGGCCGACGGGATCAGCCACGGAAATACCGACCATTCCGGCCCTGCGCTGTCGCTCCGGGCGTTCGTCGTCCGGAAAGTCAAACAATTGGCTTTCCGAACGCTTGGCGGACCACGCCTCACCCGGCTCCTCACCCTCTCCTCACCCCTCTCCTCTGCCCTCTTGGCAATCAGCCGGGCGGCTTGTATAGAGCCCGCCACTCTCAATTCGAATTCAGACAAGGACGACCCATGGCGCTCGAACGCACTTTTTCCATGATCAAGCCGGACGCGACGCGGCGCAATCTCACCGGCGCCATCACCAGGATGCTGGAAGAGGCCGGCCTGCGCGTTATCGCCTCGCGCCGGGTGTGGATGAGCCGCCGCGAGGCGGAGGGCTTCTACGCCGTCCACAAGGACCGCCCGTTCTTCGGCGAGCTGGTGGACTCCATGTCCTCGGGCCCGACCATCGTGCAGGTGCTGGAAGGTGAGAACGCCATCGCCAGGAACCGCGAAGTGATGGGCGCCACCAATCCGGCCAACGCTGCCGAAGACACCATCCGCAAGGTGCATGCGCTCTCGATCGGTGAGAATTCGGTGCACGGCTCGGATGCGCCGGAAACGGCCGCGCAGGAGATCAAGTACTGGTTCTCGGATACCGAGATCGTCGGCTGAGCCGACACTGCACATTCCAGGCGAGAAGGCCGGTGTTTCGCCGGCCTTTTTCTTTGCTGGCGCTCAACTCTCGCGCACGAATCGCAGCACATCGGCATGCAGCCGATCCATATGGGTGTACATGAGGCCATGCGGCGCGCCCTCGTAAATGAGGAAACGGCAGTCCGGAATGAGCCTAGCGGACGGAATGCCCGTCAGCTCGATGGGCGCCGAGCGGTCGCGGTTGCCATGGACGAGCAAGGTCGGCACGGTATTATTCGGATGGCGGCCGCTTCCAGCGCTGGGCTGCCTGGGCATCGGTTTCCTTGGCCTCGACCCAGCCGCCCTCGGAGCCGTCGGTGCGATGTTCCTTCTTCCAGAAGGGTGCACCAGACTTGAGGTAGTCCATCAGGAAGTCCGCCGCCTCGAACGCCGCCTGGCGATGCGCCGAAGCGGCTACCACCAGCACGATGTTCTCTCCCGGCGCGATCTTGCCATGGCGATGGATGACGGTGAGACCTTGCAGCGGCCAGCGCTCGCTGGCTTCGGTTGCGATGCGGCCGATCTCGGCTTCAGCCATGCCCGGATAGTGCTCGAGTTCGAGTGCCGAGAGCGCGCCCTGCTCGTCGCGGCACAGGCCTGAGAAGGTGACCACCGCGCCAATGTCGACGCGGCCTTGCGTCAGTGCGGCGATCTCGGCGGCGACGTCGAAATCCTGGCGCTGAATGCGCACGGTCGCTGCCAGGACGCCTGGCATGACTGTCAGCCCCCGGTCATCGGCGGGAACAGCGCGATTTCGCGCGCGCCCAATATCTTCTCGCGGTGGTCGACATGTTCCTGGTCGATGGCAACGCGGATCACGTCGGGATACTGCAACGCGTGTTCGTAGCCTTCGCCGCGCGACCGCAGCCAGCGCAAGAGGTCGGCGACCGTCTCTATGCCGGCCGGCAGTTCGACATCTTCTTCCGGCATGCCGATCCGTTCGCGAACCCAGGCAAAGTAGATGAGACGGGTCGTCATCTCACTCGTCCATGATGTGCTTGAGGCCGGCGCGGAAATAGTCGTAGCCGGTGTAGAGCGTCACGAGGGCCGCGATCCACAGCAGCACGAGACCGGTCTGCGTTGTCAGCGGGAAGACCTTGTCGCCGGCCGGCCCCGCCAGCAGGAAAGCGATGGCGACCATCTGAATGGTGGTCTTCCACTTGGCGAGCTGCGTCACCGGCACCGAGACCTTGAGTGCCGCCAGATATTCGCGCAGGCCAGAAACCAGGATTTCGCGGCACAGGATGATGATGGCCGCCCACAGCGACCAGCCGGCGATGCCGGCATGGCGGTCGGTGTCGGCCGCAAGCAGCAAGAGGCACGTGGCGACCAGCAGCTTGTCGGCGATCGGATCGAGCATCTTGCCGATGTTGGAGGTCTGCTGCCAGGCACGCGCAAAATAGCCGTCGAAATAATCGGTAACGGACGCCAGCAGGAAAATGACCAGCGCCGACCAGCGAGCGAAGTCGCTCGATTTCAGATGGCCTTCGAGAAAAAAACACAACACGACCAGCGGCACCGCGACGATACGGGCGTAGGTCAGTATATTAGGCAGGTTGAACGCGCGCTGGGCCATGTCTGGTGGACTCTTTCTGCCTGCGTACTCAAATCAGAAGCTGTTGTAGGGGGTCAACAGGCCAGATTCGACTGGCCAGCTGAAAGTGGCGGATTTTTTCAACTTTCGTGGAAATGATTGTAGACCAATTTGGCGACCTGCTCGGAAATGCCGTCGACTTTTCTCAGATCCTCGATCGCGGCGCGGCTGACCGCCTTGGCGGTTCCGAATGCCAGCAGCAGGGCGCGCTTGCGGCCGGGGCCGATGCCGGCGATTTCATCGAGCGGGCTCTTGACCATCTCCTTCTTGCGGCGGGCCCGGTGCGAGCCGATGGCGAAGCGGTGGACCTCGTCGCGCAGCCGCTGGACGAAATAGAGCACGGGGTCGCGAACCGGCAATGAAAACGAGTCCCTGCCCCTGACGAAAAAACGCTCGCGGCCGGCATCGCGGTCCTGCCCCTTGGCGATGCCGATGGCGACGACCCGGTCCTCGATGCCGAGATCCGACAGGATCTTGCGCACCGCCGTCATCTGGCCCTGGCCGCCATCGATCAGGATGACGTCCGGCCATGCCGGGAAGCTGCCGGAAATGTCGTCCTCGATATCATCGCCCGCCTCGGCCGCCATCGCCTCGCCCGCTGCCGCATCCTCAGCCACGGCGACATCGCCATGCTCCTTGAGCAGCCGCGAAAAACGCCGCTCCATCACTTCGCGCATCATGCCGAAATCGTCGCCTGGCGTGATCTCGGTCGAGCGGATGTTGAATTTTCTGTACTGGTTTTTCACAAAGCCTTCCGGGCCGGCGACGACCATGGCGCCGACCGCGTTGGTGCCCATGATGTGCGAATTGTCGTAAACCTCGATGCGCACCGGCGGCTTGGCGAGGCCGAAGGTCTCGGCGAAACCGGCAAGCAACCGCGCTTGCGTCGAGGTTTCGGACAGCCGACGGCCGAGTGCCTCACGCGCATTCTGCAGGGCGTTGTCGGTCAGGTCCTTCTTCTCGCCGCGCTGCGGCACGGAAATCGCCACCTTGCGGCCGGCGCGGGTCGAGAGCGCCTCGGCCAGCAGTTCCTGGTCCTCGACGGTCTGCGACAAGAGAATGGCACGCGGTGTCGGCTTGTCGTCATAGAACTGCGCCAGGAACGAGCCCAGCACTTCCGATCCCTCCAGCGCCGGATCGGCCTTCGGGAAATAGGCACGGTTGCCCCAGTTCTGGCCGGTGCGGAAGAAAAACACCTGGATGCAGACCTGGCCGCCTTCCTGGTGGATGGCGAACACATCGGCCTCGTCGACGGTCGCCGGGTTGATGCCCTGATGGCTTTGCACGTGCGACAGGGCCGCCAGTCGGTCGCGATAGATGGCGGCGCGCTCGAAATCGAGGTCTTGCGAAGCCTGCTGCATGGCGGCCGAAATCTCGGTCTTCACCTTCTGGCTGCGGCCGGACAAAAAGTCCTTCGCTTCGGCGACCAACTCGGCATAACCCTCATGCGAAATTTCGCCGGTGCACGGACCCGCGCAGCGCTTGATCTGGTAGAGCAGGCATGGCCGCGTGCGGTTCTCGTAGAAAGAATTGGTGCAGCTTCTGAGCAGGAAGGCGCGCTGCAGGGAATTGATGGTGCGGCCGACGGCACCGGCCGAGGCAAAGGGGCCGAAATAGTCGCCCTTGCGCGACCGCGCGCCGCGATGCTTGTAAATGCCGGGCGAGACATGGTCGCCGGTCAAAAGGATATACGGGAACGACTTGTCGTCCCGCATCAGCACATTGAATCGCGGCCGCAAACGCTTGATGAGATTGGCTTCGAGCAGCAGCGCCTCGATCTCGGTGCGGGTGACGACGAATTCCATCGTCGACGTCTCGCGCACCATGCGGCCGATGCGGTTGGTGTGGAATCTGCCTTGCGCGTAGTTGGTGACACGCTTCTTCAGGCTGCGCGCCTTGCCGACGTAGAGCACGTCGCCGGCGGCGTTCATCATCCGGTAGACGCCGGGCGCATTGGGCAGCCGCTTGACCAGTGTCTGAATCACCTCGGCGCCGACCATGCCTTCGGCGTCGCCTGCATGCGGCGTCCAGTCGATGGCCGTGAAGGCGACATCCGGGCCAACCGGTTCGACGATCTCCTCCAGTGCCTCGTCCTCGAGGTCGATTTCGGGAGGAAGATCATCAGCGCCGCCGCGCGCCTTGTTCTTGTGATCCAAAGGACTCATTCCGCCATGCCTGTCACATCGGGCGTCTGCCATGCAAGATGCTGGCCGCCGTCGAGCGCGATCATCTGACCGGTGACCGAGCGCGCCTGCCAGAGATAGCGGATGGTGGCGCCGAATTCCGGCAATTCCGGGCCGCGCCTCAGAATGAGGCCAGCGACCTGCGCGTCAAAATCCGAATCGTCCTGGCGCACGTTCTTCAGCGTCGGGCCTGGCCCGATCGCATTGACGCGGATGCGCGGCCCGAGCGCCTGGGCCAACATCTGCGTCTGCGTCCACAATGCCGATTTCGATAGCCCGTAGGAAAAATAGCGCGGCGTCGGCCGCCAGACGCGCTGGTCGATGATGTTGACGATCAGCCCGTCCTGCCCTTCCGGCAAGGAACGGGCGAAGTTCTGCGCCAACAGCGCCGGGGTTTTCAGGTGAATGGCAAAATGGCGGTCCCAGGCGCGCCAGTCGAAATCCTCGACGGAATCATCGACGAAGAGCGAAGCATTGTTGACCAGCAGCGAGATTGGGCCCAGCGCGGCCTCCGCCTGGCCGACAAGGTCGCCGACGGCATCCATGTCGGTCAGGTCGGCCGCAACCACGGCGGCACGCCCGCCCGACCGGTTGATCCCCGCGGCCAGCGCATCCGCCGCATCGTGCGAGCGATTGGAATGGATGGCGACCGCAAAGCCATGGCTGGCAAGGTCCTCGACAATCGCCTTGCCGATCCGTTTCGCCCCACCGGTCACCAGCGCCACGGCAGTGGCTTTGCTCATATGTGTCAATCCTCAATTTCGGCCCGAAAACGCGACGCCGGCGAAATATGGCCCGGCATGCGTTAAACGGCGTTCGCACCTGGGGCAACATTGTGGCGAAGTGCCCAGTTCGACGTGCCGGGCCCTCTTGGACTCGCAACCGCCGGACCGCAATATAGGTCGCTGGAGTCCTTGCACCAAGCCGCGTGCAGCGCAGCACGAACTTGCTGCTGACATTTCGCTGTTGCGAAGATGCAACGTCAAGGTTCTGCCTCATTCGCGCCGGGGAATGACCCAAGTTCAGGTTCGGTTCAGCCGCATTTTGACACGACATTTGGAACCGACGAACGCCAGATCCGTTTCACCCCCCGGACGGGTCGATGGCGATCGTGAGAAACAAGCCTGTGTCCTGTGGCTTAAGGAGTAAAGAACAATGCAAGCCAATCTCAAATTCGCACGGCCGCTGGCTGTTGCGCTCGGGCTCTTCGCCCTCGGTGGTACCGCTTATGCCGCGGACGTCGTTTCGGAAGAGCCGCCGGCACCCGCTCCGGTTGCCGAACTTCCGGTCGCCTCGTGGGCCGGTCCCTATGCCGGTATCAACCTTGGCTACGGCTTCGGCGGCAAGACCAAGGAAAAGGATTTCGGCGTTTCGACCGATACCAAGGGTTTTGTCGGCAGTGTCTTCGGCGGCTATCAGTGGCAGCAGGAGAACTTCGTGTACGGCGGTGAAGCCGAGCTCGGCTACAACGGCGTCAAGGGTGACGACAACGGCATCCACTCCAAGGGCGGCATCGAAGGCTCGCTGCGTGCCCGTCTCGGCTACGCCGTGACCCCGGAAATCCTGCTCTATGGCACCGGCGGTCTCGCCGGCAGAAGCCTGAAGGTGGAAGACTCGGTCATTCCTGCCAGCGACACCGCAACCATGCTCGGCTGGACCGCTGGCGTCGGCACCGACATCAAGCTGACCGACAATGTCTTCGGCCGCGTCGAGTATCGCTACACCGACTTCGGCAGCAAGAGCTTCGACGGTATCGGCAAGGTCAAGGCGACGGACAACCGCGTCACCTTCGGCCTCGGTATGAAGTTCTAAGTCGTTCAAGCCACGACACGAAAAGCCGGGCCTCGCGCCCGGCTTTTTTTGTGCCGGTCGCTCAGGCCGGAACCGCGGACTTCAGCTCTGGGAATTTTTCGTCGAAACGCGCCGCCCAGCGGATCAACCGGCCGCGCCCCTTCTCCCACCGACCGCCAAAGCGGAGCGAGAGATAGCCGAGGGAGGCACGCAATGCCAACTGACCGGCCGTGATCTTCTTCGGCAGCTTTGGCGGATTGGCGTTGAGCAGATCGAGTGCCGCCGTGATCTTCGCCCACTGCCGATCGAGCCAGGGCTGATAGACCATCTCTTCAGGCCGGGTGCGGTGTTCGTAGACCATCGACAGCGCGCAATCGCAGATACCGTCGGCCAGCGCCTCCAGCACTTCCGCTTCCAGACGCTTGTCGGGATTGCGTGGAAACAAGGCGTTCTTCGAAATTCGGTTGAGGTGCTGGGTGATGGCGCGGCTGTCGTGAACCGAACGGCCATCGTCGAGCACCAGCACCGGGATCTTGCCGAGCGGATTGGCGCCGATCAGTTCGGCCGGCCTGTCCTCGGTCTTGACCGGCACCTCATCGAGGGCGATCCCGGCATAGGCCGCTGCCATCCTTACCTTGGAGCTATAGGGAGAGGCGGACGCGTAGAGCAGCTTCGGCATGATCGGTTTCCTGTTTGCAAACATCCAGTGTTGACCGCAGGACTGTCGCGATCAATTGCCAGAGTGCAAAAAAAACAGCGGCCAGAAACCGGCTGCGGTTTCCGCCCTGGCATCACGACAAGCCTGATGCCGGTACTCTGGAAAGTATCAGCAGGCCACGACAAAAAGTCGCCCGATTCGAACGTGCTCCCACACTTCTCTGGCACCCACGCTTCGCAGGCGCTAAGCGTCACGCCGATACATTCGCCAACCACCGCGAGGAGCAAAAAAGTTGGGCGAGCGAGGCAGCCAACCGGCGCCTCGCTTTGCTTGCCCCTCGGCCCCTTCCCGACGCTCAGCCCAGAGGGCTGAACCCGTTGCCGAACATGCTCCGATCCAGAGCGTCAGAGCGTCCTTGCCGGATCCCGAAGGACACGCGACGCCCCAACGATCCGTCTACTTCTTGGCCGGAGCCTTCGCCTTCGCAGGCGCTGCCTTTGCCTTCGGCGCTGGGGCTTTCTTCACCGCCGGCTTGGTCGCGGCGGCGGCTGCTTTGGCAGCTGGCTTGGCCGCCGGCTTCTTGGCCGGTGCCGCTTTTGCTGCCGGCCTCGCCGCGGCTTTCGCGGGAGCCGCCTTCTTGGCAGCGGGTTTGGTTGTGGGTTTGGCCGCCGCCTTGGCAGCAGGCTTCTTGGCCGGCGCCGCTTTCGCCGCCGGCTTCGCCGCCGCTTTCGCGGGCGCCGCCTTCTTCACTGCCGGCTTCGCGACAGCCTTGGCCGCCGCCGGTTTCTTGGCCGGTGCCTTCGCCGCCGGCTTTGCCGCCGCCTTGGCAGGCGCTGCTTTCTTCACTGCTGTTGCGGCCTTCGCCGCGACTGCTTTTGCGGGTGCTTTCTTTGCCGGTGCCTTGGATGCCGGCGCTTTAGATGACTGCTTAGCCATGTCATGCCCCTTCACGTTATGCCGATGGCCGTGAATGACCCCGGCGCGCAATGCATATCTGACTCGCGTCTCGCTAGCCAGCGAAGCAATGGTATGATTTTCTCAACTTAAATTTTAGTTGCGATCCACACACAATCACACTCATCATCGCAAAAATCCGCTGCTGATCTTCTGACGCCGCCAGCAAATCGATACCGGCGTTCCCGATGCGATCTCGCCATCAAGATCCGAAGATTAGCGAGCGGCTTCACGCGTGATCCTTGGCCGTGAACATCATAACCCGCCGCGTCATCGAAGCGATCATCTTTTGCAGGCGCGCGGTTCGCGCGGATCACGAGCGCGATGCGACGGTCGATCTGAAGATCACCTTGTCAAGCATGGCTTGAGCACCGGCTTTCCGATTGACAGAATACTCTGTAGAACAGAGTATTCTGCATGAGATGCGATTGCGCCGTCGGTTTCGGCCATACAGAAGCAAATGGCACCGCAAAATCGCCAAGCCATATGGCGACAACCCAAGGCTTTGCCGCATTGGAGCCTGTTGATGAGCGCCGATGACATTATCCACCAGAGTACACGGCTCAGGATCATGGCCGTCCTGAACACGCTGGAAAGGCGCGAGACCCTGGAGTTCGTCCAGTTGAAAGCCATGATCGAAGTCACCGACGGCAATCTCGGAGCACATCTCGATACGCTGGCCAGAGCTGGCTATGTCGATATTGAAAAGCTTTTCGTCGGACGCCGGCCGCAGACACGGATCAGGGTCACGACGGCCGGGCGGCGGGCCTTTCGCGGTCACATTGCCTTTCTTCGCAAGATCATCGATCAGGCAGAGGCAACGCGTCGCAGAAAATAGCAAAGCGACGAGCCTTGGTTCACCGCCTCACGGTACGGCGAGCCGCCGGTCGACAGTTCGACGGCGGCGGAATTGCCGCGTGTTTCGACAAGCAGCGCGTTGTGATCACGGCTGATAGCCGCGACAGATGGCGCCGAGCGCGACGACGGCGCAGGCGCCGACCCGCCGGGGCGTCAGCGTCTCGCCTGCGCCCCCTTCAGGCCGCAGGCGCGAAAAAGATCGGAAGGAGACGAGGCGCGTTCAGCGCAGGACGCGGCAACGGCCGTTATATACCATCCAGCGATCGAAGCCCGAGACGCAGAATTCGACATTGTCGCCGATCGAGGCAAAGCCCTGGCCTTCCTCGATCAAATAGAAGATCGACCGGTCCCGGCCATCCGACAGGCTGACGGTTGCCCGGCAATAGTGACGGCCGATCGGCCATTCCTCGCTCGCCTGCTGGTAGCGGTGCTGGCGAATGTCGCGAAAATCGGTGATAGCGACGTCGGGCAGATGGGGCACGTGATGCACCTGGTAGGAGAACCGATGCGTGATCTTGCTCAGCACCCATGTCTCGCCACAGATGCTGCCATCGTCCTCAGTATAGACGCCGAGGTCGGCCGCCTGGACCGCCCGAGTGACACCGAGAGGCGCGGCAAGGGGCATGCAGAGCGAAATCAGGGCAGCAAGTGCGGATTTGGCGAAGCGAGTCATGGCAGCCTCTCAAGGTCGATTACGCGCACTGTGCGGATTCGCTCGGCGGCGGTCAAGCGGTTGCCGAAACAATGGTTTCCAGAAACCGGCGCCGGGCAGTTGCTGTAAGCAGCAACCCGCAGGTAACGGCTAAGTTCCCCACGGGCTGATCGTGCGGTCGTAAGGAACGCGGCGATCGAAACGGGCTATTCCGGCGGCGGGACCTGCTCGCCGGCCAGCCATTCCAGCGACCAGTGGGCCGGCTTGCCCACGGCGAGCAATTTGTGCAGTGCCGGCAGCATGGTTCGCAGTTCGCCTTCCAGCGTGAAGGGCGGATTGACCACCACCATGCCGGTGCCATCGAGGCTGGGATCGGAAGAGGCTGGCCTGATCTCGAATTCTATGTCGAGGATTTTCGAGATGCCGGATTGCTTCAGCGCTTTCCTGAAGGCGATCACCGCCTTGCGGTCCTTGATCGGATACCACAGCGCGTAGATGCCACTGGGCCAGCGCCTGTGCGCCTTCACCAGCCCGTCGACGAGGCGGCCGAACTCACCCTCTTCCTCGAAGGATGGATCGATGAGCACCAGGCCGCGCTTTTCCTTCGGCGGCAGGTGCGCTCCGAGGGCAAGCCAGCCGTCCAGTTCCATCACCTTTGTCTGAAAATCGCCGGCGAACTCCGTCTTCAGCCTGGCGGCGTCTTTCGGGTGCAGCTCGATCGCCGACAACCGGTCCTGCTTGCGCAGGAGATTGCGCGCGAGCAGCGGCGAGCCCGGATATTTCTTTACGCCGCCCTCCGGATTGAGCGAGCGCACCGCCGCCAGATAAGGCGCCAGCAGGGCCGCCGCCTTCGCATCGAACGCGGCATCTATCAGCCTGCCGATGCCGCCCTGCCACTCGCCTGTCTTGTGCGCTTCGAGTGACGACAGATCGTAGCGGCCAATGCCGGCATGGGTGTCGATGACGCGAAACGCCTTGTCCTTCTGCTTCAGGTAGTCGAGCACGCGCGTCAGCACGACATGCTTGACGACATCGGCAAAATTGCCGGCGTGGTAGGCGTGGCGATAGTTCATGTGGGACCCCTGCCCCAACGTGGCGGCGGCGGCTGCGAATTCGGATTTTCCGGTCGCCCGCCAGGAGAACGCAAGGACAGCAAGAAACCGATCAGGCCGACCGCCATCAGCGAGAAGCCGATCGGCCGCGCGCGGCCGTCGATTTCCCCGACACCGGAGCGCAAGACAAGGTCGACCGCTCGCATCGGTATGTCCTCGGCATCGCCCGGGCCGACCGTGAAGACGTAAGCGCCAGGGCTGACGGTGGCGATCAGGCCAGCCTCGTCGCGAAAGATCTTGTCGGGCAGTTGCGGGCTGGCCTGGCGCGGATTGTCCACATGGTTGAACTGCAGCGTCGAGGCAAGCACCGTGCGGCCATTGGTGGCCGCGGTCAGCGTCAACACAGTGCGCTGCTGCGAAACGATGCGTTCGGCCCTCGCGGTCAGGTCCACCAGCACCCGCACCGGCGCATCGCGATCCCTAAGCGATACGGTCAACGGCTTGAATCGGCCCTGCTCGTAGACCCGCCAGGTGCCGATTTCGCGGCCGGAAAAATTGGCCGTCGCCCAGGGATAGATGAGACCGATGCCGGTGCCGGCCAGCAGGATCAGGACGAAGAGAAAGCGCATTCAGGCGGTCACCTTGCAATCAAACCTTGCCGGACGGTCGGCTTATATCGGCGCCGTCGCGCAGGCGTTCCATTTCGTCCAGCAGCATGTCGAGGCCGAGTTCGAAGGTCTTGTCGAATTCGGCGGCGCCAAAAAAGCGCCCGGCCTCCACGACGTTTGGATAGTCCCTGGCCAGTTGCTCGTCGCTGACCGTGTTCACCGCGGACGGGCCTCTGGAATAGCCCGCGTTCTCGTCCAGCACCGCGCCCATCAGATAATAGCCCACGGCGCGGAAGAGCCGCGCACTGAGTTCCGCGTCGAAGCCGCCATCCTTGAACAAGCCGATAATGCCGTTCAACCAGGCAAGGCAAGTCGGCGAATTCATCCGGTAGGTAACAATGAAAGTGGAATAGGCGGGATGCTCGCGGCCGATGCGGCGGAAATCGTCGACGGCAACACGCATTCTTTGCCGCCAGGGAAGGCTGGTGTCAGGTACTTCAAGGGCGCCGATCAGCCGGTCGATCAGCGCCTCGTGCAGATGCGCCACCGAGGGGAAGTGATGATAGATGCTCATGGCCTCGCAGCCGAGCGCGGCGGCGAGCTTGCGCATCGAAAAGCCGGAAAGGCCCTCCCTCTCGATCACCTCGAAAGCCGCGTCCTCGATCATTTCGCGCGACAGACGCCCGCGCGCTCTCTGTTTCGTGATTGATTGATCCATAGTGCCGCTTGACAACTTACAGTGTAAGGTTCATTTTCTCCGTCACCTTACATCGTAAGGCTAACAAAGACCAGAGGAGAAAAACCATGTCGTACCATCGCATCGTCAAATCCGTGCAGTCTTCGTCCCAGCATGTGTTCTTGTCCGCCGCCGCGGCCTGTATCCTGTCGCTTGGCTCCGCGCCTGCCCATGCCGACGACTATGATGCAACCCTCAAGGACATACAGTCGACCATGGGCGGCGTACCAAGCTTTGTAAAACAGTTTCCCAAAACCGGTCTGCCCGGTGCCTGGGCCGAGGTCAAGGCCATCGAGCTCAGCGACAAGACGGCGCTGCCGCCCAAGGTCAAGTCGTTGATCTCCTTGGCCGTGGCGGCGCAGATTCCTTGCACCTACTGCATCTGGTCGGACACGCAGGACGCCAAGCGCGCCGGCGCCACGAACGAGGAGATCGAGGAAGCCGTGGCGATGGCGGCGCTGACGCGCCACTGGAGCACTATATTCAACGGCATGCAGGTCGATTTCGACACATTCAAGAAGGAAATGGGCGGGCAGTAAGCCCGCCGGCAAGAAGGAAATGGGCGGGCAGTAAGCCCGCCGGGCGGGCAGTCCCGCCGGGAGTAACATAGCCAAGCTGGAGCATCGCGCCGCGTCAGGAGCGGTCTGCCACACGATAACAGGCGTCCCTGTTTTGTGGTTGCCTGAACGAGATGGCCCGCTGAGAAACGGACCATCTCGACCATTTTTGCGGCCCGCGCGCCAGTGCGGCGGTCAACCTGGATGCGTGGTCGCGCCATGGACAGCAGCTAGCCTATGCCCTCAAATGCCATTGCCGAGATGGTCGGCATTCCACTATGACTTCGATGCGCCTGCAGGCGAGAAGGGGATGTCGACTCATACCTTGGCGGATGAGGAACCTCGAATGCACAGAGGACACGGGCGGCCCGACAGAGAGAAATCGGCGTTAAAAGTCATTCCTGCGGGCCGATTTTGCCTTCTAACTTTGACTCTTGGTCTGCTCTGCGCCGCTGCCAGTTGCGACGTGGATTTCGTCAGCAGAGAGATACTGGCAAAGTATTCACGGCCAAGCGTTTATGTCTGCAGTCCCAGCGGATTTGGGCAGCAATCTCATTGCAACCTGAAGATTTGACGCCTTCTGAATCGCTCTTCATTTCAGACAGTGCCCAGGGGCTACCCACCCCAATGATCTCACAAGGACACTCCGCCCTGTTCCTCGGCATCAGGCTTTTGATGGCTCCCGAGAAGAGATCGCGGCAGCCTGTGAAATTTGCTTGGATCGAGCCAATATGCTGATTCAAAATGAAGAACCCCGGCCGTGGCCATCCGCGCCCGCGCCGGGAACGCGTCGGCCACGATTAACCAATGGCAAACACAATTGGTTAAGGAATCTCTAATTTAGTTGACTTGAATTTTCACAGGTATATTTTCAGGGCGTTGGGATGTGCAATTTGGGCGAGCAATCGGCGATGATGGCATGGGGCGCGTGATCGCGATCTTGGGGCGCATGGACTGCTGAACGGCAGATACAAGCCGGGCGGCAGCGGCCTCGTAACTCAGCTAGTGACAAGCGCACATCAGTGATGGCGATCCGCGGATGCGGAGATTGCCGCGTTTAAGGACGTGGCCGGGCAGTGCTTTGCCCTGCCCGGCGGTAGCGTGTGCGGTGCGTGGAGGAAAGCATGAGTAAGGTCATCAAGGTTCTGAAACTTGGTTCCAGAAACGATCAAAGGGGCAACGGCAACGGCCATAACCGAGGCCGTGCGCTGGTCGCTGGAGGCGCGGGCTTCCTGGGATCGCATTTGTGCGAACGTCTTTTGCAGGACGGATACGACGTGGTCGCACTGGACAATTTCCATACCGGCAAAAGATACAATCTCAATACGCTGCTGCGCGATCCGAGATTCAGCTGCATGGAGCACGACATCGTCGATGCATTGCCTTTGGACCTTCGGTTCGACGAGATCTACAATCTAGCCTGCCCTGCTTCTCCACCGCATTATCAGGCAGATCCGATCCATACCTTCAAGACCAGTGTGCTTGGCGCGCTGAACCTGTTGGAACTCGCGCGTCGGAACAATGCCAAGATATTCCAGGCCTCGACTTCCGAGGTCTACGGCGATCCGTTCGTGCACCCGCAGCCCGAAAGCTATTTCGGCAATGTGAATACGCACGGACCGCGCTCCTGCTATGATGAAGGCAAGCGTTCGGCCGAAACCCTTTTTTTCGACTATTCGAGGACGTATGGCCTCGATATTCGCGTAGCCCGTATCTTCAACACCTACGGTCGTCGCATGCAACCCGATGACGGGCGCGTCGTCTCGAACTTCATCGTCCAGGCGTTGCGTGGCGAAGACCTGACCGTCTATGGCAGCGGCCTGCAGACCCGCTCCTTCTGCTACGCCGACGACCTGATCGAGGGTTTCATGCGGCTGATGAATGCGCCGAGTGCGCCTGCCCATCCGGTCAACCTCGGCAATCCCGGCGAATTCACCATCATGGAACTCGCGACACTGGTTGTCAGCTATACCAACTCCAGATCGAAAATCGTGCATCGGCCATTGCCGATCGACGATCCCAGACAACGCAAGCCGGATATTTCCTTCGCCAGAAGCAATCTCGGTTGGGAGCCGAAGATCAGCCTGGCCCAAGGGCTCGCGCATACCGTCGACTATTTCGACGCCCTGCTCTACGGGAGCCGGATTACCAAAGGGGCCGCGGCTTCATGAGCCAGCCGGCAGTCCTGGTGACAGGGGGAGCCGGCTTTATCGGCAGCCATACGTGCAAGCTGCTTGCCGCGGCCGGTTATCTGCCGGTGGCATTCGACAACATGTCCCGCGGCAATCGGAAATCCGTCGCCTGGGGTCCGCTTGTCGTCGGCGACATCCGCGACCGGGATGCATTGCAGGCGGCGATCGAAGCCTATCGGCCCGCATCCATCATCCACTTCGCGGCGCTTGCTTATGTTGGAGAGTCCGTCGGTCAGCCGGCCGAATACTATTCCACCAATGTCACGGGCACCATCGCCGTACTCGACGCCGCACGCGCGCATTCGATCGAGAACATCATCTTTTCCAGCAGTTGCGCAACCTACGGCGTTCCGGAAGCGCTGCCTATTCGTGAGACCTCTTCGCAAAATCCGATCAGCCCGTACGGGCGCACCAAGCTGATAGGCGAACAGATCATCAGCGACTATGCCAGCGCATACGGAATGAAGTTCGCCATCCTGCGCTACTTCAATGCCTGCGGGGCCGATCCCGACGGGGAGCTCGGCGAGTGGCATTCGCCGGAAACGCATCTGGTTCCCAGGGTGCTGATGGCGGCGTCGGGCATCATCGACGAGATCGAGGTCTTCGGCACGGATTATGAGACATCGGACGGGACTTGCGTGCGCGACTATATCCACGTCAGCGATCTGGCCCGCGCTCATTTGAAAGCTCTTCAACATTTGGAGGGCGGGGGACAAAGCCTGGCGGTCAACCTCGGCACCGGGCGAGGCGTGTCCATCAAGGAGATTGTCCAGGCGGTCAGCCGGATGACTTCAAGACCGGTTCCGGCCGTCTTCAGGGCCCGGCGCCCGGGAGATCCGGCCGAACTCTATGCCGATCCGAGCAAGGCGCGCGCGCGCCTTGGCTTTGTGCCGCAGCTTTCCGACATCGACACGATCGTCAGGACCGCCGCCCCATTCTTCGGGCTGCGCACGAAACCGGTGATACTGCCACCAAGCGACGGCGCGGTAGCGGTCGCTGCTCGATAGATCAGAGATAGCGCGGGTGGCAGCTTGCGCGTTGGCCAAATCCGCTGGGGCTGCAGATGTAAGGCGAGCCTCCTAACAACGCACCTTCATCGACAGGACTGAAGGCGACCTTCACGGGTCCCGTTGTGCGGATCGCGATCGGCGGTGGCGGAGCAAAAGCGTAAGTTCTTTCAGTGGTGCGGATAGTCCTTGTCATCAGCATCTCAGGCTCGATCCTGAGCGAACGCACCATGTATCCAGCCTGGACCGGTCGGACTGAAGGCTTGCTCCGGAGCGGATGCGCGACCGGTGCAATAAGGACGGAACCGGTTCTGGTCGTATCCATCCCCTGACATCCTGCAACCAGAGAGGTCATCGCCACCACAACAATAGAGAGAGCTTTCTTGCTTAGGCGAGAAGCGCCCATTGCGGAATTGTTCCCCATGTGTCCCTTGCCTTTGAGTATAAGCTGGGGCGCGTTGCGACACCTGCGCCGCTTCACGCCGTTTCAGTGACCACTCGCACATCACACACAAATATTAGACATCACTAATTATTAAATTTCATGAAAACCATATGGTGTTGGATCCATCGTCTCGTCGTTCTGTCAGAGAGAAGTGATTGCGCCAATCGGCGGTCGGTGCGCCGACAATTCCAGCCGGACTGCTCAGCGTTTTATAAGCGATTCGCAAGCTTCTTCACAGGCTTGGCAAAAGCGGCCTGCCTGAATCCGCCCCTCCGGACACGCCGTCACCGATGTGGTATCGGGAGGGGCCAACGGAGCCAGGAACGGCGCCCGCCGCGGCGAATAGGATTCGCCCGACCTGCCGTAAGCTTCTGATTTCGTGCATGTCGTTGTCCCGGAACCGAGGACACTTCCGAGCGATATGCATCAGTTCTTGGAGTCGATCAACTTGCGGGCCTCTTCGAACCGCGCGGCCTTGGTATCACCAGATTCGAATTTTCGGTATTCGTCGGAAGGACCTTCGGGAGTTCGTTTGAAACTGTACCATTCTCCGTCCGGATCCTTGCGTTGCTCGATCGTTCCATCCTTGATTCGGTGGCTATAGCAGGTGCGGCGCTGTTTGCCCTTGTAGCTGTTGGACCGCCAAGCGACATCCATGCACATCTTGCCGTCTTTGGTCACCAGCCACCTGCCCTCTGCGACAGACGCTGAATCCTGCCCCGACGTCCAGGCCTCAAGGCGCCGATTGCCCTTCGCGAAATAGGCCGCTCCATTTTCCCATATCCATGTGCGATCGGCATACAGAAGCTGCAGCTCATAGGCTGTTGGAACAGTGGCGGCAATTGGAGCAATAGCGCTATCCGCTTTTGCAGGTGCGCTGTCCTTGGCGGCAGCCGCGTGGGACGTTCCCGGGAGGGCCACCTGGCCGCAGAGGGCCAGGACAAACAGGAGCAGCGTGAAACGTGCGGACCGACGACGTTCCCTGCGCCGCAGATGATCTACGCCATGCGGCGGCGACCTGGTCGGAGCTATCGGTACAATCAGCGTTGGCATGTCTGTGCGGCCCAGGGCAGCGCTATCGGCGCGACAGCTTTGCGAATTATTTAACAGCCGCGGGAGTTGCGATGTCAACTTTCGCGGCGCCCGCTGTCGCCAAAATTAAGGATTGCGTCGTATACTCCCTCGCCTTTGACAATCGCGCGCAAAAGCAACATCCGCAGACGTCAGAGAGGACGCGGTTCCAAATGGGCGACGATCCGGAATTGAATCAGGCCGAGGTTCAGCAATACCTGCAGCAGCCGATCGCTCGGGACCCGGCTGCTCGCAATTACCTGAACCTCGACACGGCGATCTTGCTGGGGATCCTGTTCATCGCGGTCGTGTTCAGGTTCCACAACATAACCTTGCCGCTGGTCGACGCTTTCAGCTGGCGCGAGACAAGCACGGCAATGATGGCCGACAATTTTCAACAGCGCAGCTGGAACATCTTCTTCCCGGAGGTGAGTTGGACCGGACCCGGCCCGAGTTATCAGGGCCGCGAGTTCCAGATCGTCAGCTATCTGACCGCCCTGCTCTACCAACTCTTCGGCTGGCACGACTGGTTTGGCCGCGTGGTTGCGGCCTTCTTCGGTCTGGTGACGGTGTTTTCGCTGCACAGGTTGACGGCGCTATGCTGGGGCCAAACGCATGCCCATGCGGCGGCGCTCGCCTACGCGCTGATGCCGGCGGCGATCATGATCGACAGCTCGTTCCTGCCCGATCCGTCGATGCTGGCACTGGTGACAACAGGCGTTTGGCTGTTCGCCAAATACTGGGCTGGCGGCAGCCGATGGCTTTTGCCGCTCGCCGCCGTCAGCTTCACGCTCGGTGCGCTGGCAAAGCCGCCGGGCGTGGCGGCGGGCGCCGTCATCTTCTACCTGATGGTGCGCTGGATTCTGCAGAAGAAACGACGGCAGGCGACCGAGGTCTTCCTGTGGGGATTTTTGAGCCTGGCCATCATCGGCGCCTATTTCAGCTGGGCCATCTATCTCGGTCGCAGCTATCCACCCTATCACGTCGCGGGCAGCGGCTACATCTGGAACTCCGGATTGTGGACGTTCGTCAATGATGGCTTCTACTTCAAATCCGTGTGGAACACCTCTGTCTGGTGGTTCTACGGCTATCCGTTCATGGCGCTGATCGCGGTCGGTTTCTGGATACCGCCCGGACCCGCCGAAGACCCGACGCAGCGCACCCTTTCGGCCATTCCCTATATTTGGCTGGGTGCGGCCATGATCGTCTACCTGGCGGCGGCGCGCGAAATCACCAGCAACCCCTGGAATTACCACATTTTCCATGTGCCGTTCGCGATGTTCTGCGGCCGCGGCGCGCTTCTTCTGGCAACGTTTGCATCGGGAACCGTTCTGTCGCCGGTCGTGCTGCGTTCGATCTGTATCGTTGTCGTGACCCTCGTGTGGTCGACCTTTCCTCTCGTGAGGACAATGAAGGCGCCGGTCGCGATGAACGGCAAGCTGCTCGGCGAGGAGTTGGCGCGGTTGGCGCAACCGGGCGACCTCGTCGTGGCCATCGCGCCGGAGGTCGGCGATCCCGTCGCCGTCTACTACAGCAGGGCACGCGGCTGGGTGTTCCCGCCTGGCGGAGGCGATGTCGAATGGTCGAAATTCGTCGCGGACGACGCCACCGCGATCGCTCAGCTCGAGGAGTTGCGCGGTCAAGGCGCGGATCTGTTCGGCACGGCCAAGAACGCTGCCGACAATCAGGACCAGTTGTTCATCGAGCATCATGACGGCGTCGTCGACTATCTGGACAAGACCGCAACCAAGCTTGTGGATTCGGATGCTTTGCTGGTCTATAGGATCACCCGTCCATGAGAGCTGCGACAGCTGTGGGCCTTGACAGGATATGGCCCGACGGCTCAGCGGCCACGCATCCGCCCCGCGGAAGGCCGGCAAGGCGGTGGGCCAGGCGAACCGCCCCAGGATGACGCCTTGGACGTTCAGTCGCCACGATGCCGCCGCTGGAACTCGGCGGTGAAAACCGGCGGAGAATTGGTTGAAAAGAGCAATCTCGATAATCGTGACGCTGGCCCTGCTGGCTTGGCTGGCAAGCGACTCGCGCTGGCGGATGGTCGGCGATGCATTCGACCGCATCACGCCAGCTACGTTCGCAGTGGCGACGATCGCCTTTTTCGTCACCTATGTCTTGCGTGCGCTACGCGTCTGCGACGAGTTCCGCGACGAGGTGAATGGCCGTTTCGGAGCCTGCCTGCGCGTCATTCTGATCCACAATGCGATGATCAACGTCGTACCCTTCCGGGGCGGCGAGACGGCCTTTCCCTTGCTCCTGCGCCAGGTCTTCGGCGTGCCGATCATGCGCGCCAGCGCCTCGCTGCTGTGGTTCAGGCTGCAGGACGCTTTCGTCGTCGGCGTGCTGGCGCTGGCGGTGTGGCCGGGCCTGCATGCGGCGATAAGGATCGCTGGAATCGCCGCCTTGATCGCTGCCGCCTGGTACCTGCCGCGCTGGGCGCGCGCGCCGCATGACTGGGCCGGGCGCGGCAGGATCGTGGCGAAGCTCGGCCTGCTGCGCGACACCTTCACCGAGGCGACCGGGCGCTCGCGTTACGGCTGGTGGTGGACGATCGCCAACTGGTCGCTGAAGCTCGCCGTGCAGGGATGGCTGCTGGCCCTGATACTGGGAACATCCTTCACGACGGCCTTTCCAGGCGTCGTCGGGGCCGAAGGCGCCGCAATATTGCCGGTGCAAGGCGTCGCCGGCTTCGGCACTTATGAAGCGGGAGCGGCGGCGGCGCTGCTCACATCCGGAATTGCGATGAAGAGCGGTCTGCAGGCGGCACTGGCGCTGCACCTGTTCATCTTCTGCTCGGCTATCGCCACCGGCGCGATAGCCTGGCTGTTTCCCTCGAAATCGACGCTGCCAGGGACTCCGGCCGTCGGACCTGCAAGGAAGCCATCCCAATGAACATATTGCCCATCCCTGCTTCGGGGCTGCCTGATGGCGCGGTGATGCCGGACCATACGCTGTCCATCGTCGTGCCCATGTACAACGAGGCCGAAAACGTCGAGCCGCTGCTGACGCGGATTCACCAGGCGATGGAGCGCTACGAGCAGCCGTGGGAGGTCGTGCTGGTCGATGACGGCAGCACCGACGCGACGGTGAGCGAGATCAGGCGCCTGGCTGCGCATTATGGCCCGCATGTGCATGCGGTCGAACTCGTGCGCAATTACAAGCAGACCGCCGCGATGCAGGCCGGCATCGACGCGGCGCGCGGCGATGTCATCGCCACGATCGACGGCGACCTGCAAAATGATCCCTTCGACATCCCGCGCATGGTCTACCGCCTGCTGAGCGAGGATCTCGACTTGGTGGTCGGCTGGCGCAAGGACCGTCAGGAGGGGCTTTTGATGCGCAGGCTCCCTTCGCGTATCGCCAATGCGCTGATTGCACGCGTCACCGGCGTGCGCCTCAAGGACTATGGCTGCAGCCTCAAGGTCTATCGCGGCAGCGTCATCCGCAGCGTCAAGCTGTATGGCGAGATGCACCGCTTCATCCCGGCATGGCTGGCTACCGTGACGACCCCCAGACGCATCGCGCAGGAGGTTGTGACGCATCATGCCCGCATCCACGGCCAGTCCAAATACGGCATTTCGCGCACCTTCAGGGTCGTGCTCGATCTGGTGTTCATGTATTTCTTCATGCGCTATCGCACACGGCCCGGACATTTCTTCGGTGGCATCGGCATCGCGCTTGGCGCGCTGGGTTCGCTGATACTTGCCTATCTGCTTTGCCTGAAGCTGTTTTTCGCGCAAGACATCGGAACACGGCCGATGCTGTTCACTGGCTTCTTTCTGCTGATCGCCGGAGTGCAGATGGTGACGTCGGGCGTGCTGGCGGAAATGCTGGCCCGCGTCTATCACGAGGCAAACGGATCATCGGCCTATGTCGCGCGGCCACGGCCGGCGCCCGGCGACGATGACGGCTGGCTCCGCCCGAGCCGGCCTTCATGAGGAGATCGGAACGCCAGGGATATTCATGGCCACGAGCCCGTGGCGGTCGAAGGGCAAGAGATAAGGCGCAACCCTGCGCCCACCTCTCGCCCTCGACTCGCGCCCCCAGCGAAGACCTCGGCGGCAGCCCTCGGTCAGGCACCGCCACTTACACATGTCGCGGCGAATAGGATTCGCCCGACCTGCTTTAAGCTTCTGATCTGCATGTCGTTGTCCCGGAACCGAGCACACTTCCGGGCGACATGCATTTAGGTCCAATGCTCTAGTAACGCGAACGGCAGCTGGCGCGCTGGCCGAAACCGCTCGGGCCGCAAATCCAGGGCGAATGCCCCAGGAACTGACCGCCATTGCCCGGGCTGTAGGAAACCTTCACCGGTGCCGGCCTATCAATCCGTTGCGGCCGCACGAAGGCCGCGTAGGCCTCCTCCCTGGTACGCGTCACGACACTCATCTGTGTAAGCGGTTTGCGGTAGAGAAGCTTTGTCTTGACGTGATGGACCTTCCCAGCGTGATGGGCCATTTTGCCGAACCCGTAGTCGATGGTTCGCCCGTTGATCGAGCCGGTCTTGGTTGTATCCATGGTCTGGCAGCCGGACACCATCGAGACGAGCACAAAAGCAGCAACAGCACAGGTATATTTTCTGCCGTTGTTGGCCAAATGTTCCATAACCCTGTTCATCTGCATCTCTCTACCCTTAAACATAATTCGGTTATGTGCGGGTGATATACTTTATAGTCGGCTTCTTTCCGCACTTTTTAAGTGATCATCGCCACTCAATCTGCATACGTATATTAGAACGAACTTATTAAAATTCGTGCAAACAGCATAATGAACACAGTCTTTCGGTGTTCGTTCGGATATGATGAAAATTCGATTGATTGGATCGGAGCCTGGCAGGGCGCGTGGGGTGCTTCGGCAAACGAAGCCTCCGCACCGGTGGCAACGACGGCGATCGGCGCTCAGGCTGGCAGAGTCGAAGGGCTGTTGCAGATGTTACGGGACGCTCAGCGCTGCGTTTCCCAACCTGGATCGAAGTAGAAATTGCGGGCGCCGATTTCGCCCATGCCGGCGCCCGAAACTGGGAAAGCCATCTTGACGAGATGAACGGCGCCGGCACCCTGCTGCAGTCCGTAAATGCCCTCCAGGCCGCGGCCGTAAAAACCCGCGAGCGGAGCCGTTAAAGCCACGCCGGCGAGCGAAGCCTGCAAGACAAATTTGCCGATACTTGGCCGCAGGGAAATCTTGTTCTCGGTGACGTGCTTGGCAATGATCACGATGGTCAGCAGGCTATATAAAGCTGCATTGAACGCTGCGAACCAGTAAAAACCCGTGGCGCTCTGCGGATTTTGTACAAGGAGCACGGGCAACGACGCACCGACGGCAAGCGCCACATAGGGGATGACGACACGAAACGGCAGGAGATCCTTCGGGCCGCGGCCCTTCGGTGTGACGCGAAAATCGACAAAAGATTTGGTCAGATAGTCGCGGATGGCCGACAGCGTGCCCGCCAGCACCCACGGCCAGCGCGCGAAGAAATGAAACAGCATACCTTCCCAGCTGAGTGCCTTGGCCGTTACCGGTCGTGAGAGCGCGAACGCCTTCAACATCATCACCAAGACGATCGGCGTAACCGAACTCGGCGCGTAGTGGAGAATGAAATCCAGATACGTCACATTGGCGAAGTTCCGGCCAGAAAACAGCGCGTAGATCGGCATGAGATACGTGGAGAGCGCGAGCAGTGCGAACAGCGGGTACCAAAGCTGGCAGAAAATGAACTGCAACCTCAATCGCAACCTCAGCTTGGAGAGATACATGGGCGAGTATTCGAGCAGGATGGTGGTCAGGCTCCTCGACCACTGGAATTCCTGAGTGACGAGGTCGGCGAAAGTCTGCGGGCCATCACCGTGCGCAATGGCGTCGATTGCATGCACGCCGCGCCAGCCCCCCGCGTTGATCAGCATGGAGGTCGAGTGGTCTTCGGCCAGTTCTGGGCCAAGCCCGCCCGCCTGCTTCAATGCGGCGGTGCGCACCGCATAGTGCGAGCCTATGCACAGTGGCGCTCCGACGCTCGTGTAGCCGGACTGCAGCAGGCCGTGCAGCATTCCCTCCACGAACAGTCGGCCGCGGGCCGACCAACTCTCGGCGGCATTGTTGTCGCAAATGCTCGGCGCCGAGACATAGCCGACAGCGGGGTCGGCGAAGGCCGCCAGCATCTCGCGCAGATAGGTCAGCGTCGGCACGTGATCGGCGTCCATCTGGGCGACGAAGTCGTAGCGTTCATAGCCGTAGTGATCATAGAAGAACGCGAGATTGCCTTCCTTGCAACGGGTTCGGCGCGGCCAGGTCTTGCGATGATAGTCTTCCCGGCCTCGCCGCGTCGAAATCTGGATGTTTCGCGCCTCGCACCATGCGATCGTCTCCTCGGAAGGGTCCTCGTCGGCAAGCCAGGTGTCGTGAGGATAATCCTGCGCAAGCATCGCCTCTAGCGTGCGCGCAACCACGAAAAACGGTTCGGATGGCGCTTTCGTCACCACCATCGCCACCCTCGAACTCGCAGCGATCGTGTAAAATTTGGACGGCCTTTTCGACACAAGCACGAATAACAGGAAATACATCGGCATCAGCGTCAGCCAGGCCAGCACCGTCGTCGCGAAGGCGTATGGCCCGATGTACTCGACATGCTCGGGCCTTAGCCACCAGATCCAGAAAAAACCGAGCGTGACGAACCAGAATGCCAGCGCCAGCCTCAGGATCCATTGCTGAGCGGCAGACAGGACGGGAACCAGAAAAGGGCCCTTCTGCGCCGCCTTGGCCAGAGCCGCCCGAGACCGGCGTTTCGGCCTGTTCTTACCGCTGATGGTCGCCACGTCCGCGGAAACACTCATACACGTACCGCCGCCACTCTAAGCGTCAGCCGAAGACGGCCGACAACCTTCAACCCCGGCGCCAGAATCCATCGCAAATTTATTAGAGTCAACTACATTAAGGGCTTCTTAACTATGCTTCTTGGGAACTGGTTAACCTAGCGCCTTTGAAGCGCCGGGCCGATCCGGCGGTCGCGTGCGCCCGACCAGCGCTGGACAGGCAAGCCGGACGTTTTGCGTTGAGGAATTCACCGAGAGGGGGCTGGTCCCCATGTCTGGATGAGGACAAGCAGCGTTAACCACGTTGCGAGCGCCAAGGTTAAGCAACCGTTAATTGTGCTTGACTCTTGGCCCCGACCGGCTCTTAAATTAGCTAGGGATGATATATCGGGATGTTGACGCGAATTTGTGAGTATCGCGGCGAACTTTCTCTCTGAAGCTCTTCAGTATCGGAGCCTTGAGGGATAATTTTGGGTGGGTCCGTGCAAAGTTCGCACACTCGCCAATGGTCGCTCCGAAATCCCGCAGATTACGCCAATAGAGCCGATGGGTGCTGGATAGGCGTGTCGATCAGGCATCGACGCGCCGGGCGAAGCCTTGGCTTCCGTAGGAAGTCGGGCCTTGGGAGGCAAACAATGAAACGCTCCGCAGCAAATGCGCTTGTAGTCACGCTGGTTTTGGGCGGAAGCGCCGCGTTCCCCACGGCGGGAGGCGCCGGCTCCGTCCCCGCGACGGACCCCGTTCAGACGAGCAGCGCCGCGTCGGCATTCGGCTCGTACGATCCGTATGGCGATTTCACCAATGACAAGACCGCCAGCATCGAGGAACTGTTCCTGCCTTGGGAAGACGTTGATTTATCGACGCTGCCTCTGGCCGATGCTTATGCCCAGCAGCGCGGGCGCTCGCTGTTGATCACGATCGAGCCGTGGACCTGGTCGAAGGACTGGCGCATCACCCCGCCCGAGCTGCGAGACGGCATATTGGGCGGCAGATATGATGCCAATATGCAGGCGATCTGCGGCTTGGTGGGACAGATGAAAAGCCCGGTGACCATTCGCTGGGCGCAAGAAATGGAAGACAAGAACGGTCGCTTCACCTGGGCCAACTGGGCACCGAAGGACTGGATTTCCGCCTACAAGCGCGAAGTCGATATCTGCCGCAAGGCCGCCCCCACGGCCAAATATATGTGGTCGCCCAAAGGCGATGAAGGCTTGGAAAAATACTACCCTGGTGACGACTATGTCGACGTGATCGGCCTGTCGGTGTTCGGCCTGCAGAAAAAGGACAACGACGAGGCCGGTCACGACCGTACGTTCGCCGAGTTGCTGAAGCCAGGCTATGATCGCGTTGCGGGGTTCAACAAGCCGATCGTGGTGGCGGAACTCGGCTATGTCGGCAAGCAGGACTATGTTTCGAAGTGGCAGGACGATTCTCGCAAGTCCTATGCGGAGTTCCCGGCGCTGACTTCAGTTGTCTACTTCAACCAGAAGGAAGTGTGGCCGTGGCTGGGGGGCTATGGTCTGCCCGACTGGAGGGTGACCCAGCACGTCCTGCCGTAGACGCGTCGTCCCGATGCGTCCCGACACGATCGGGATGGATCTCCATCTTTCTGTTTGTTTGCCATCCATGCCGAACCAGCGTTTCGGCATGATGGTGAGGCGTGGCGTGAATCAGTCCGTGGAGTAGTTCCGTGAAACGAGTGCTGGGTAATTGTCTTGGAGCGGCATTCGCCTGCTCCGTTCTTGTTCTTGCCTTACAGGTCCCCGCGACAGCCAAGACAGCGGCCAAAATCGCCGAGCAGGCGCAAAAGGGCGCCGTGGTGCCCGACGAAGGCGTCTACCAGATCTATCAGAACCGTTCGTGGATGTGGGGCAATCACGGGGCCGCGTTCTTTGCCGTCAGGCAGCGGCAATTTAACGCCTGGTCGACGGAAAAGGGCCAGCCGGGCTATGGCGACGGGATATGGTTCATCCCCGGCGGCGGCAAGTTGTGCTACCGCGCGCAATGGCACGGCTCCTGGGGCGTGAAGGGCTCAATGACCTGCTTCGAGCATCGCCAGACCGGCAAGGCGATCTACAAGCGCAAGTCGCCTGATGGCGAGTGGTACGTTTTCAGGAGTTCGCATCGGAACCGGTCGGACGAGTCCGCGAAATTGAAATACGGCGACTACGTCACCAGGAAACAGACGCGGATTAAGGCAAGGCTTTAGAACCGTCATCCGCGAAAGCCGCCGGGCTGGAGTTGTTCATCGTTCCAGGCGAACGTCGAACTGCTCTTCGTTCTAGCGCAATTCGCCAGGCAAGGCGCTGCGCGCTTTTCCCGGGATAGGTCCACACTTTCCGTGGAATTGCTCTACGCCTTGCGCTCCCAGCGGCGGTCCGCGGCTTGCTGCCAGTAGGTCACGGCGTGGCCGGCGTCCTTCATCGTCTTCCAATGCGCCCGGGCCATCTCGACCTGGGCCGTGTCATGGCCGTCGAACAGGAACACCGCACGCTCATAGCCGCCGAGGTCGGGCGGAGCCGCGCCGTCTACGAGGAACCTGATCTTGGCTTGGTTGGGATTGCCCTCGCCGGTGGTCAACAGGATTGGCTGTTCACCGGGATAAGCTTCGCGATCGGTCGCGTGCGCCAGGAAAGAATCGTCGCGGAAAGTCCACAGATGCTGGTCGAGCGCGTCGCGCCGCTCCTCGGTGCCGGTCTGCACCACGGCGCGCCAGCCGCGATCGACGCTGCGCTCGAGCAGGCCCGGCAGCGCATCCTCCAGCGTCGATTCGGTCAGGTGGTAGAACAGCACATCGGCCATGGACGAACGTCAGCTCTCGTAGTGATCACGCACCAGCCGGTCCAGCAGCCGAACGCCGAAACCCGAACCCCAGGACTGGTTGATCTCGTTCAACGGCGAGCCCATCGCGGTCCCGGCAATATCGAGATGCGCCCAGGGCGTGTCCTTGACGAAGCGCTGCAGGAACTGCGCGGCAATGATCGCGCCGCCGTAGCGGCCGCCGATGTTCTTCATGTCGGCGTTCTTGGAATCGATCAGCTTGTCGTATTCAGCGCCGAGCGGCATGCGCCACAGCCGTTCCTGCGTTGACTGTCCGGCCGCGGTCAGCCTTTGCGCCAGTTCGTCGTCGTTGGAGAACAGGCCGGCATAATGCAGGCCGAGCGCAACCATGATGGCGCCGGTCAGCGTTGCCAGGTTGACCATGAATTTCGGCTGGAAGCGGTCGTTGCAGTACCACAGCGCGTCGGCCAGAACGAGGCGCCCCTCCGCGTCGGTGTTGAGCACCTCGATGGTCTGTCCGGACATGGAGGTGACGATGTCGCCGGGGCGCTGGGCATGACCGTCGACCGCGTTTTCGACAAGACCGATGATGCCGACGACATTGGCCTTGGCTTTGCGCGCGGCAAGCGCATGCATCAACCCGGTCACGGCGGCGGCCCCGCCCATGTCGCCCTTCATGTCCTCCATGCCCGAGGCCGGCTTGATCGAATTGCCGCCGGTGTCGAATGTGACACCCTTGCCGACGAAGGCGACGGGCCTGTCCTTCGGCTTGCCGCCGTTCCACTGCATGACCGCCATGCGGGCGCCCCGGGGCGAGCCTTGCGCGACGCCGAGCAGCGAGCCCATGCCGAGCTTCTTCATCTCCTTCTCGGTCAGGATCTCGACGTTGACGCCGAGTGCCTCGAGTTCCTTGGCGCGGGCGGCGAACTCGACAGGTCCCAGCACGTTTGCCGGTTCGTTGACGAGATCGCGTGCCAGAAGCACACCGTCGATCACCGCCTCGGCATCGGCGAAAGCTTTCTTGGCGCCTGCGGGGTCGGCGGTATGGATGGTCACCTTGACCGGCTTTTTCGGATCGGGCTTACCGTTCCCTTGGCCGCCCCCTTGGCCGTCGTCCTTATCCTTCCTGGTCTTGTACTTGTCGAAGGAATAGCTGCGCAAAAGAATGCCCGCCGCGAGGTTCGCGGCGTCCTTGCCATCGGGCGAAGCGCCGGCCAGGTCGAGCACCACGGCCACGTCGGTTGCCTTGCGCAGCGATGCCGCAATGGTGCCGCCGAGCTTCAGCCAGGCATATTCGTCGAGCCCCGCGACCTTGCCGGCGCCGATCGCGACCAACCTGTCGAGCGACGTCGTTTCCGGCGCCAGGATTTCGACGATGCCGGCGAGCTTGCCGGTAAACTCGGCGATCGGGAAAGCCCGATCCAGCGTCTTGCCCGGATCGTAAGCCCTGGCCGCATCGCTCAGGCCGCCATTATCCGCCGACAGCACGAAGACCGTGCCCTTCCTGCTCGCCGCCGCCTGGGGCGCGGCGAATTTCGCAAAGGCGATCGACGGTCTCGGGTTCATCATGTCCTGCTTTCGGGGATTGGGCGACTTTGCGCGAAGCGGTTTGAAGTGATCCGCGACATTTGGTCGTTTTCCGGCATTTGGCAAGACTTTGCCAAAATGGCTACCCATATGAGACGTGGAATCGAAGGCGATTCGTCGCGGCACGGCCCCGCTTCATGCCGCAACCTGTTGTTAACCATCGATGTTCGTCCTTTCTTATCCATTGCCGCCGACACTCCGATCCGCTGCGGCACGCGACGTGGGACGGGAACCAGATCGCCTGCCTGATGCAGCCCAACGGAGCCAGTTGTGCGGGCGTCGCCGGACAGCTACCCTTAGCGTGGTGGCATGATGCCGTTCGAGAAAATCGAGTAAAGCCTTCATGAAGGTCATTGAACGCTACATCATGCGGCGCACTTTCGTTGTCTTCATCGCAGCGCTGGTCTGGACGCTGGCCATCGTGTGGACGACGCAGGTGCTGGCCAAGATCAATCTGGTCACGGACAGCGGCCAGTCGGCCTTGACCTTCTTCGAGGTCGCGTCTCTCATTCTCCCTTCTATCGTTCCGATCGTCGTGCCTTTCGCGCTCGTGGTGGCGGTCGCGCAGACACTCAGCGTGATGAATTCGGATTCGGAACTCGCGGTGGTCAATGCATCGGGTGCCTCGCGCTGGACCATCGTGCGGCCGATCATGCTGCTGGCGCTGGCCGCCAGCGTCTTTTCATTCGCCGTGGACAACGGCATCGACCCCTATGCACGACAGAAGAACCGCGCCCTGGTGGCGGAGTCGCGCGCCGACCTTTTGTCGCTGATCATTCAGGAAGGCACCTTCCGCAAGATCGAGGAAGGACTGTTCCTGCAGATTGGCGAGCGGCTTCCCGACAACCGGTTGGGTGGCATCTTCGTCGCCGATTCCCGTGAGGAAGGCGTCAATCTCGTCTATTATGCCAAGACCGGCAGCATCATCGAGCGGGGCGGCGAAAAGGTGCTGATGATGAATGACGGCGTCATCCATCGCAAGACGCTGACAGGCGACCTCAGTGTTATCCGGTTCACGTCCTATGCCTTCGACATGTCGGCCTTCATGTCGGCGGCCAACCAGGTGACGCTCCTGCCAAAAGACCAGACCACCCAGTACCTGCTCAATCCAAGCCCCAACGACAAGAACTACCAGCAAAGTCCGCAGGAGTACCGGGCGGAGATCGACCAGCGGTTTTCGGAATGGACATACTCCATGGTTTTCGCACTGATCGCGCTCGCGGTCGCGGGAGACGCGCGTTCGCATCGCGAGGCGCGCGTCAATCCGCTGATCACCGCCATCGCGATATCGCTGTTCGTACGCTGGCTGGGGTTCTTCGCCGCAAGCAAGGCCGACGAGGTCCCGCAATATTCCTATGTGGTGTATGGCATACCGATCGCGGCTTCCGCGGTGGCGATCTGGTTCATCGTGTCGAACCGGACCATGGAACTGCCGGTTGCCTGGGCGGACTGGATGACAAACCTGGCCAGCCGCATCGGTGACGGGTGGAATGCCCTCAAGTCTCGTTTGTCCAGGCGCGACACCTCGGGCCAGGGAGTCGGCTGATGGGCTGGACGCTGGGCCGTTACTTCTTCTTCCGTTACGTGGCGATCACGATCTGGTTCTTCATCGGCCTTCTGGCGCTGGTGTTCCTGATCGATTTCACGGAATTGTCGGGCCGCACCACTGGCCTGCCGGGCTTCACCTATGGGACGGCGATGGCCATTTCAGGCCTTCGAATGCCCATGATCATGCTGCAGACGGTGCCGTTTGTCGGCTTGTTCTCGGCGATGGCGACGCTGGTTTCGCTCAACCGGCGTTACGAACTCGTCATCGCGCGGTCCGCGGGTGTCTCCGCCTGGCAGTTCCTTTTGCCGTGCTGCATCGGCGCATTGCTGTTCGGCGTCGTGTCGGTCGGGATCATCAACCCGCTTGCCGCCCACGCTTTCTCCTTGTCCGAACAGATCGAGACCGAGCTGCGCTCCGGCAAGTCCAATACCGTTTCAGCAGATGCCGCGCCCTGGATTCGCCAGAAAACCAGTTCCGGCGACACGATCATCGGCGCGCGGGCTATCCTCGACCAGGGCCTGGAGATGGCCGACGCCGTGTTTTTCATCCTCGACCAGCAAGGCAACATCGTCGAGCGCAAGGACGCGGCACGGGCCTACCTGCGCGACGGCTATTGGGAATTGCAGGGTGTGAAGACCTTCAGGAACGGCACCATCCAGCCCGTCGCGAGCGATCGTGTGCCGACCAATCTGAAGCCGGAATTCGTGCAGGAGCGGCTGGCGCGCCCGGAGACAATTCCCTTCTATGACCTGCCCGGAAAAATCGAGGTTGCCCGTTCCTTCGGCCTCAAGGCAAATGCCTTTGCCATGCAGTTTGATTCGCTGGTGGCGTTGCCGTTCCTGCTCGTCGCCATGACGCTGATTGCTGCAACAGTTTCAATGCGATTTGCGAGGATGGGACAATCGGCAACGATGATTCTGGGTGGCGTCGTTGCCGGGTTTCTGCTTTATGTCGTTTCGGTGCTGGTGAAGGCGTTCGGCGTGGCGGGGTTCGTGCCGACTGCCATAGCCGCCTGGGTGCCGGTCGTGGTAGCTATGTTCTTCGGGGTGACTTTCCTGCTATACAAGGAAGACGGCTAGTGAGGGAGGCGTTTTTGCCCAGCGACAGGCAGGCCCATTTGGCGCGCCTTTATGCGGCGAGCGCCTTGGCGTGCCTGCTTGCCTGCGGCGTCCCGCTGCCGGCCTTCGCGCAGGAGGTCGGCAACTTGGCGACCACCGTTCCATCCGGTTCGCAGATGCTGCTGGCCGCCGACACGCTGGAATACAACAACGACAACCAGACCGTGACCGCCGTCGGCGGCGTGCAGATCGACTACGGCGGCAACCGCCTCGTCGCCCAGAAGGTCGTCTACAACCGCAACACCAAGCGGATGGTTGCCAGCGGCAATGTCGAGATCGTCAACAGCGACGGCACCAAGATCAATTCACAACACATCGACATTACCGACGATTTCGCCGACGGCTTCGTCAACGCGCTGCGCGTTGAAACGGTCGACAAGGCCTATTTCGCCGCCGAAAGCGCCGAACGCATGGGCGGCGTGCTGACCACCTTCCACAATGGTGTCTACACCGCCTGCGAACCGTGCGAGGACAAGCCCGACAAGGCGCCGACATGGCGCGTCAAAGCCAGGAAGATCATCTGGAACGGTGAGAAGAAGACGGTTCGCTTCGAGAACGCGAATTTCGAGTTCTTCGGCTTTCCGCTGGCTTACCTGCCGGCGTTCGAGATCGCCGATCCCACCGTGAAGCGCAAGAGCGGCTTCCTGATCCCCAGCATCGGCTACAACAGCCATCTGGGGTATAGCGTCAAGGTTCCCTATTATTTCGCCCTTTCGCCGACATATGATCTGACGGTGACCGGAAGCGGTTACACCAAGCAGGGCTTCCTCGGCGAAGCCGAATGGCGCCAGCGCTTCAACAATGGCGAATACACATTTAAGGTCGCCGGGATCCAGCAGCAGAATCCGGACGCCTTCCTCGACAGCGCCGCGTTCCCCTCGACCGCTGGCCACAATATCGATTCCGGCGCGGTGGGCGATCCGAACAAGTTCCGCGGCATGATGGGCACGCAAGGGCAGTTCGCCATCAACGAACGCTGGAATTTCGGCTGGGACGTGTTGCTGCAGACCGACAAGAACTTCTCGAATAGCTACAACATCGCCAAGTACAATTCATACGTCCACCAGTCGTCGGTCTATTTGACCGGCCTCAACGACCGTAATTATTTCGACGTGCGCGCCATGCATTTCGAGGTCCAGGAAGATACGCCCAACGACAATGTCGCCGCGCGGAGCGGCCAGCAGCCCTGGGTGCTGCCCTCGCTCGACTATGCCTATATCCCCGACACGTCGGTCGCCGGCGGCCAGTTGTCCCTCAACGTCAACACGCGCGTCATCCGCCGCGAAGATCTCGACGAGACCTACTTTACCCCGTACGTGCCCGGCTCGGGTACGCAACGCGTGCGCGGCATCGAAGGCGAGTCCAGCCGCCTCACCGCCGAGGCCGAGTGGAAACGGAGCTTTGTCACCGACGACGGGCTGGTGCTGACACCGTTGCTGGCGCTGCAAGGCGACGTCGACTATGTCAGAGCGTCGTCGGCCTCGCTCACCGCGATCAACCAGATGGCGACGAATTTGGGCCAGCAGGACGACATGCGCTCGTCCTTTGCCCGCTACATGGCGACTGCCGGGCTCGAGATGAGCTGGCCGCTGTTGTTCTCGCTGGCCAGCGGCTCGAGCCACGTTGTCGAGCCGATGGCACAGGTGTTCCTGCGTCCGAACGAACAGTATGTCGGCGGCCTCTCCATTCCGAACGAAGACGCGCAGAGCATGGTTTTCGATGCGACCACGCTGTTCGAGCGCGACAAGTTCTCCGGTTATGACCGTATCGAGGGCGGCTCGCGTGCCAATGTCGGGCTGCGCTATTCCGGCTCCTACATCAATGGCTGGGGCACCAATGCCATCTTCGGCCAATCCTATCAAATTGGCGGCGAGAACTCCTTCGCGGCACCCGATCTGGTCAATGTCGGCGCAAATTCAGGCCTTGAGACCACCAAGTCCGACTATGTCGGCCTGTTTGGCATAACCAGCCCCAATGGATTCGCGGCTTCGGTCAGCGGCCGGTTCGACGAACAGAGCTTCGAGATCCGCCGCGCCGAGCTGAAAGCTGCCTACTCCGGCCTGCCGGTATCGTTGAGCGCCAAGTATGCCTTCATCCAGGCGCAGCCGCTCTACGGTTTCACCACCGACCGTCACGAGGTCACGCTCGGCGCATCCACGCATCTTGCCGAGAACTGGCGCGTGTTCGGGACAGGAACCTACGATTTGCAGGAGGGCCTGCTGGTCAAGGACGGGGTGGGCTTCGCCTACAACGATTCCTGCTTCACCTATCTGATGACGTACGCACAGTCGCGTGACCTGAACACCAGGGAAGTGACGCAAAGCATCGGATTCAACCTCTCGTTCCGCACCCTCGGCGACTTCGGCTCGTCGAGCAACGGAGTCGACACCATCCAATAGGCGGCGACATCGTTTCGCCGCATAGGGCTGGCACGGATTCGCGCATCCGGAAGGGGACGGAACTGGCGGAGCCGGGAATAGAATTGGGATGCCAAGGATGAGGAAATACCTCTTTTCAGCAGGGTTCGCGTTGCTTGTGGCGGCGACATCCGTGTCAATGACCGTCATGACGCCGCCGGCTTTCGCCAGCGAGATCAAATACGTCGTCAACGACATACCGATCACCACCGGTGATATCGCCCATCGTGCCGCCTTCCTGAAGCTGCAGCGCAAAAAGGGGGATGCTGGCCAGGAAATGATCGACCAGACGCTCCGGCTCGCCGAGGCCAGGCGGCTTGGCATCCGCATCAGCGATGCACAGGTCGAGGCCGCCTATCAGCGCTTTGCCACCAACAACAAGATGCAGCGCGGCCAGCTCGACGGCGTCATGGAAAAATCCGGCGTCGGCAAGGACCATTTCAAGGAGTTCATCCGCGCCCAGATGGCCTGGAACCAGGCCTTGAGCGCGCGCTACCGTTCCGGCGAAGGCGGCAGCGTGACCGAACAGGACGCGGTGCGACGCATGCTCGACAAGGGCGGCGCCAAGCCGAGCGCCATGGAATACATGCTGCAGCAGGTCATCTTCGTCGTGCCGGCGGCCGAACGCAGCGCGACGCTGGCCAAGCGCAAGCGCGAGGCCGACGCCATGCGCGCTCGCTTCAACGGCTGCAACACGACGCGCGAGTTCGCCAAGGGCCTGATCGACGTCACGGTTCGTGATCTCGGCCGGGTTCTGGCGCCGCAACTGCCGCCAGACTGGGCCGAGCAGATCAAAGCGACCAAGGTCGGCGGCGCCACCGTTACGCGCGAGACCGAACGCGGCGTCGAATTCATCGGCATCTGCTCGTCGCGCGAAGTGTCCGACGACAAGACCGCCCAGATGGTGTTCCAGAGCGAAGGCTCCAACGACAAGGCCGCCGACGATCTCAGCAAGAAATATGTCGACGAACTGAAGGCCAAAGCCCGCATCGTCAAGCGCTGACGTGAGTAGCGCGATGACCGCGCTGGCGTTGAGTGTCGGCGACCCATCCGGTATCGGCCCTGAAATAGCCATCGCCGCCTTCCTTGCGCGTGACGCTGTCGGCTTGCCCCCGTTCTATCTGCTGGCCGACCCGGCTGTGGTCACCGCGCGCGCGCGCCGCCTTGGCGTTTTGCTGCCCGTCGAGGAGGTGACGCCGGTGCAGGCGATCGAGGTCTTTGGCCACGCCTTGCCGATCGTTCCGCTGACGGCGCGCTTCATCGACAGCCCCGGCCGGCCAGACCCGGCCAATGCGGCCGGCACCGTCGAAGCGATCGACCGTGCGGTCGCCGCCTGCCTTGCCGGTGAGGCCGCCGCAGTCGTGACCTGCCCGATTGCCAAGAAGCCGCTCTATGATGCGGGCTTCCTTTTTCCCGGCCACACCGAATATCTGGCGCATCTCGCGGCTCGGCACAGCGGCGTCGAGGCGATGCCGGTAATGATGCTAGCAGGCCCCGACCTGCGCACGGTTCCCATCACCATCCACATCGCCCTGGCCGAGGTGCCGAAAGTCCTGAGCACCGAATTGATCGTCGCGACCGCGCGCATCACTGCGGCCGACCTTGCCAGCCGCTTCGGCATCGCCAGGCCGCGGCTCGCCATTGCCGGCCTCAATCCGCATGCCGGCGAAGGCGGCTCCATGGGCACGGAAGACGAGCACATCGTGCGCCCGGCGGTCGACATCCTGCGCGCCGAAGGCATCGATGCTTTCGGCCCCCTGCCCGCCGACACGCTGTTCCATGCCCGGGCGCGGGCGGGCTACGACGTGGCGCTTTGCATGTATCACGATCAGGCCTTGATCCCGGCCAAGGCGCTGGCCTTCGACGAGGCGGTCAACGTCACGCTGGGCCTGCCCTTCATCCGCACCTCGCCCGACCATGGCACCGCCTTCGACATCGCCGGCAAGGGCATTGCGCGGCCCGACAGCCTGATCGCGGCGCTGAAGCTCGCCAGAAAACTCGCCGACACCGACGCAAGGGCGGCGGCCGCATGAGCATCGATGGGCTGCCGCCGCTGCGCGACGTCATCGAGCGTCATGGACTGCAGGCGAAAAAGGCGCTTGGGCAGAACTTCCTGCTCGACCTCAATTTGACAGGCAAGATCGCGCGCAGCGCCGGCGACCTGACAAATGCCACGGTGATCGAGGTCGGGCCCGGGCCCGGAGGGCTGACGCGAGCGCTGCTTTCCAATGGCGCCCGCCGGGTCGTCGCCATAGAGCGCGACGAACGCTGCCTGGCAGCGCTTGCCGAAGTCTCGGCTCATTACCCCGGCCGGCTGGAGGTGATTTCGGGCGACGCGCTGAAGACCGACTTCGCCGCCCTCGCCGCGGCGGCTGGAGATAGTAGGCAGGTGCGGATCGTGGCCAATCTGCCCTACAACATCGGCACGGAACTGCTGGTCCGATGGCTGACGGTCACGGACTGGCCGCCCTTTTACGCCTCGATGACATTGATGTTCCAGCGCGAGGTCGCCCAGCGTATCGTCGCAGCGCCCGACAGCGACGCCTATGGCAGGCTGGGTGTGCTCGCTGGCTGGCGCACGCAGGCCAGGATCGCCTTCGACGTGCCGCCTCAGGCCTTCACGCCACCGCCCAAGGTCACCTCTTCGGTGGTGCATCTCGAGCCCCGCGCGACACCCCTGCCCGCCGATGTGAAGAAACTCGCTCGGGTCACGGAAGCCGCCTTCGGCCAACGCCGAAAAATGCTACGGCAGAGCGTGAAAAGCCTCGGCGGCGAGGCCTTGCTCGAACGAGTGGGGATCGACCCGACACGACGCGCCGAAACGCTTAGCGTCGAGGAGTTCGTGCGGCTGACCAATGCGGTGTAGCTCTCTTCTCGCCGCTCACGCAGGGCTATCCGGGAGAAGGAAAAAGCGGTCAATCCGTCTTCTCGTCCAGCAAGCCCGACACGAAATCGAAAAGACCTGGCCGGCGGTCGCGGCGCAGCCGCTCTGCCACGACGATGCCGCGCACTTCGGCGAAAGCACGGTCTAGATCGTCGTTGACGATGACGAAGTCATATTCCTTCCAGTGCTCGATCTCGTTGCGGGCGTTCTTCAGCCGCGTCTCGATCACCGCTTCCTGATCCTCAGCGCGGCGCTTCAGCCGCGCCTTCAATTCCTTCATCGACGGAGGCAGAATGAAGATCGAGACGATGTCGGCGCGCATCTTCTCCTTGAGCTGCTGGGCGCCCTGCCAGTCGATGTCGAACAGCATGTCGCGTCCCTGCGCCAGCGCCAATTCGGCAGGTTCGCGCGGCGTCGCATAGCAATTGCCATGCACCTCGGCCCATTCGAACAGCGCGTCGGAATCACGCAGCCGCTCGAATTCGCGCATCGTGCGGAAATGGTAGTGAACGCCCTCGATTTCCGAGCCGCGGCGAGGCCTTGTGGTGACCGAGACTGACAGTTCGAGGCTGGAATCGCTCTCAAGAAGATTGCGCGCGATCGTCGACTTGCCGGCACCCGATGGTGACGACAGGACGAGCATCAACCCCCGGCGGCGGATGCGGGACCCCAAATCCCTGGCAACCATCGGTTCCTTGGCAACCATCGGCTACTCCAGATTCTGGACCTGTTCACGAAACTGGTCGACGACCGCCTTCAGTTCCAGTCCGATCGCGGTGACGGCGGCGGCATTCGACTTCGAACACAGCGTATTCGATTCGCGGTTAAATTCCTGTGCCAGAAAATCGAGCTTGCGGCCAACGGCGCCGCCGCCCTCGAGCAAGGCCCGGCCAGATGCGACATGCGTTTTCAGCCGGTCGATCTCCTCGCGAATATCGGCCTTGGTGGCAAGAAACGCCGCCTCCATGTGCAATCGGCTTGCATCCAGATTGGCGGATGCATCCATCAACAGCCTGACCTGCTCGGCGATGCGTTCGCGGATCACCGCCGTATCGCGCGACGGATCCGCTTCCGCGCGCAGGGTCAGTGTCTCGATGACGTCGATATGACCGGACAAAAGCAGGGCCAATGCGGCACCTTCGCCCTGCCGGGCCTGTTCCAGGCCGTTCAGCGCCACGTCGAGCGCGGCCATGATGGCGGTGTCGAGCGCGGCCCGCGCCTCGTCGGTTTCGATGGTTTCGGGAACGTCGAGCACACCACGCAGCGACAGCAAACCGTCAGCCGTTGCGGGCGCGACGCCGAACTGTTCCTGCAATCGCTTGGCCAGGCCGGCAAGATCTTTCAAAAACACCTCGTTGACCACAGGTTGCGCCTGCGCGCCGGCGGCACGGCCGATGGTCAGCGTCGCCTGGAAGTTGCCGCGCGCGAAACGCTTCTGCAGCGTTTGCCGAAGCACAGGCTCCAACCGCTCGAACCCCTGAGGCAGCCGCAACCGCACCTCGACGCTCTTGCCGTTGACGGATTTGACTTCCCAGGCAATGGAGGTGCCGTCATGCTCGGCGACGGTGCGCGCAAAACCGGTCATGCTCTGCAAATTCATGTCGCCTGCACATCCCTGGCGCCTCACCCCGAAACCGGTTTTCCGGAGGGACGAGTGCGGCTTAACTTAAAATGACCATTCCGCGAATACGTCGAAATTGGACGCCTGGCGTTCCTTCAAATGTCAGGCCGCCGCCTTCCAGGCAACGCTTTTCTTCGCCTTACTGGGCCGCGCCCGCATCACCGCCAGCATCGCCATTGTCGCCATCGGTGCCACTGTCAATGGCAGGCTTGTCGTCAGCTGGCTTCTCGTCAGCTGGCTTGTCGTCAGCAGGCTTGTCGGCACTGCCGCTGGCACCGGCGGCAGCAGCGGCCTTGGCTGCCTCATCGGCCTGCTTCTTCTGCAGCGCGCGATAGCGGGCGACGTTTTCATTATGCTCGTTCAGCGTGGAGGCAAAGACGTGACCGCCCGTGCCGTCGGCGACGAAATAGAGATCGTCGGTCTTCGACGGGTTGGCCACGGCCTCGAGGGCCGCGCGGCCTGGATTGGCGATGGGCGTCGGCGGCAAGCCGCTGATCACATAGGTGTTGTAAGGCGTCTGCTTCTGGATGTCGGACTGATAGATCGGGCGATCCGCCGGCTTGCCCTTGCCGCCAAACAGACCGTAGATGATGGTCGGATCGGACTGCAGGCGCATGCCCTTGGCCAACCGGTTCAGGAAGACGGCGGCCACGCGCGAGCGTTCGTCGCCCTTGCCGGTTTCCTTCTCGACGATCGAGGCCAGGGTGACAAAGTCCTCGACGCTGGCCAGGGGCAGATCCGGCGCGCGCCGCTGCCACACCTCATCGACCAGTTTCTTCTGATCGGCGAGCAGCTTGTCGACCATCTGCTGACGCGTTGCGCCACGCGTGAAGCGCAGCGTGTCGGTGGCAAGGCTGCCTTCAGGGGGTGTCTTCGCCGGCATATCGCCGCTCAAAGCCGGTTCGTCGGCGATGCGCTGCAAGGCCTGCTCGACCGTCAGCCCCTCGGGAATAGTCAGCGAATACATCACCGACTTGCCGCTCTTCAGCAGTTCCATGATGTCGCGCATGGATGCCCTGGGCTTGATCTCGTACTCACCGGCCTTGAGCGCGGAATCGTTGCCGAACGCACGCACCCCCAGCCGGAATACGCGGGCGTCGCTGATCAATCCGCGGCGCTCGAGCTGGTCGGCAATGTCCTGGACGCCGGTGCTGGGCTTGACGAGGAAAGTGTCGCCATTGGCGGATGGGCCGGGTTCGGTAAACTCCTGCTTGCCGAAATAGAGGGCTACGCCCGCCGCCAGAACGATCAGCATCACCGCCGAGATGACGAAGTTCATGAACACGACGACCTGGCTGCGCGAAGCACGCGAGCGTTTCGGCGGCGGTGTTCCGGCTTCCGGCCGCAAGGCTTCGCTGGCCGTCTTCGGCACGATCGGCCCGGTGTTCGCCGGCCTTTGCCCGAATTCTCCGTTGCCCGACGGATTAGTGTTCATGTCGCCCTACCGTTCGATCTCTCAACGAATCCCCTGCGGCAGAGTAGGGGCGAATATGGCAAAATTGACGACACGCCAAAGCATTGCCCGGTAACCGGACCGTCAGCCATTATACCGCTGGAAGACGAGCGAGGCGTTGGTGCCACCGAAGCCGAAGGAATTGGACAGTGCCACGTCGATCTGGCGGGCGCGTGGCTTGTTCGGCACCAGGTCGATCGCCGTTTCGCGTTCTGGATTGTCGAGGTTGATGGTCGCCGGTGCGATATTGTCGCGGATGGCGAGGATCGAAAAGATCGCTTCGGCCGCGCCTGCCGCTCCCAGCAAATGGCCGATCGACGACTTGGTCGACGACATCGAAATCTTCGACGCCGCATCGCCGACCAGCCGTTCGACGGCGCCGAGTTCGATCGTATCGGCCATGGTCGAGGTGCCGTGCGCATTGATGTAGTCGACATCGGCCGGCGTAAGCTTTGCCCGGTTCAACGCCGCCGTCATGCAACGGAAAGCACCGTCGCCATCTTCAGCCGGTGCGGTGATGTGGTAGGCGTCGCCGGTCAGGCCGTAGCCGGTCACCTCGGCATAGATCTTGGCGCCGCGCGCCTTGGCATGCTCAAGCTCCTCCAGCACGAGGACGCCGGCGCCCTCGCCCATGACGAAGCCGTCACGGTCGCGGTCGTAGGGCCGCGAGGCCGTTTGCGGGGTATCGTTGCGCTCGGTCGACAGCGCCCGGCATGCGGCGAAGCCGGCGAGCGACAGCCGGGTCACCGGCGATTCGGCGCCGCCAGCCAGCATGATGTCGGCATCGCCGAAGATGATCAGCCGGGCGGCGTCGCCAATGGCGTGCGCGCCGGTCGAGCAAGCGGTGACGACAGCGTGGTTGGGGCCTTTCAACCCGTGCCGGATCGAAACCTGGCCCGACACGAGATTGATGATGTTTCCGGGAATGAAGAACGGGCTGATGCGACGCGGGCCGCGTTCCTTGAGGATGATCGCGTTCTCGGCGATGCCCTCAAGACCGCCGATACCGGAGCCGATCAGCACACCGGTGGCGCAACGCTCCTCCTCGGTTGAAGGCTGCCAGCCGGAATCCTTCAGCGCTTCATCGGCGGCCGCGATCCCGTACAGGATGAAGTCGCCGATCTTGCGAAGTTCCTTCGGCTCAAGAATGGCTTCGGGATTGAGCGTGCCGTTGGAGCCGTCGCCGCGCGGAATGACGTGGGCGATCTTGCAGGCAAGATCGTCCACCTCGAACTCGGTGACGCGCTTAGCAGCGCTGCGGCCGGTCAGCAGTTCCTTCCAGCCGTGCTCGAAGCCCATACCGAACGGCGAAACCAGGCCAAGGCCCGTGACGACGACACGCCTCATCGCAGGTCCTCCCGGTGACGACTGCGAAAAGCGTCAGGCCGAAGCCTTGTCGATGTACTTCACCGCATCGCCGACCGTCAGGATGGTCTCGGCCGCGTCATCGGGGATCTCGACGCCGAATTCTTCTTCAAACGCCATGACGAGTTCAACCGTGTCGAGGCTGTCAGCGCCCAGATCATCGATGAAGCTCGCCTGCTCCGTCACTTTGTCGGCATCGACGCCAAGGTGCTCGATGACGATCTTCTTGACGCGCTCTGCGGTGTCACTCATTTGGGGCATCCTCGTCTATTGTTTGTCTGTCTTCGTTAGCGGGCGGAATGCCGCTAATCAAGCTGAAAGATGGTCCTGCCGGAAACGCAACGGCCACGGACCGGTTTTTGCCCGAACCGCCGGGTTGCGGGCCGCATTACACGAAAAATAGCCGAGGTCCAAGCCGAAATGGTGGGTTTTCACAGCCCGTCCGCGTTGCTGTCGGGCCTCGCTCAGATCATCGCCATACCGCCATTCACATGTATGGTCTGCCCGGTTACGTAGGCGGCCTCGTTCGAAGCCAGATAAGCAACGGCGGACGCCACTTCGGCACTGGTGCCCATGCGCTTGGTGGGGATCGCCGCCATGATCGCCTCTTTCTGCTTGTCATTGAGCTTGTCGGTCATCGCCGATTCGATGAAGCCCGGCGCGACGCAGTTGACGGTGATGTTGCGGGTGGCGATCTCCTGCGCCAGCGATTTGGACAAACCGATCATGCCGGCCTTGGAGGCGCAGTAATTCGCCTGGCCGGGATTGCCGGTCACCCCGACCACCGAAGTGATGTTGATGATGCGGCCATGGCGGCGGCGCATCATCGGGTGAGTGAGTTCACGGGTCAGCCGGAAAACGGCGGTGAGATTGACCTCCATCACCGTATCCCAGTCGGCGTCCGACATGCGCACGAACAGGCCGTCCTTGGTGATGCCGGCATTGTTGACCAGGATGTCGACGCCTTCGAGATCGGCCTCCGCCTTCTGGCCGAGTGCCTTGACCTCGTCACGGTTCGACAGGTTGGCCGGGAACAGCTTGACCCGGTCGCCCAATTCGGAGGCCAGCGTCTCCAATTTATCAACGCGCGTGCCGTGCAGGCCGACGGTCGCGCCTTGCGCATGCAACACCCTGGCGATCGCCTCGCCGATGCCCCCCGATGCGCCGGTGACAAGCGCCTTGCGGCCGGTCAGTTCGAACATCTCTTGTCCTCTTCTCAAATCGTACGGACGGTTGTCAATAAACATCACCCCGATGGCCAATCGTTACCACCAGAATGACCAGACGCTTGTCCTTTACATCGCAGATTACGCGGTAATCCCCAATCCGATATCTCCAAAAACTCGTCAAAGAAGATGTCGGCGGCGAAGAATTCAAGTCACAGCACAGCCACAGCCGCCTCGACCTCGGCTGCGGAACCCACGGAGGCGGTGGCGATGTCGCGGTTGATGCGACGAGCCAGTCCTGAAAGCACCTTGCCGGCACCGATCTCGTAAAGCGTGGTGACGCCGTTGGCGCCGAACCACTCCACCGTTTCGCGCCAGCGGACGCGACCGGTCACCTGCTCGACCAGCCGCCCGGCGATCCCGTCGGGATCGGTCGACGGCTGCACCGATACGTTGGACACCACGGGAACGATTGGCGCGGTCTTTGTCACGCCGGCAAGTGCCTCGCGCATGACATTGGCGGCCGGCGTCATCAGCGCGGAATGGAAGGGCGCCGAAACCTGCAGCATCAGCGCCCGTTTGGCGCCTTTTTCGGTGCACAGTTTCGCTGCCAGTTCAACCGCCGCCTTCGCCCCTGATATGACCAGTTGGCCGCCGCCATTGTCGTTCGCCACCTGGCAGACGGCCCCCTTGCCGGCCCCAAGGGCGGCCTCAGCACAGGCGGCTTCGACATCGGCCTGCTCCAACCCGATGATCGCCGCCATGGCGCCCTCGCCGGCCGGCACCGCCGCCTGCATGGCGTTGCCGCGGATGCGCAGCAGGCGGGCGGCATCGGCAACGGAAACGAAGCCGGCGGCGGCGAGTGCCGAATATTCGCCCAGCGAATGGCCGGCGACATAAGCGACCTTGTCCTTCAGCGAGAAGCCGCGCGATTCCAGCGCGCTGATGGCGGCAAGCGACACCGCCATCAGCGCCGGCTGCGCGTTGGCCGTCAGCGTCAGCGTCTCTTCGGGACCTTCCCAGATCAGCTTCGACAGGTTTTCGCCGAGCGCGTCATCGACTTCCTGGAAAATCCTGCGTGCCTCGGGAAAGGCATCGGCAAGATCCTTGCCCATGCCGACAGCCTGGCTACCCTGTCCCGGAAAGGTGAATGCAACGGCCATGCGAGGGCTCCCCTGACTGGTTTTGCTTGCCTGATACTACGAATTTTCCCTGCCTGTGACGCAAGGCAGGCCGCCAAGTCAAGCCACTTCAGCCCATGCCAATGGGCCTATCCCCGCGCGAGTGCCTGTTCCGAAAGGCTTTTTGGCGATCACACCTGATGAAAACCGCTCACGAATCGTTCGCTGGCTCTTCTTATTTCCGCCACAGGCGCTAGCTTTGCGTGACAATTATATGACAATCGAATGACGTGGGTTGTCTTTGGGCGGGAAGTTGAAGTGGCAAAGAGTTTCAAACGTGCCGGCAACGCGGCGCCGCAGTTCCTGGAAGACGATCCGTCCACCGGCTATCTGCCGGGCCGTAGATGGCCTGTTGTCCGCTACGGGCTGATCAGCCTGGCGATCTCGGCCGTCTTGGTGTTCGCCATCGAACTGATCGTGCGCGGCGATGTCGCCGGCACCGTTTTCTTCTTCCTGCAGCCGTTCAAGCCGGGCTGGACAACTATCGTCGTCTTCGCGCTGGTCCTGATCGGTCTCGACGCGGTGCTCGGCCGCAGCCATCAGAGCCTGATGATCGTCGCGCCGCTGACCTTGTCGCTGGCCTTTGTCGGCCACCAGAAGTCGCATTATCTCGGCGATCCGCTCTACCCGACGGATTTCCTCTACGCCCGCCAGATCTTCGCCCTGCTGCCGCTCTTGGTGCGCGAGCGGCCAATGACAGCGCTGGCCATGGTCGCGGGCATCGTCGCCGGCCTGTCCCTGCTCGTCTACGGCTGGCGGCTATGGCGCCGCAAGGTTCCGGCCCTCAGCCGCAAAGGCCGCCTTGCCCGGCTGACGCTGGCGGTGCCGCTGCTCGCCTTCTTCGTCTCGATCATGGATTACGCCACCTTCTCGTGGACCAGGGACCGGCTGCAGATCATCCCGATCATGTGGGACCAGAAGGAAAACTACGCCTCCAACGGCTTCGCGCTCGCCTTCGCGCTCAACGTGCCGATGGCGCATGTCTCGGCACCGCCGGGCTATTCCGACAAGGCGATCGCGGCGATCGAGCGGCCCGAGGTGACCGCCTCGGTGCCGGCCCAGAAGCCGGACATCATCATCGTCATGAGCGAATCCTTCTGGGATCCAACCAAGCTGCCCGGAGTCACCATCACTCCCGATCCGATGCCCAATGTGCGGGCGCTCCGCTCGGGCTCGATGTTCTCGCCCGAATTCGGCGGCATGACCGCCAACATCGAGTTCGAAGCGCTGACCGGCTTTTCCAATGCTTTCCTGCCGGCCGGCAGCATCCCCTACCAGCAATATGTCCGGACCCCGACGCCGTCGATGGCGACCTTCCTGAAGAGCGAAGGCTATAGGGCACGCGCCATCCATCCAGGCACGAACTGGTTCTGGAACCGCGGCGCGGTCTATGCCGATTTCGGTTTCAACGACTTCAAATCGGAAGAGACGCTGCCGCCCATGGAAAAGCGCGGACCGCTGGCATCCGACGCGGCGATGACCGACGAGATTATTCGCGAAGCGGACGCCAGCGAGGACCCGGTGTTCTTCTTCGCCGTCAGTCTGCAGAACCACGGCCCCTATGAACCGAACCGTTATTCGAATCCGACCCATTCGGTGCAAGCGCCGATCAGCCAGTGGGCGCGCGACTCGCTGCTCTCCTACGCCGAAGGTTCAGCCGACGCGGACCGCGGCCTTGAACGGCTGATCGAATGGGCCAAGAGGCGCGAGCGGCCCACGATTGTCGCCTTTTTCGGTGACCACCTGCCGCCGCTCGGACCGGTCTATGTCGAGACCGGCTTCCTGAAGGACAACGTCGCGCCGCGCAAGGAACCGACGCCGGAAGCCGCCCTCGAACATCACGCGACACCGCTGATCATCTGGTCGAACCGCTCCGGCCCGGTCGAGAATCTGGGCACGGTCAGCCCCGCGTTCCTGCCCTATCATATCCTCACCGCCGCCGGCATCACCCACCCTTACTACACCGGTTTCCTGGGCGAGATGCGGGAGCGCTATCGCGTCGTCGACCGCAACCTGCTGCTCACGCCGGCCGGGGCGGCCACGCCAGACTGGTCGCGTCAGAAAGAGATTGACCCGGCGATCCGCGACTTCCGGCTGATCCAGTACGACATGATGTTCGGCAAGCGCCATGCCGCGCCCGACTTCTTCCCCGAAACGGTCGACAAGATCGTCGCCCATACGAGTTGAGCCGATCGGCGGGCGCTTAATTTCCCCTGCCGCCCGCCTTCGGAGCAGCCGCTCAGTTCGTCAATTGCAGCTTCGAAAATTTGTTGGCGATCTGCAGAAACACGTTCGGCAGCTTGGCCGGATCATTGATGGCATAATAGTCGCTGGGATTCGAGGCGGAGGCGCTGTAATGGGTGCGGTTGGCGACCGTTGACGGCATGGCTCAACCCTGTGCGACCTGACATTGCGGTTAAGGGCCGGTTGCCGGGAAAATCGCCGGCCTTGCCGGGCGCTGCCACGTGGGTTCCTGCGGCCTGCGACATCAGGGATGCCGCTTGGCCTTGCTTTATCAGCGGATTGCTTTATAGACGCCGCCAATCTGCCGGTCCCAGCTGGGGGCTGAACGGAGGGCCGGAGGTTTTTTCGAGAACCTTCGTGTGAAGCCAGAAGCGTTTCCGCCTCCCGTGTCTCCGCTCTCGACCGTCTCGTCATGCTCCTTTCTTCCCCGCGCCTTTCGAGGCACATGCGGGTCAGAGAAGTTGCAGAGGCTTTTGCCGCCGGGAACCGGGAGAGAAACGAAGAAAGGCACCAAGACATAATGGCTCTTTACGAACATGTGTTTCTTGCCCGGCAGGACCTCTCGCAGCAGCAGGTCGATGCGCTTGTCGAACAGTACAAGGGCGTCATCTCAGCGAATGGCGGGTCTGTCGGCCGGGTCGAGAACTGGGGACTGAAGTCCCTCACCTACCGGGTCAACAAGAACCGGAAGGCATACTACACGCTGATGGACCTCACCTGCCCGCCGGCAGCGCTCAACGAGATGGAGCGCCAGATGGGTCTGTCCGAGGACGTGCTGCGCTTCCTGACCATCAAGGTCGAGGCGCATGAGGAAGGCCCTTCGGCCATGATGCAGAAGCGCGAAGAGCGCTCCGAGCGCGGTGGCTTTGGCGATCGCGACCGTGGCGATCGGCCGGCCCGCAGCTTCGGCGACCGCGGCGATCGTGGCCCGCGTTCGTTCGGCGATCGCGAAGGCGGCGACCGTGGTCCGCGCCGTCCGCGCGAAGGTTTTGAAGGGGGTGCAGAATAATGGTCGACATCAACCAGATCCCGACCCGGCGCCCTTTCCATCGCCGCCGCAAGACCTGCCCGTTCTCCGGCGCCAACGCCCCGAAGATCGACTACAAGGACGTGCGTCTCTTGCAGCGCTACATTTCCGAGCGCGGCAAGATCGTGCCGTCGCGCATCACCGCCGTCAGCCAGAAGAAGCAGCGCGAGCTCGCCAAGGCGATCAAGCGCGCCCGTTTCCTCGGCCTGCTGCCCTACGTGGTTCGCTAATTCTTCCGAACGGGCGGTTCGCCGCCCGTTCCTGTCACCGGCCATGACGGGCATGACCGGTTAGCGTCAAATCCCGAGTTGAGGTCAAAACCTCTAACTGCCGCGACAGGCAGGACAGCGACACCGGCGGCAACGCCCTTTTGCTTCCTGACCTGTTCCAAAGAATTCGGCGTCGGCCTTGTGGACGGACGCCCAACCAAAAGGAACATAATCATGGACGTCATCCTTCTCGAACGCGTCTCCCGCCTCGGCCAGATGGGCGATACCGTCAAGGTCAAGGACGGTTTTGCCCGCAACTTCCTGCTGCCGCAGGGCAAGGCGTTGCGCGCCAACGAAGCCAATAAGAAGAAGTTCGAAGGCCAGCGCGCCCAGCTCGAAGCCCGCAACCTCGAGCGCAAGTCGGAAGCCGCAGAGGTTGCCGAAAAGCTGGACGGCAAGAGCTTCATCGCCGTTCGCTCGGCCGGTGAGACCGGTCAGCTCTACGGTTCGGTGTCGACGCGCGATATCGCCGACCTGCTGACCGCGGAAGGCTTCACGGTCAACCGCAACCAGATCCAGCTCAACCAGCCAATCAAGACCATCGGCGTCACCAATGTGGCAATCGCGCTGCATCCGGAAGTCGAAGTCACCATCACGCTCAACATCGCCCGCACGGCTGACGAAGCCGAGCGCCAGGCCAAGGGCGAGACGCTGACCACCGCCGAAGCCATTTATGGCGACGACATCAACGACAATGCGCGGCCGGAAAACTTCTTCGATCCGAATGCCGAGTTCGAAGGCGGCGAAGAAAACGCCTGATCACATACGCTCCGAGCGCCGGACCGGCGCTCCGATCGTGCTGTCGATTTCCAGTCATTTCTGGACCAATGCCCGGGCCTCTCGCCCGGGCATTTTTGTGCCAAAAGGAACTTTTCGAAACCCTATATATTGATGCAGAGTAGGACAGCCTGTCTGACCGTGAGGGGACACCGGACCATGAATATTCTGTTGAAGCGCGTTCTCGACCGCCTGGTGCGCACGGGCAGCCTCAAGGTAACCGGGCCGAAGGGCACGACGTTCATCTTCGGCGACGGCAGCGGCGAGCCGGTGCACATGCACATCAAGACCAGGCATGCCGAGCGCGCCATCACCTTCGATCCGATGCTGGCGGTGCCTGAATCCTACATGGACGGCGAGCTGGACATTCTCGAAGGCGGCGTGCTCGGACTGATGCGCATTGCCTTCCAGAACATGGGCAGCGGCGGCATCGACGCGACATGGTCGAAAGCCATAGAGGGCCTGCGCCACGCCTTCCGTCGCCTGCAGCAGATCAACACCGCCGCGCGCTCGCGCCGCAACGTGCAGCGCCACTACGATCTGTCGGGCGAGCTTTACCGGCTCTTCCTCGATGAGGACATGCAGTATTCCTGTGCCTATTTCGAGCAGCCGGACATGACGCTCGACGAGGCGCAGGCCGCCAAGAAACGTCATATCGCCGCCAAGCTCAGGCTGAAGGCCGGCCAGACGGTGCTCGACATCGGCTCCGGCTGGGGCGGGCTCGGCCTCTATCTGGCCAAGGCCTTCGATGTCGACGTGCAGGGCGTGACGCTGTCGACGGAACAGCATGGCGTCGCCACCGACCGGGCCCATGCGCAAGGGCTGGAAAACCACGTCCATTTCGAACTGAAGGATTATCGCGAGCTCAACGAACGCTTCGACCGCATTGTCTCGGTCGGCATGTTCGAGCATGTCGGGGTCAACCATTACCGCACCTTCTTCGACAAGGCGGCAACATTGCTGAAGCCTGATGGCGTCATGCTTTTGCACACGATCGGCCGCTCCGGCGTGCCGTGGGCGACCAGCGCCTTCATCCGCAAGTATATTTTCCCGGGCGGCTACATCCCGGCGATGTCCGAGGTGCTGCCGGCGATCGAGAAGTCCGGCCTCGTGGTCACTGACGTCGAGATCCTGCGGCTCCATTATGCCGACACGCTGAAGCATTGGGGCCTGCGCTTCGCCGCCAACCGCGACAAGGCAAAGGCGATCTATGACGAACGCTTCTGCCGCATGTGGGAGTTCTATCTGGCTGCCTCGGAAGCTGCCTTCCGTTGGCAGGACTTGGTGATTTTCCAGTTCCAGATCACCAAGAAGAACGACACGCTGCCGATGACGCGCGACTATATGGCCAAATGCGAGAAGGCGCTGGAGTTGCGCGACATGGGCCGCCGCGAGGCGGCTCCTGTCGAGAAGTCCGCCAAGCCCGCCCGCCGACGCAAGGTGGCGGAATAGGAACAGCGCTGACAGGACGCATTATTGGCGCTTGCCATTATAGGCTCCTGCCCCGAAAAAGGCCTCGTGATCGTCGCGAGGCCTTTTTTCATGACTTATCTCCTCTACACAGCCGCGGCGCTTGCCGAGATCGCCGGCTGCTTTTCGGTGTGGGCGTGGTGGCGGCTGGAGAAGTCGCCGCTCTGGCTGCTGCCTGGCTTTGCCTCTCTGGTTGTGTTCGCCTGGCTTCTGGCGTTGGTCGACACCAATGCAGCCGGCCGCGCCTATGCCGCTTATGGCGGTATCTACATCGCTGCCTCGCTCGGCTGGTTGTGGCTGGCCGATGGCGTGCGGCCCGATCGCTGGGACCTTGCCGGCGCGGCGTTCTGCATGGCCGGCGCCTCGATTATCCTGCTTGCACCGAGAGGGGCATAGGCCATGGAGCTGCCGGCCGCTCTTCGACAGGCTGTCGATCGCCTTTTGGAAAAGGTGCCGCTGCCGGACCTGAAGCAGGCGGCAAAAACCCTGTCCGACCGCTACCGCGCCGAATTGCGAGACGGTCGCCTGCATATGGCGCAGGACATGGCGGTCAAGGCCTATCTGGCGACGCGCATGCCGGCGACCTACGCCGCGATCCGCGCCAGCCTCGATGCGCTCGCCGAAGCCCGGCCGGATTTCGCACCCGCGACGTTGCTCGACGTCGGCGCCGGTCCCGGCACCGTGCTTTGGGCCACTAGTGATCTCTGGCCTGAACTGGAACTGGCCACGCTGCTTGAGGCGAGTGCCGCGGTGCGCAAGGTCGGTGAGACGCTTGCCGCCGATGCGATCACGGCCCGGACCGTCTGGCGGGCCGGTGATGTCACGACCGACATTGCCGACCTGCAGTCCGCCGACCTCGTCACATGCGCCTATGTGCTGGACGAGATCGCGCCGGCGGCCCTGCCCAAAATGGTCGACCGGCTTTGGCAACTCACCAAGGACACACTGTTGATCGTCGAGCCGGGCACGCCGGCGGGCTGGCTGCGCATTCTAGCTGTACGCGCACAATTGATCGCGGCCGGCGCGCATGTGCTGGCGCCCTGTCCGCACGAGGCGCCCTGCCCGCTCAACCCGCCGGACTGGTGCCACTTTTCCCGCCGCGTAGCCCGCTCGCGCCTGCACCGCCTGGCCAAAGAGGCGGAAGTACCGTGGGAAGATGAGAAATTCATCTATGTCGCCGCTTCGCGCCAGCCGGCTGCCTTCCACGCCGCGCGGATCGTCGCGCCGCCGAAATCCGGTTCCGGCAAGGTCGTGCTCAAGCTTTGCGAGGCAAATGGCGGCGCCGGCGAAAGGCTCTTCACCAAGCGCGACGGTGACGCGTTCAAGGTGGCGCGGCGGGCGGATTGGGGCGATGCACTGGCATGAGGATGAAAGAGACACGACAGCCTCGCAATCCGGTGTCGCCAGCGCTCACTTTCCTGTTTTGTTCTCCTGCGAGAAACGCTAAGTTGCCAACTCTCGATTCGAGTCAATTGCGATTCTTTCCACGGAAAAATTTTGGCTGTGAATCGCGAGTACCAAAGCCGCTTCTTCACGGGCTGTTGCAGATAAGTCAGCACTGACTTGTCCAGTTCTGATATCGACAGACGGGGATCGAAATCGGGGACATCATGGCAGAGGCAGCACGAAAATTCGGCGTGGCGGAGCAACCGCTCTATCGCGAATCGCCCAACAACATCGAGGCCGAGCAGGCGCTGCTTGGCGCTATACTTGTCAACAACGATGCCTTCTACCGGGTGTCCGACTTCCTGAAGTCCGGCCATTTCTACGAACCCCTGCACCGCAAGATCTTCGATGTCGCGGCCGAGCTGATCCGCATGGGTAAGGCGGCGACGCCGATCACGCTGAAGACCTTCCTGCCGGCCGACGAAAAGGTCGGCGACATGACGGTGGCGCAGTATGTGGTGCGGCTGGCGGTGGAAGCCGTCACCGTCGTCAACGCCACCGACTACGGCCGCGCCATTTATGATCTGGCGACGCGCCGGGCGTTGATCACCGTCGGCGAGGACATGGTCAACATCGCTTATGACGCCCCTGTCGACATGTCGCCTTCCGAACAGATCGAGGACGCGGAGCGCCGCCTGTTCGAGCTGGCCGAGACAGGGCGCTATGACGGCGGCTTCGAGAGCTTCACCGACGCGGTCAAGACCGCGGTCGACATGGCCAACGCCGCCTATATGCGTGACGGCGGTCTGTCGGGCCTCGCCACCGGCATGCGCGATCTCGACCGCCGTATGGGCGGCCTGCAGTCGTCCGATCTGATCATCATCGCCGGCCGTCCAGGCATGGGCAAGACATCACTCGCCACCAACATCGCCTTCAACATTGCCGAGATGTATGAGCCGGCGCAGCAGGCCGATGGCTCGTTCAAGGCGGCCAATGGCGGCGTGGTCGGTTTTTTCTCGCTCGAAATGTCGTCCGAACAGCTCGCAACCCGCATCATTTCCGAACAGACGGAAATTTCGTCCTCCAAGATCCGCCGCGGCGAAATCAGCGAAATGGACTTCGAAAAGCTGGTCGCCTGTTCGCAGACCATGCAGAAGATCCCGCTGTTCATCGACCAGACCGGCGGTATTTCCATTGCCCAGTTGTCTGCCCGCGCGCGTCGTCTGAAGCGCCAGCGCGGCCTGGACCTGATCGTCATCGACTATATTCAGCTGATGCAAGGCTCATCCGCCAAGTCTTCGCAGAACCGCGTGCAGGAAATCACCGAGATCACCACCGGCCTGAAGGCGCTGGCCAAGGAACTGGCCGTTCCGATCATCGCGCTGTCGCAGCTGTCGCGTCAGGTCGAAAGCCGCGACGACAAGCGTCCGCAGCTCTCCGACCTGCGCGAATCCGGTTCGATCGAGCAGGACGCCGACGTCGTCATCTTCGTCTATCGCGAGGAATATTACCTCAAGAACCGCGAGCCGAAGCTCGGCACCGAGGAATACGTCAAGTGGGAAAACGAGATGAACGAGATGCGCGGCAAGGCCGAGGTGATCGTGGCCAAGCAGCGCCATGGGCCGACGGGCTCTGTCACGCTTGCCTTCCACGGCGAATTCACCCGCTTCTCCGATCTCGCGGAAGAGCACCACATCGCGGAAAGGTTTGAGTAGCCTCTTGCCAGCGATCTCACCAATAGCAACGGGTCTCGGCGCCCTACGGCGCCCCCCTCTGTCCTGCCGGACATCTCCCCCGCACGGGGGGAGATTGGCTGTCGCGCGTGGCGCCCGCCAGCGGGCGGGAAGGTAAAGCGTGGTCAAATCCCGCGTCCAGTTCATCTGCCAGAATTGCGGTTCGGTGCATCAGCGCTGGGCCGGCAAATGCGATGCCTGCGGCGAGTGGAACACGCTGGTCGAGGAAGGCACATCTGGCGGCATCGGCTCGGGTCCTGCCAACACGCGCAACGCCCGCAAGGGCCGCGCGGTGGTGCTGACCACACTTTCAGGCGATATCGAGGACGCGCCGCGCATCATCTCAGGTATCGGCGAACTCGACCGCGCCACCGGTGGCGGTTTTGTTCGGGGCTCTGCACTTCTGGTCGGCGGCGATCCCGGTATCGGCAAATCGACGCTGCTCACCCAGGCCGCGGCCGCACTTGCCTCCAAGGGCCATCGCATCGTCTATGTCTCGGGCGAAGAGGCAGTTGCCCAGATCAGGCTGCGTGCGCAGAGGCTCGGCGTCGCATCGGCGCCGGTGGAACTCGCGGCCGAAACCAATGTCGAGGATATCCTCGCCACGATCGCCGACGGCAAGCGGCCCGATCTGGTCATCCTCGATTCGATCCAGACACTGTGGACCGACTTGGCCGATTCGGCGCCAGGCACCGTCACACAAGTGCGCGCCGCGGCGCAGGCGATGATCCGCTACGCGAAATCCACGGGTGCCGCGATCGTGCTGGTCGGCCATGTCACCAAGGAAGGCCAGATCGCCGGTCCGCGCGTGGTCGAGCACATGGTCGACGGCGTGCTCTATTTCGAGGGCGAAGGCGGCCACCACTTCCGTATCCTGCGCACGGTGAAGAACCGCTTCGGACCGACCGACGAGATCGGGGTCTTCGAAATGTCGGACAAAGGTCTGCGCGAGGTCTCCAATCCATCCGAGCTTTTCCTTGGCGAACGGCACGCGAAATCACCGGGAGCAGCGGTTTTCGCCGGCATGGAAGGCACCAGGCCGGTTCTGGTCGAAATCCAGGCGCTGGTCGCGGCCTCCTCGCTCGGCACGCCGCGCCGGGCGGTGGTCGGCTGGGACGGCGCGCGGCTGTCGATGATCTTGGCAGTGCTGGAGGCGCATTGCGGTGTGCGTTTCGGGCAGCATGACGTCTACCTCAACGTCGCCGGCGGCTACCGCATCAGCGAGCCGGCGGCCGATCTCGCGGTCGCAGCCGCACTGGTTTCCTCGCTCACTGGTCTTGCCCTCCCCGCCGATTGCGTCTATTTCGGCGAAATCAGCCTTTCGGGCGCGGTGAGGCCGGTTGCGCATGCGCAGCAGCGTCTCAAGGAAGCCGAAAAACTGGGTTTTGGTAGCGCGGTTCTGCCCTTGGGCAGCGAGGAACTTGCTGGGGGGATTGGGGCCGGCGCTTTCCAGCCCACCGAGCTTGCCGACCTCGTGGCGCGCATAGCCGGCTCACGGCGCAGCCGTGCCGACGATGAAGAATGACGCGGCTCGTCGAGTCGTGAACAAGAGATCGGAGTGGGGCCAAAGACATGCCGATTACGCTGCTTGACGGAATTCTCGTCGGCTTCACCCTGGTCTCGGCGATGCTCGCCATGGTTCGCGGCTTTTCGCGCGAGGTGCTTTCGGTCGTCTCCTGGGCGGCGGCGGCGGCGGCGGCCTTCTTCTTCTACAAACCGGTCCTGCCCTACCTGAAGCCCTATATCGACAATGAGAAGATCGCCATGGCGGCGGCCGCAGGCGTGGTCTTCATCATCGCGCTGATCGTCGTCTCGGTCATCACCATGAAGCTTGCCGACTGGATCATCGATTCGCGCATCGGCGCCCTCGACCGCACGCTCGGCTTCCTTTACGGCGCCGCGCGCGGCGTCCTGGTCGTCGCTGTCGCGCTGCTGTTCTTCAACTGGCTGGCCGGCGCCAAGGCCCCGGCCTGGGTCACGGAAGCCAAGTCGCGGCCGCTGCTTGAACAGATCGGCGCCAAGCTCGAGAGCCTGCTTCCAGAGGACCCGGAAAACGCCATCCTCAAGAAGCTCAATCCGAATCAGCCGGCCACCGAGACGCCCGTCGCGCCCGACGCACCGGCGGCGGATGCACCAGCCGGTGGCGACGACGCCAATGCGCCGGCGCCTGACGACAACGACGCCGGTCCTGCCGACAACACCGCCAAGCCGGCGCCAGCGCCGGCGAACTGAGGTCCGAACGGGGCGTCTGGCGATCGATCCATGTGAACGATCGCATGCAGTGCGTTGCTTTCGACGCGCGACCGCCTTATATGGCGATTTTAGCGGAGCTTAAGATGGCAGACGCAGACGACGTGCTTTCCGCCGAGGCTGACGATCATTTCCATGACGAGTGCGGCGTGTTCGGCATCTTTGGCCGGCAGGACGCGGCGGCCATCGTCACACTCGGCCTGCATGCGCTGCAGCATCGAGGTCAGGAAGCGGCCGGCATCGTCTCCTATGACGGCACCCAGTTCCATGTCGAACGCCATGTCGGCCTGATCGGCGACACCTTCACCAAGCAGCGCGTCATCGACAGCCTGCAAGGCAACCGCGCCATCGGCCACACGCGCTACGCCACCACCGGCGGTGCCGGCATGCGCAACATCCAGCCCTTCTTCGCCGAATTGGCCGATGGCGGCTTTGCCGTCGCCCATAACGGCAACCTCACCAACGCCATGACGGTGCAGCGCGCGCTGCAGAAGCAAGGCGCGATCTTCTCCTCCACCTCCGACACAGAGACGCTTTTGCATCTGGTCGCGACCAGCAAGGAGCGCGACCTCAATTCGCGCTTCATCGACGCGGTGCGCCAGGTCGAGGGCGCCTTCTCGCTGGTGGCGATGACGGCCAAGAAGATGATCGGCTGCCGCGATCCGCTCGGCATCCGCCCGCTGGTGCTGGGCGATCTGGACGGCGCCTGGATCCTGGCCTCCGAAACCTGTGCGCTCGACATCATCGGCGCGCGTTTCGTGCGCGACCTGAAGCCCGGCGAGATGGTCGTCGTCACGTCCAAGGGCATTGAGAGCCTGTTCCCGTTCGAACCGCAGAAGACCCGCTTCTGCATCTTCGAATATGTCTATTTCGCCCGACCCGACTCCTCGGTCGAGGGCCGCAATGTCTATGAGGTGCGCAAGCGCATCGGCGCGGAACTGGCTCAGGAAAATCCGGTCGACGCCGATATCGTCGTACCGGTGCCGGATTCCGGCACGCCGGCGGCAATCGGCTTCAGCCAGGCGGCGGGCATTCCCTTCGAACTCGGCATCATCCGCAACCACTATGTCGGCCGCACCTTCATCCAGCCCGGCGATTCGATCCGCCATATGGGCGTCAAGCTCAAGCACAACGCCAATCGCCGCATGATCGAGGGCAAGCGCGTGGTGCTGGTCGACGACAGCATCGTGCGCGGCACCACCAGCCAGAAGATCGTGCAGATGGTGCGCGACGCCGGCGCCAAGGAAGTGCACATGCGCATCGCCTCGCCGCCGACCAGCGCATCATGCTTCTATGGGGTCGACACGCCGGAGAAGTCGAAGCTGCTGGCTTCGCGCATGTCGGTGGAAGAGATGGCCGAGTTCATCCGGGTCGATTCGCTCGGTTTCCTCAGTATCAACGGTCTCTACCGCGCCGTCGGCGAGGCCAGCCGCGACGACGAGCAGCCGCAGTTCTGCGATGCATGCTTCACCGGCCAGTACCCGACCCGCCTGCTCGACTTCGAAGGCCACGACAATGTGCGCACGCTGTCGCTGCTGGCGACAAGCGGCTCGTAGAATTGCCGGACCGTCATCAGCCTTAGCCAGAGTTCCGGAAGCCATCGCATGACCCTCGACCTTACCGGCCGCGTCGCGGTCGTCACCGGCGCCTCGCGCGGCATCGGCTATTTCATCGCTAGGGAATTGGCTGCGGCCGGCGCGCATGTCATTGCGGTTGCCCGCACCGTCGGCGGGCTGGAAGAACTCGACGACCAGATCAAGGCGGCCGGCGGCCAGGCGACATTGGTGCCGCTCGATCTCGCCGACATGGCCGGTATCGACCGGCTGGGCGGCGCCATCCACGAGCGCTGGGGCAAGCTCGACATCCTCGTCGCCAATGCCGGCGTGCTTGGCGTCATCTCGCCGATCGGCCATGTCGAGGCCAAGACCTTCGAAAAGGTGATGACCATCAACGTCACCTCGACCTGGCGGCTGATCCGCTCGGTCGACCCGCTGCTGCGGCTTTCGGATGCCGGCCGGGCGATTATCCTGTCGTCCAACGCGGCGCATTCGGCGCGCGCCTTCTGGGCGCCTTACGCGGCATCGAAGGCGGCGGTGGAGACCATGATGCGCTCCTGGGCGCATGAGACGCAAAGTCTGCCGCTGCGCGTCAATGCAGCCGACCCCGGCGCCACCCGCACCGCGATGCGCGCACAAGCCGTGCCCGGTGAGGATCCCGAGACATTGCCGCACCCCTCCGAGATCGCCAAACGCATCGTGCCGCTGGCCAGCCCGGATCTCAAAGAGACCGGCCTGATCTTCCAGGCCAAGCACAACCGCTTCGTCGCCTACCGGCAACCGGAATAAAACGCGGGTTCGAAACGGATTAAAACAGCCTTCGGCTACGTTCTTCTGACGTAGGACATTCGAAACCGGAGGACCGACATGCCAAGACTCGCCACCGTTGCCGCCACCGCCCTTGCCGCCGCTCTTGGAGCTACGGTCGGCGTGGCCGTTTCCCAAGATACCAAGATGAGTTTCTTCGTCACCAGCGTCGGCTCCGGCAAGGGGGGCGATCTCGGCGGCCTGAAGGGCGCGGATGCCCATTGCGCGTCGCTGGCGGAAGCCGCCGGCGTCACCGGCAAGACCTGGCACGCATATCTCTCGACCAGCGCGGAGGATGCGCGCGATCGCATCGGCAAGGGTCCCTGGTTCAACGCCAAGGGCGCCAAGATCGCCGATGATGTCGCCTCGCTGCACAGCGACGCCAACGGCATCACCAAGCAGACCGCGCTGAACGAGAAGGGTGAGACGGTCAACGGCCGCGGCGATACGCCCAACCGACACGACATGCTGACCGGCTCCAAGCCCGACGGCACCAGGATCGCCGACCAGACCTGCGGCGACTGGACGATGAGCGGCTCCGAAGGGGCGGCGATGATGGGCCATCACGACCGCACCGGTCTCGACGATTCGGCGGCGGCGAAGTCGTGGAATTCTTCGCATGCCTCGCGTGGCGGCTGCAGCCAGGAGGCGCTGAAAGGCACAGGCGGCGACGGCCTGTTCTATTGCTTTGCGACCGACTGAACCATGGCGGAGGCAACACGCCAGCGAGGAAACCCGACGGATCATCACGCGGCTGTGATTTGAGGGGAGAAGGCCGCTGGGCGGTCATGCTTTCGTCATTTCCGAGGAGTTGTTAGGATCGAGCGAATCCCGCAACGAGAGCCCGAGCTGGGCAGAACAAGGAAAATTCCATGGCTACGACCGCAGCATTGGTCTGGTATCTGGTAATCGCCGGCCCGCAGGGCGGCATGGTCGTGCTGCCCAGCACCTTCGACAAGCGCGAACAGTGCGCCGCCGCCATCACCGAGTATCAGAAGCAGCCGACACCCGCCGGCTGGTCCGTGCAGTGCGTGCCGAGCGCCTCGCCCTTCACCGACGAAGGCGACGCCGAAGAGCCGGCAGCTCAGTAAGCATCAGATATCGCAAGGCCCGCGACCGCTGCCGCGGGCCTTGTGATTCATCACCGCGCGCTCACCGTCAGTTCCGGCTTCTGGTTGATGGTCTGGAACACCACGCAATAGCGCTCGGTCAGCTTCAGCAGCGAATCAATGCGCTCCGGAGGCTCCGCCGTGTCGAGATTGAAATTGAGCCGAATGGCGCGAAAGCCGACCGGCGCATCCTTGGCGACACCAAGCGTGCCGCGAAAATCAAGGTCGCCTTCGGCTTCAACGGTAGCGGCGCCGAGCTTGAATTCGAGCGCCGTCGCGACCGCCTTCAGCGTCACCCCGGCGCACGCCACCAGCGCCTCGAGCAGCATGTCGCCGGAGCACAGTTCGAGCCCCGAGCCGCCTGTTGCCGGATGAAGGCCGGCGATTGCCAACGCCCTGCCCGTCTCCACCTTGCAGGCCACCGACTGTTCGTCGATCGAGCCCTTTGCCCTTAGAGTGATCAGTGCTTGCGTGGCGTCGTCGCGGTAGGCCTGCTTCAGCGGCGCCTGCATGGCCTTCAGCTCGGTTGCGTCCATTTTCGTTCCTCCGACAGGCTTTCTGCCTTGATAGCATGGTCCTGCGAGACGTGTGAGGCAATCCAAACATGACGACCCAAGCTGTCAGGAACTGGTTTCGGCGGAAACAACAGCAGTGGGCGCGCCATCGTCTGATCCCTTTGACTTCATCCGCCTCGGCCATAGCTATGCGGGAGTCTTTTCCGCGGAGGTCTCATGCGTTCCAAGCTGAAACTCGTCTCCCTTGTCCTCTTCATGCTTGCCGGCTTCGCGCAGCCTCTCCTGGCCGAAACGCCGGAGCGGCCGGCACCCGCGGGCGGCGTGCTTTCACTGCTGCCGTCACCTGAGGTCACCGACCATTCCATCACCATTGGCGGACGCAGCCTGCAGTATCAGGCAAAGGCCGGCACGCTTCCGCTGCTCTCCGGCAAGGGCGAGGTCACAGCGGAGATCTTCTATGTTGCCTATACGCTGAAGCCGCGGGAGAGCGTGGCGACGGAAGCACCGCGGCCGATCACCTTCGTGTTCAACGGCGGCCCGGGTGCCGCTTCAGCCTATCTGCATCTCGGCGCGCTCGGACCGCGCATCGTGGCCACCGGAGCCGGCGGGGAATTTCTCCCCTCGCCGCAAAAAATCATCGACAATCCCGACAGTTGGCTCGACATGACCGACCTCGTCTTCGTCGACCCGGTGGGAACCGGCTACAGCCGCGAGGCGCCCGGCCAGGATACGCACGACTTCTGGGGCGTCAGCCAGGATGCCAGTTCGATCGGCGCCTTCATCAGGCTCTATCTCGCCCAAAACAGCCGCATGGGATCTCCGCTGTTCCTCGCTGGTGAGAGCTATGGCGGGTTCCGCGCGGCACTGCTTGCCAGGACGCTGCAGGAAGATATCGGCATCAGCCCGAGCGGCATCGTGCTGATCTCGCCGGCGCTGGAATTCACCCTGGTGCAGCCCGACGAATTCGAGCCGCTGCATTGGGCTCTCGAACTACCCTCCCTCGCCGCGGTTCGCCTGCGCAGTGAAGGTGTCAACGGCGACACTTTGCGGAAAAAGCTCGCCGAGGTCGAGCGTTATGCACTTGGCGAGTACCTCAGTGCGCTCACCAGTGGGCTGGAGCAAGGCGGACGGCTGGCGGGCGACCGCGTGGCCGAGATCACCGGCCTGCCGCTCGACCTCGTTCACCGCAACTTCGCCCGCGTCCCGACCTCGCTCTTCGCAAGGGAGTTTGGCCGTGCCACGGGTAAGGTGCTCAGCCCCTATGACGGCATGATCGCGACGGCGGACATCGCTCCCCAGAGCGCCCGTATCGCTGGCCCCGATCCGGTGCTGGACCGTAGCGTGCCGGCGCTGACCTCGGCCTTTGTCGCTTACGCGCGCGACGAGCTGAACTTTCGCACCGATGTCAGCTACCGCTTGCTGAACGGCGATATCAGCCACAACTGGGACTATGGGACGAGCGCCTCGCGCCAGGGCTATGCCGGCGTGATGGATGACCTGCAACGGGCGCGGTCCTTGAATCCCGCGCTGGGCGTCGTCATCGTCAACGGCTACACCGATCTCGTCACTCCCTATCTGGCGTCGCGTTATCTGGTCAGCCAGATCCCGTCGCTCGCCGGCGCCAGGCCGATCCGCCTCGACGTCGTCGAAGGTGGGCACATGATGTATCTCGAACCGGACGGACGGCGCGCGCTGAAGCAGGCCGCTTCGGAGCTTTACCAGGCAACCCAGTAGACAACGGGACATCGAGTCTCCGGGCAACCAAGGCCCGGCGCCGATGCAGGCCCGGTGGCGGGCGCAGCGATCAAGCTGTCCCAAATGGGACATTGACGGACAAGGCCTCAAAACCGTCTGATCGGGCAAGGTTTCGTCATTCCATTTTCCGGTGGTCCCACAATGTCACATACGCTCTCGACCACACCGAGGCAGGATGGGTTTCGCGCCCCTGGCGAATTCGAACCCAAATCGAGCTGTTGGCTGATCTGGCCAGAACGGCCGGACACCTGGCGTCTGGGCGCCAAGCCCGCGCAGAGGCTGTTCGCCAATGTCGCTACGGCGGTCGCGCAAAGCGAGCCGGTGACGGTGGCGGCATCCAGCCGCCAGTGGCAGAACGCAAGAGCGCGATTGCCCAGCCATGTGCGCGTCGTGGAAATGTCCACCAATGATTCCTGGCTCCGCGACAGTGGCCCCAATTTCGTCGTCAATGATCGAGGCGAAGTGCGCGGCGTCGATTGGATCTTCAACGCTTATGGCGGTTTCGACGGCGGCCTCTACTCGCCTTGGGACCTCGACGACCTCGTGGCGCAAAAGGTCCTCGAGATCGAGAGGATGGACCGTTATCGCGCACCGCTGATCGCCGAGGGCGGCGGGCTGCAATGCGACGGCCAAGGCACGCTCATCACAACCGAGCAGTGCCTGCTCAATCGCAACCGTAATGCCCATCTCGGAAAGGCGAAGGTGGAACAACAGCTTGGCGACTATCTCAGCGTCGACAAAATCATCTGGCTGCCGCGCGGTTTTGCTTTCGACGAGACGGATGGCCATGTCGACGACCTCTGCTGCTTCGTTCGTCCGGGCGTCGTGGCGCTGAGCTGGACCGACGAGCGGGACGATCCGCAATATGAGATCGTACGCGAAGCCGAAGAGGTGCTGCGCTCGGCCCGCGACGCGCGTGGCCGTCGCCTGGAGGTTCATCGGCTGCACCATCCCCTGCCGATCGAGATGACGATGGAAGAAAGCGAGAGCGTGGACCGGGTCGATTCGACCTGGGCACGGCCGACCGGCAACCGGATCGCGGCGAGTTACATCAACTATTATCCGGGCAACAGCGTCGTGGTCGTGCCGGAATTCGGCTGCAATCTCGACGGGAAGGCAAAGCAACAGCTGGCCACGCTGTTTCCCGATCACAAGCTCGTCGGCATCGAGAACTCCCGCGAAATTCTGCTCGGAGGCGGCAATGTCGCCTGTATCACGTTACCCGTTTATGCGCCCCACCGGCGTTGAGCGGCAAGCGTGCCGAAGTGAAATCAGAACGGTGCGCCGCGTCGGCCCGCCAGGCAAAAGGAGATACCCATGCGCGCTCTGCTCTTCCCAATCCTGACCGCCGCGCTTGCCTGCGGCATCAGTTTCGGCGTCGCCCGGGCGGACGATGAGAAGGTGGTCAACGTCTACAACTGGTCCGACTACATCGCCCCGGACACGGCTGAGAAATTCGAGAAGGAGACGGGCATCAAGGTCCGCTACGATGTCTATGACGGCAACGAGGTCCTTGAGACGAAACTGCTCACCGGCGGCTCGGGATATGACGTGGTCTATCCCTCGGCCTTTCCGTTCCTGAAGAACCAGGTGAAGGCAGGCGCTTTCCTGCGGCTCGACAGATCGAAGCTTTCAAACCACTCGAAAATCGATCCGCAAGCCTTGTCGCTGATCGCGGGTGCGGATCCGCAGAACCTGTACGCCGTGCCTTATATGGCCGTCACAGACGGGATCGGCTACAATGTCGCTGCCGTCAAGCAACGGATGCCGGATGCGCCGACAGGTTCCTTCGCCATGGTCTTCGACGTCGACGTCGTCAAGAAATTCTCCGATTGCGGCGTCGCCATGATCGATGCTCCGGCGGAGATCATTCCTATGGCTATGAACTATCTCCACATCGATCCCAGGTCGACCAGTCCGGACGACCTCGCCAAGGTCGAAGAGCTGATGGGCAAGGTGCGTCCCTATATCCGTTACTTCCACTCGTCGAAATACATCAACGACCTGGCGAATGGCGACATCTGTGTCGTGCTGGGCTGGTCGGGCGACATATTGCAGGCCAAGACCCGTGCGGCGGAATCCGCGAAGAAGCTGGAGATTGCATATTCCATTCCAAGGGAAGGCACGCTGATAAACTTCGATACGATGGCCGTGCCGAAGGATGCGCCGCATCCGGAGAATGCCCAAGCCTGGATCGATTTCAACTTGCGGCCCGATATCGCAGCGGCCAATTCCAGTTATGTTTCCTATGCCAATGCGATCCCGGAATCCCTGCCACTGATGGATCAGGCCGTCGCAAAGGATCCCGGCGTTTTCCCATCTGACGATGTAAAGGCCAAGCTGTTCGTGGTCGAAAACAACGACGCAAAGCTGCTGCGGCTGCAAAACCGCATGTGGACACGCGTCGTGACGGGACAGTGAAGCTGGCGAACCATCAGTTGGGCGAGGCCTTCCAGCCTATGGCCAACAGCTCGACCTGGGAGTGCACACCGAGCTTGCGGTAGACCTGCTTGATGTGGTTGCGCACGGTGCCGGGTGAAATTGACAGGTTTCGCGAAATCGTCTTGGCGCTGCCACCCTCGATTAGGAGCCGCGCGATCTGCCTTTCCCGGGCGCTGAGTTGCGACCCCGCGGCTTCGATTGCGGAACCCTTGTCGCGAAGACGGCACAAATGAAGCAGCCTTTGCAGAATGAGCTTTGTCGCGCTGCTCGCCGCGCCGGCCACAGCCAGATCACGCTCGCCAAAACGCGGTGCGCCTTCCCGGCGAAGAAAGGTTACATAGCCGGCGGTCAGTCCGTCGAGGTTGAACACGCCGGTTATTTCATCGAAGCTGCCGGAGGGCCCGTAGAATTCGCGGTAATACGGCGTGCGCTGGAAATCGCCTTGGCTGAGAGCCGACAACGGCAGCAGGAAATCCTGTCTGGTGCTGGCGAACCTCTGGAAGAACGGATCCTGGCGATAGACGCGCGCATCATAGTCGCGGTTCCAGCGATCGGGTCCGGCATCGTCGATGGTCAGGGATGTTATGTCGCGACGATAGAAGCCAACATAGACACGATCCGAGCCAAGCAGCACCCTTGCCGCCGCGCTGAAGCGGGCCGACAAGTCTTCGGGCGTTGCCGCCAGGGCCGCGGCGGCCACGCCACCACTCCAGCGTTCAAGCCGGTCGAGAGAAAAATTCGACTGCATCCGTGCCCAGACTAACGCAAGCCCCGCCAACTTCAAGCTGGCGGGAACCGCGAGGGAGCCGGTAAGATCAGTCCCGCGGCCGCTTCCGCAGCTCATCGCCCCATCGACTGGTTGGACTCACGCCTTGGCCTGCGACCTCACATGGGCGATGTAGCCGCGCACGTCGCCGGCCGGACCAGCATAGGCCTTGCCGAGCTTCTTCTCCATCGCAGCCATGTATTCCTTCGCCCATTTGGGCAGGGCGTAGTCGATGACGGCGAGGAATTCGAGCGTTGCCGCAAGACGGATGTCGGCGATCGACGGGTTCTTGCCGCCGATGAACGGCTTGCCGTCGCGGAAGAAGGAGTGGAAGACCTCGAGAGGCTCGGCAATGGCGGCGACCGCGGCCTTCTGCGCCTCCGATTTCCTATCCGGGTGGGCGTCGCTGTGACCGACTTCGCCGGCATATTGCGGGAAGCCGAGCGCCGGATAAGTGGCGCGCGCGACATAGGGATAAAGCGTGCCGATCAGATAGAACATGGCGCTGTCTATCATCGCCCGCTTGGCTGGCGCCTTGGGGTAGAATTTCTCCAGCCCATGCTTGTTGGAAAGATATTGCATGATGGCGCAGCTCTCCCACAGCACGCCGCGCGGCAGGCCCTTGTCCTCGATCATCGGCGTCAGGTGGGCCGGATTACGCGCCATGTATTCGGGCGAGCGCGTCTGCCCCCACGCATCGGTCTCCGCATGGTCGAGCCCGGCGGCGCGGGCAAAGACGCGAACGGTCATGTTGTTGACGCTCGGCTTCAGCATGCTGATGGTCAGCGCCGATTTCCTTGCCGGTTTCGCCTTGGCCTTGGCCGCCGTCTTGCCGGCGGCCTTTGGCGCCGTCTTGGTCGCAGCTTTTGCTGCCGCTTTTGCCGCTGGTTTGGCGGCCGGTTTCCCTGCGCTTTTCGCCACTGCTTTTGCCACGTGTTCCTCCCTTGCCTGTTCAGCCTTCAGTATGGATTTTTGGGCGCCCGGTCCGCCGACAATGTCGCGCGCGCGCGTTCCACCAGCGCCTGGATCGCATCAGCCAGATGCACCTCGGCGATGTTGTAGTCGCCACGCGTGACGCGAAGCTTATGCGCCTCCATCAGCACATCGGCATGGGTGAAGCCTGCAGGCGGCTCGAAACGATAAGAGGCAAGCTCGATCAGAAGGCCGAGCGGATCCTCGAAATAGATTGAATCCATGAAGCCGCGATCCTTGACGCCACTGTGTTTGATGGCGCGCTCGTCGAGCCGGGCGACCGCCTGCAGGAAAGTGACGCGGGACACCGAAAAGGCGATGTGATGCACGCAGCCCGGGTCGGTCGGGGTGCGGCGCTGCACGGCCGTGCGGGTCTCGTCGGTGAAGATGGTGATCAGCCGGCCGTCGCCCGGATCGAAATAAAGATGGCTTTCGCTCGGCTTGTCGAGATTGGGCTGCTCGAAGATGAAAGGCATGCCCAGCACCCCTTCCCAGAAATCGATCGAGGTCTGGCGACCGGCACCGACCAGCGTGATGTGATGGACGCCTTGCGACTGCAGTTTCTGCATCGGCCTTCTCCCCGCAATATCCGCTCTGGCAGAAGCGGCCCGTCACGCCGCGCCCGCACAAGCTACATCTGGCATGAGCTGAGCGCCAATTCGATGTCCGTCCCTCGGCGTTCTGCGCGCCTGCCTTCGTCTCCGGCTTTATAAGATGATGCTAAACCAATCGACCCTGCCGCGCCAGAAGCCGCATCCGGGACAAGCTTGCATTTCGCGCCATTGCCGCCTGCCCCAAAAGCAAGCGCGGTGCTGGAGCAGCGCCGTGCGGGATTTCGCCCGTATAGCTGGCAGGTGCGGAGCCGACAGGGGCTGGGGCCGCCTTCACTCAAGCAGGCGCACGCCTTATGGCCGATATCGCCATTCTCGATACACGCGAAAGGGTCTTCGCCGGAATCCTGCTGACGGGCGCCGCCTATTTGCTGTTTTCGACGCAGGACGCCTCGATCAAACTGCTGGTCACCACCATGACCGTCTGGCAGATCATGTTCTTCCGCAGCATCACCATTCTTGGCGCCTGCGCGGTGATCGGCGGGCGGCCGCTGTTCGCCGACACGGTGCGCTCGCAGATCGTGCGGCCGATGCTGGTGCGCAGCGCCTTCACGCTCGCCGCCTGGCTCTGTTACTACAACGCCGCCCGCAGCCTGCAACTCGCCGAACTGACCACCGTCTATTACGCGGCTCCGATCATCGTCACCGTGCTATCGGTGGTCCTGCTTGGCGAAAAGGTGCCCGTTCTGCGCTGGCTGGCGGTTCTGATCGGCTTTGCCGGCGTCTTTGTCGCCTGCGATCCCACCCGTCTTGGCCTGTCCGTGCCCGTGTTGCTGCTACTGACGGCGGCCTGCCTTTGGGGCATCGCCATCGTGCTTCTGCGCAAGACGGCGCTTGCCGAGCGCTCGACGATCCAGCTCCTCCTCAACAATTTCTATTTCCTGGTTTTTTCGGCGGTGCCGGCGCTGTCGTGGTGGCATACGCCGGACCCGGCACAATTGCTGCTTCTTGCCAGCGTCGGTGCGCTCGGCGGCCTGGCGCAATACCTTCTCTTCGAAGGCATGAAGCGCACGCCGGCATCGATCCTGGCGCCGCTCGAGTACACCTCGCTGTTGTGGGCGTTCGCGCTCGGCTTCGCGATCTGGGGCGACGTGCCGCGCCGCGAAGTGTTCCTGGGTGCCGCCCTTATCGTCACCGCCGGCCTGCTGATCGTCGGCGGCGAACATTTCCGCAAGCGGCTTTGACGTGGATGGTCATTACTCCCGACACGACGATGTCAGGACGAGGCAAGGTAGGCTGCCGGCATGACTGAGATCACGGCCACCGCGGAAACCGCCGAACGCACGCTGGGTATCCTGCTGGTATCATCCTCGGCGGCTGTATTCGGGCTGACCGGCGTTCTGACCAAGTCGATCCATGCCGATCCGCTGACGATCACCTGCTGGCGCGGCTTTGTCGGCGCGATCCTGATCAGCCTCTACGTATTGTGGCGCCGCCGCCGTGCCGGCAACCGTGAACCGCTGCGGCTTGGCTGGCGCGGCTGGCTGCTAGCCGTCGAAGGCGCACTGGCCAGCATCGCCTTCATTTCCGCTTTCAAGTTCACTTTCGTCGCCAATGTCGCGGTCATCTACGCGACGTCGCCCTTCATTGCCGCCGTACTGGCCTGGATGCTGGTGCGCGAACCTTTCCGGCTGCAGACGATGGTGGCGGCGGCGGTGTCGCTGTGCGGGGTCGCCATCATGGTGTGGTCGGGTTTTGCCACCGGCAATTTGTTCGGCGACGGGCTGGCGCTGCTGATGACGGCCGGCAGCGCGCTGTACATGATCATGGTTCGCGCGTTCCGTGACACGCCCGTGGTGTGGGCCGGCGCGGTTTCGGCCTTCCTGCTGTTCATACTCGGATGGTTCGTCACGGATCCCCTGGCGGTCTCATCAAGGGACGCTATCCTGCTTGCCACCTTCGGCGCGTCCTTCGCACTGGCTTCCATTCTGTGGACGGAAGGCTCGCGGCTGATCCCGGCGCCTGAATCGGGCCTGCTCGGTTCGGCGGAAGTGCCGTTCGCGATCCTGTTTGCATTTCTGTTCCTGGCCGAAATCCCGCCGCTGGCCAGCATGGTCGGCGGTGCCATCGTGCTCGGCGCCGTCTTTGCCCATGCCGGCCGTGACTGGCTGAAGGCACGCTCCCGGCAAGCGTCTTCAAATATTTCGTAAAAAATTTTCCAAGTCACGGAACCATCACCGTGCCCGGACATTGTTAGTGCGACGGGCCACCCCCCAAGTCCCCCCAAAC